>JAFUQJ010000127.1 GCA_017480995.1 Alphaproteobacteria bacterium
GACACTTTGTTTTATCCCGGCCACGAATACACGCCCCACGGCGCACACGACGCTTTTGCCTTCAACAACGGCAGCCCGGATATCCGCAGCTATCTCGCCAAAGCCGACGCCAATCTGAAACAGGGGCTTCCGGCCGGCCCGTTCACGCTGGCCGAGGAAAAACGCTGCAACCCCTATCTGCGAGCGCAGACGCTGACGGAGTTTAAAAACCTTTTCTGATTTATGACAAAATATTAGACAAAATACTTTTTGTGTGATAATATAATGTCATAAACAAAACTTTGGAGAACGAACATGGCTTTCTTAACCTATCCCGCGGCAGCAGACGGAACTGCAGATAAAGCAAGAGAAATCGACGAACTAAACAGCTTTGTTGCCAAAAAGCCCGGAAACTACGACGGCGGAATGACGCACGTCGTCTTAAACCATGTTATGCGCGAAACGGCCAAATACTGCAACTGCGATTTTGCAGATATCTGCGATCCCAATCAAGTTCTCCAAGCCGTCCGGGAACAGCAGACTTCCGAAAACGATATCCTGATTTGCAGTCCGCAGCCGATAGATAAAAACAAAAAAGACACCGACCTGAAAACGCTCGCAGCGTCTCTGCAAGCCATAAAAGCGGCTAAAAAATACAAAAAAGTTCTGCTTCCGATTGCTGCCAGCAATTACGGTGTCAACCATGCCATGGCTCTCTGCATCGAAGGAGACAAAGCCTATCTTTTTGAACAGCTCGGCGGTGCATCCTATGACGAGGTCAAAAAAGACCTTGCTGCCACGCTCACAGGCAACGGCTATACGTTTACAACAAACGCCCAAGCGCTGACCGACGGCAACCGCAGTGACTGCGCAACGGTAAGCAGCAGAATAATTCTTGAGGCAATACAAGCCGATTCGATTGAAACGCTAAGCAAACAAATTGCAAAAAAATCTCCGTTCTTCACCCATGAAGAGATCGACGCGCATCATAAAGTCGACAAAGATTTCGCCAAAGCGGCCCTCAAAGACATCAACGAAGGACATCGCGACGACCGCAACAACAGCGCCGACATCATCCTGCTGCAACAACTGCTCCGCAAATGCAGCCACGACAATCTTGCGGCAGACCTTAAACTTGCCGAAGAGTTTTGGAAAGCCGAAGACAAGGCCAAATTCGTCGCCGAATACCAGGCGCCGCAAAATGACGATACTCTGAATATTGACGACAAGGTCCATGACAGCGGCGAACATGACGACGGCTGGAAAGAAGAAGTGCGCAAAGCTGTCGGCATTGCCAAAGGAAAAGAAAAAACCGGTTTTGAAGAATACGACGATCCGGAACACCCGGAACGCCTCTGCTTCCGCGACGGCGATGACAAAATGGTTTTCTCGTCGCGCAGCAAAGTCGCCGTCGAAGGCGACATCCAAACATTCCGCACATTGTGCCAAACGGCTCAGGAACTCGGATATAAGGCTGTTAATTTCGGCAAATTTGAAGAACACCCCGAATATAAAGCCAAACTATATCTGGCCTGCCTCGAAAAAGGCCTCAAAATGAACAACGCGCCCAAACTTGACGAACTTAAGGAATACCCCGAATATGCGGACATCATGAAAATTTATGTTCCTCAAAAAAGAAAAGAACTGGGCGAAACCCTTAACGCAAGCAAGACAGATTTCGACAAAGTCAACGCCGATGCCGCCAAGGATGCCGAATACAAACGTCTGACGCAGGAACTTAACGACGCCAAAAATAAAAAAGACGACGCCGCCGTAGAAAAAGCGCAGGATGCCCTCAATGCCAACCCGACGCATCAGGCTGTTCAAAAAGCGACTGTTGCGTACAAAAAGGCCATGGAAGCGTCTATGCACTTCTATATTGAATACGGAAGCGAAGCGTCAAAAGCCGACGAAACGCCCGAACAGCGCAAAGAAAAGCTCAAAAAACACCTGACTCAATACGACGTCAAAGAGTTTTTCTCCAAAGACAAAGACGGCAACCCGATAACGCCCAATAAAGAAGCGGCCAAAAAATATGCCCAATCACAGCGAATTGCCCGCGAAATAATGGGTATCAAACGGAGCAGATAACCGCTTCCGTAACAAGCAAAAAGCAGCGACACCGGAGTATCCCAAAAACCACTCTCGAAAAAGGTTGATATGTGAGTCGAGTAGTAGGCGTCGAGGTATTTTGAAATTTTAGTGTACAAAGAGGTCATGAATTTCAAAATACCCGAAGACAACGCACTAATCGACCGCAGAGCAGCCTTTCCATTTTGTTTGGCGCAAAGCCTCCCCAACCACCATTGTCGCCGATACGGCAACGTTGATCGAACGGGCTTTTTCATTCATCGGAATAAGCAGACGCGCGTCGGCAAGACGGTGCACTTCTTCGGGAACGCCGGCCGATTCGCGCCCCATCAGGATAATGTCGTTTTCGCGAAATTCAAAATTGACATAAGGCTCGCTGGCATGAGTCGTCAAAAGAACGATACGCCCGTACGCCTCGGGATGCTCCGCACGATATTGCAGAAAATCCGCCCACGAATCATGGCGGCGGTAATCGACCATGTCCAGATAATCCATGCCGGCGCGGCGCATTGCCTTGTCGTTGAAAACAAAGCCGCAGGGCTCGATAATATCTATCGGCAGATCGACGCAGGCGCAAAGCCGCATCATCGTCCCCGTGTTTTGCGGAATATCGGGCTGAAACAAAGCCAAACGCATTTTTATTTCCTCTCTTAAAAGAAAATTTTTATGACTCTGCGGTCAAAAATTTTCTTTTTCTCATATTTTCAAAAAGCTTGGATAGCGTGTGTGAATAATAAGATTTTAGGGCGGTGACACCGGAGTGTACATAAAGCGTACATGAGGATGTCACCGACCCGCGAAATCTGTATCAGTCACCAGCTAAACAAGCTTTCTTTAGACGTTAAATAAGAAATTCAGCAAATCCCCGTCCTGCACCACATACTCCTTCCCTTCGGAGCGCATTTTACCGGCCTCTTTGCAGGCCTGCTCGCCGCCGAATTTGACGTAATCGTCATACGAAATCGTCTCGGCGCGAATAAAACCGCGTTCAAAATCGGAGTGAATAATGCCGGCGCACTGCGGCGCTTTCGAACCTTTGAGGAACGTCCAGGCGCGCACCTCTTTCGGCCCGGCCGTAAAATACGTCTGCAACCCCAAAAGGTCATATCCGGCACGGATAATTTTGGTCAGTCCGGTCTCGCTCAAGCCAAGCGATTCCAAAAACTCCTGTTTTTCTTCTTCGGATTCGAGCTGGGCGACTTCCGCTTCGATTTCGGCCGAAATAATGACGGCCTGCGCATTCTCGGCTTTGGCTTTTTCAAACACGCGCTTGGAAAATTCATTGCCCTGCGCCGCCGATTCTTCGTCAACGTTGCACACGTACAAAACCGGCTTCGAAGTCAGCAGCTGAAGCATTTTATAAGCCTTAAGCGCATCTTTGTTTGAGGCGTCCGGCATTGCCGTACGGGCGGGTTTTCCGGCTTTGAGCGCAGCAATCACCGGCTCCATGACGCTGACGTTGACAATCGCTTCCTTATCGCCGCCGCGCGCTTTTTTCTGGGCTTGATCAAAACGCTTTTCGAGCGAATCCAAATCGGCAATCATCAGCTCGGTCTCAACGATTTCGGCGTCGCGGATCGGATCGACGCTGCCCTCGACGTGGGTAATGTTCTCGTTTTCGAAACAGCGCAAGACATGGATAATGGCGTCAACCTCGCGAATATTGGCCAGAAACTGGTTGCCCAGCCCCTCGCCTTTGGACGCGCCTTTAACCAGACCGGCAATGTCGACAAACTCAAGCTGCGTCGGCACCACCGACTTCGGCTGCACCATCTCGACCAGCTTGTCCAATCGCTTGTCAGGCACCGCCACGCGGCCGGTATTCGGCTCAATCGTGCAAAACGGAAAATTAGCCGCCTGCGCCGCAATCGTCTGCGTCAGAGCGTTAAAAAGCGTAGATTTGCCGACATTGGGCAGACCGACGATTCCGCAATTAAAACCCATAATAAAAACTCCCTATTTCTTTACTGCCAATTCGCCGATCCGGCTTGAAAACGCGGCGACGCCCTTTTCAATCACCAGGCCGATATTCTGAACCACCGCCTCAATATCGGCCGCCAACAGCTCGGCATCGGCTTTGGAAAACCGACTCAGCACATGATTCACCACCGCTTCGCCGCCGCCCTGCGGATGCCCGACGCCGATTCGGATACGATTATACCCGGGCGTGACCGCCGCATCAATGGACTTTAAACCGTTATGTCCGCCGGCGCCGCCGCCGAGCTTGGCTTTGACTTTGCCAACCGGCAAATCCATATCGTCATGAATAACGATAATGTTTTGCGGCAGAATTTTATAAAAATGCGCGGCCTTAACCACGGAATTGCCGGACAGGTTCATATAAGTCTGCGGCTTGAGCAGACAAATTTTTTCGCCGCCGATTCGCCCTTCGGCAACCAGCCCGTCAAACTTCTGCCGAAACGGCCCGAACCCGTACGCGCCGGCCAATGCGTCCGCCGTCATAAAGCCGACGTTGTGACGCGTTTCGGCGTATTCAATTCCGGGATTGCCCAAACCAACGATCAGAAACATTAAACTTAAACTCTTGCACTATTTAAGACTATGAAAAGCGGAACATACAACAAAAAATAAGGGCGGCGAACCGAAGTGTACAACAAAGCACATGAAGATATCGCCAACCCGTGTTTTTATATTATATGACCGCTATACGCGTTCGTCGACTACTTTCTCAAAAAATCGACGTGAATCGGCGCATCGCTCACCGGATGGAACTGTACGTCCTGACAAGAAACCTTAACTTTTTTGCCGTCCAGAACGATTTCGATGTCCGCGTCATAAAAACCGACGGTATCCAGAGCTTTTTCCAACTCAACCGGGTGCAGCGAAATCATAACGGTCTCTTTCTTGCCGCCATAGATAACGGCGGGAATACGACCTTCGCGACGACATGCACGAGCTGCCCCCTTACCTGCTTTCTCACGCTTTTCAGCATTAAATGTAATATTTACCATGGTAAAATTCCTTTTATATTAAAAAAACATTCCTGCCCAAGCCTCCAGGGGTGCTTCGACAGGTGAATCGACTCATACACCTTTTTTTCTTATTTTTCAAGGATTTTTTCTGCCTCCGGATGCCAAACAAGGTCTGAGAAAATTCCCCAGACCTTGTCAATTGAAAAAGCGCGGCCTACATGCAGCAGAGTTCATTGTTTTCCTTAAATTCCTCAAGTTTGTAGATTCCGTTTTTCTCGTCATAACCGACAATCTGAGCTTTCACCCTGTCGCCGGACGGCTTGTGAGAGAAGAACCCCGCATGATCGCCGTAGAGAAAAAACTTGCATACCCAAATACCGTTTTTTTCAACCTTAACCCGGGCAACAACCACTCTTCTTTTCAGCTTTCTGGCTCTACGGACAGCAACAGCAATCCGCCAATAAAGAAAGACAATACAGGCCGCCAGAAACAAAACCGGTATAACAATTGTTCTAAAGTCATCCATAGCATATAATTATATTAAGTCCGACATAAATTTAGAAAACTAATGCTTAAAGAAACTGTTTTATTTTATGTCCGAACCGCAAAACGGTCAAGCACGGCAAAACGCTGTTTCCACAAAAAACCGGCGGATTTCTCCGCCGGTAATCAAAACTCGCTTTACGTCAGACGCCCAAAAACAGACGCCGACCAATCAAACGGCTATTTTTCGAGGTCTTCGCCGGTCTCCTGGTTAACCCTCTTGGCCGACAGGCGGATCTTGCCGCGGTTGTCGGAGCCCATGCACTTGACCCAAATCTGGTCGCCTTCTTTGTAGTAGTCGGAAACCGAGGCAATGCGCTCGTTCTTGACTTCAGAAATATGAACCAGACCTTCGGTTGTGCCGAGGAAGCGGACAAACGCGCCGAAATCCATAATCTTGGTAATCGTGCCGTGATAGATTTTGCCCTCCTCGGGTTCGGCAACAATACCCATAATCCATTCGAGAGCGGCATCGCCTTCCTCTTTCTTCATGGAAGCGATTTTGACAATACCGTCATCGGAGATATCAATTTTGGTATGAGTCTTTTCGACAATCTCGCGGATAACCTTGCCGCCGGTGCCGATGACCTCGCGGATCTTGTCAACCGGAATCTTAATCGCGACAATGCGCGGCGCTTTGTCGGAAACATGCGGCCGGGCTTCGGAAATAGCCTTGGCCATTTCGCCCAGAATATGAATACGGCCTTCGTGAGCCTGTGCCAGAGCGGTCTGCATAATCTCTTTGGTAATGGACGTAATTTTGATATCCATCTGCAAAGCGGTAACGCCGTCTTTGGTACCGGCAACTTTGAAGTCCATATCGCCGAGATGGTCTTCATCACCCAGAATATCGGTCAGAACGGCGACGCGGCCGTCATTTTCCTTAATCAGGCCCATGGCAATACCGGCAACCGGCTTGGCCAGCGGAACGCCGGCAGCCTGCAGCGACATGGTCGTGCCGCAGACGGTAGCCATCGAAGAAGAACCGTTGGATTCCATAATCTCGGATACGACGCGAACCGTGTAAGGGAAGGCGTCCTTGTCTTTGGGCATCATCGGATGAATGGCGCGCCAGGCCAGCTTGCCATGACCGATTTCGCGGCGCCCCGGACTGCCCAGACGGCCGCATTCGCCGACCGAGAACGGCGGGAAGTTGTAGTTAAGCATAAAGTCTTCTTTGTATTCGTCCATCAGACCGTCGACAATCTGCGCGTCTTCGCCGGTGCCCAGCGTGGTAACGACCAAGGCCTGCGTCTCGCCGCGGGTAAACAATGCGGAACCGTGCGCGGTCGGCAATACGTCAACCTGACACTGAATCGGGCGGACGGTTTTGGTGTCGCGGCCGTCAATGCGATGACCGGTGGTCAGGACTTTTTCGCGGACAACCTTGTGCATCAACTGCTCGATGGCATCGCCGACATAACGCGTTTCAATCTCGTTTTCCGGATCAATCGAAGCCTTGACTTCTTCCGAAGCCTGGCCGACCAGCGTTCCGCGTTTGAGCTTGTCGGTCTCTTTGAAAGCCTCTTCAAACTTGGCGCCGAACTCTTTTTCGATCCGTGCGTACAAAGCGTCGTACTCGGCCGGGAACTTCGGAGCTTCCCACGCCTCTTTGCC
>JAFUQJ010000128.1 GCA_017480995.1 Alphaproteobacteria bacterium
CCTCGGGTCAGGCATTTCATGCCGCCCGAGGATGACGGAAGAAAAGAGCGTCATTCTCGGACGACGAGGCAAAAAATTGCTTCGGAGAAGCAATTTTTAACGCATATTACGCGTTCGTTAGTTTGTGAGCAAGCGACAGCGAAGCGAAACAAACGTTACGTTAGCGGTGACCGAAGCGACTTGAGTTTGCGGCAGGCGAACTTAGGAGCAAGAACGCAGTCCCTGATCCGAGAATCCAGGTGGTAATATAGCCTTATGCTTCTCTGGATCCTCGTGTCTATTCCTCGCTTCGCTCGGGCACGAGGATGACAGAAAAAGAAAGAGAGGTCGGGCACGAGGATGACAGAAAAAAAAGAGGGCACGAGGATGACGAGGATAAGGACTCTGGCCTGTGGCCTTCGGACACGGGCATGACAAAGAGGGGCTTTGCAGCCGGAATGACGGGAATGGAAAACAGGGATTAGAGCTGAAAGCATTTTTATTAAGCAATCATGCTTCTAAAACAAATCACAACTCACGAATCACAAATGACAAAAAAGCCGCTCTATTGAGCGGCTTTTTTGGTATTGATGATGTTAATCGCTTCGTCCAGCGTCGGTTCGCGGCCTTTCATGTCTTTGGGCAGCGCGTAGTTGGTTTTGCCGTGCTTGAGGTAAGGACCGTAGCGGCCGTTCATCAAAACAATATCCTGTTTGTCCTTGGGGTGAACGCCGAGAGATTTTCCGCTCGGGCGCTCGGGCGCGTTTTGCAGAATTTGCTTGGCGCGTTCCAGCGTGATGTTAAAGATATTGTCCTGTCCGGTCAGCGACTTCGATTTATTGCCCTGCTTGAGGTAGGGACCGAATTTTCCGACGTTTACCTGAATGTCCTCCCCCAGATCATAAGGAAGCGAGAGCAGGCGGGCGGCCTGTTCGGCGGTCAGTTCCTCGGGCGCAATGTTTTTGGGCAGTGCCGAGCGTTTCGGTTTTTCGGTGGTGGCCGTCGCGTCTTCGCCCAGCTGAACGTAAAAACCGTAAGGGCCTTTTTTGAGATACATTTTCATTCCGTTCAGTTCGCCGAGAACCTTATCCTCGGGATTCGGCGCTTTCGGCGTTGCCGCGGCTTCTTCGTCGCTGGTGTCGACCAGCGGCTTGGTGTATTTGCATTCGGGATAATTCGAGCAGCCGATAAAAGCGCCGAACTTGCCGAGTTTGACACTGAGCCGGCCGCTGCCGCACTCGGGACACACCCGCGGATCAGAGCCGTCTTCGCGCGGCGGAAACAGGTGATGCGACAAAACTTCGTCGATTTTCTCAATCACTTCGCTGATTTGCAGAGGTTTGACCGCGTCGATGTTTTTGATGAATTTTACCCAGAAACCGCCGAGCAGTTTTTTCCATTCCATCTCGCCGGCCGAAACGTTGTCCAGATATTCTTCCAACTGGGCGGTGAAGTCATATTCCACGTATTTCTTAAAGAAGTTTTCCAGAAAAACGGTCACAATCCGGCCGCGGTCTTCGGGAATAAAACGCAGTTTCTCTACCCGCACGTATTTGCGCTCCTGCAAAACGGCAATAATCGTCGCATAAGTCGACGGACGGCCGATGCCGAGTTCTTCCAGCTTTTTGACCAGGCTGGCTTCGGTAAAGCGCGGCGGCGGAGTTGTAAAATGCTGCTCGGGAATAATCTCTCCCTTGGTCACCGTTTCGCCTTCGGTCACGTTGGGCAGGATCCGGTTTTCGTCGTCATCGTCCGCATCGTCTTTGGATTCCTGATAGAGCTTGAGAAAACCGTCAAAATCAATGACCTGGCCGTTGGCACGCAAAACGATTTTGCCATCCGCCGAGGTTGCGTCAATCGCCACTTTGTCAAGCACGGCCGGGTTCATCTGGCAGGCGACCGTGCGTTTCCAGATTAACTCATAGAGTTTGTGCGCGTCGCTGTCGAGCTTGACTTCCATTTTCTTGGGCGTGTTCATCACGTCGGACGGACGGATCGCCTCGTGGGCTTCCTGTGCGTTTTTGGATTTGGTTTTGTACTCTTTGGGCACCTTGGGCAGATAAGCCTCGCCGAAATACTTGAGAATGGCGTCGCGGCAGGCGGCAATCGCTTCTTTGGAAAGATTGACCGCGTCGGTACGCATGTAGGTGATTAAACCGTCTTCATACAGCTTTTGGGCAATCTGCATTGTCTTTTTGGCCGAGAAACGCAGTTTGCGCGCGGCTTCCTGCTGCAGAGTGGATGTCGTAAACGGCGGCGCCGGATAGCGATTGGCTTTTTTGCGCTCGACATTGGAAATTGCAAATTCCTGCGCCTCGATTTTGGCTTTGGCTTCCAGCGCCTTAGCCTCGGTGTTGAGGTCAAACTTTTCGAGTTTGGCGCCGTCGAGCTGAATCAGGCGCGATTTGATCAGCGCTTTGGCCGAGGTGAATAATTCGGCGTCAATCGTCCAATATTCCTCGGCTTTGAATTTTTCGATTTCGTTTTCGCGGTCGCAGACCAGACGCAGCGCAACAGACTGCACGCGGCCGGCCGATTTGGAGCCGGGCAGCTTGCGCCACAAAACCGGCGACAGGGTAAATCCGACCAGATAATCGAGCGCGCGGCGCGCCATATAGGCCGAGACCAGATTGTCGTCAATCTGCCGCGGATTTTTTATTGCCTCGGTTACGGCCGATTTGGTAATTTCATGAAAAACGACGCGCTCGATTTTTTTGTCTTTCAAGACTTTTTTGGCCTTGAGTTCTTCCAAAATATGCCAGGCAATGGCTTCTCCTTCTCTATCCGGGTCGGAGGCCAGCACAATCGTGTCGCATTCTTTAACCGCCTTGACGATGTCGGCCAGACGTTTTTTGCCGCCGGCGCTGAGTTCCCACGTCATGGCAAAATCGTTGTCCGGCAGCACCGAGCCGTCTTTGCTCGGCAGGTCGCTGATATGTCCGAAACTTGCCAGAACCTGATAATCTTTGCCCAGATATTTGTTGATTGTTTTGGCTTTGGCGGGAGATTCTACGATAACAAGCTTCATCTTTTTTCCTACATAAAATTTACTTAATCAGCGCGACCTTATTGCCGTTTTGGCGTTCGATGCGTCCGTCCATTTCAAGCTCGAGCAGCTGCATGGCCACTTCGGACGGCTGCAGTCCGCTCAGGCGGATAATCTCGTCAACGTATACCCCGTCATGATTCAAATAGTCAACAATTTTTATCCCGGGGCATACCTTATCGGCAGCTAAATTAGCATCATTTGCCGCAAAAACAAGAGCTTTTTGTTTCGCATGTGCTTTTTTTGCCGTCGGAGCCGGCGGCGTCTGCGGCAGGTGTTCGAGAATGTCGGCGGCATTTTCGGCCAGCAGCGCGCCTTCCTTAATCAACCGGTTCGGGCCTTCCGCCCGCGGTTCGGCCGGCGTTCCCGGCACCGCAAAAATCTGTCGTCCCATGGCGCGGGCCAGCCCGGCGGTTATCAGCGAGCCTGACCGCAGCGACGCTTCCACCACCAGCGTGCCGAGGCTCATTGCGGCGACAATCCGGTTGCGCCGCGGAAAAAAGTTTGACTGCGGCGCCGTGCCGAGCGGCAGTTCCGAAATAATGCAGCCCTGAACGGCGGCCTGCGCGTAAACTTCGGCATTTTCCTTCGGATAAACGACGTCGGCGCCGCAGCCCAGAACGGCGATTGTTTCGCCTTGCTGCTTACGTGCATACATTGCGCCTTTGTGCGCGGCGGCGTCAATCCCGCGCGCCATGCCCGAAACCACGCAGACGCCCCGTTCCGATAAGTCGTAGGCAATTCTGGAAGCCGTCTTGCGGCCGTTGATTGAGGCGTTGCGGGCGCCGACGATTGAAACGCAGACGGGATTGCGCAGTATCTCGGGATCGCCGCGGACATACAGCAGGGGCGGGCGGTCTTCAATCAGCCGGAGATTGGGCGGATAACGTTCGTCATTATAGGCAATAAGGGTAATGCCGGCGTCACGGGCGCGCTGAAACTCCCGTTCGGCCCGTTCGCGCGGACAAAGGCGGATTTTTTTGATTTTTGCGGCTTCGGAAAGCGCCGCGGCCGGCGAGCCGTAAGTCTCCGCCAGCTTGAAAAAGGTAACCGGCCCCACATTCTCGGAGTTAATCAGCTGCAGGATGTCGGTCAGTTCGCTTTCCGTTGTCAACACGCTGCCTGCCTTAAGATTTTTTCTTAAACGTGATTTTGCTTTCTTCGCCGCGGAACAGACGGGCAAAATTGGCGTGATGTCGCACCAGGATCAGAACGACGATAGCGGTGTAAAACACGGTGTGAATTTCATCGCTCATAAAATAAGTCAGGACCGGAACCGCGGTCGCGGCAACGATTGCCGACAGCGAGGAATAGCGGAACGCGAACGCCATCGCCAGCCAGATGAGCAGCGCCAGCAGCGCGATTTTAGGCGTCATTACCAGTACGAAACCGAAAGCCGAAGCCACGCCTTTGCCGCCTTTGAACTTGAGCCAGACCGGAAAGTTGTGTCCGATGATTGCCAGCGAGCCGGCGATCAGAGCGGCAATGACGTTGGCCGAGCTTTCGACGCCGCACAGATAATAAACGTCTGCCGGCACGAATTTGCAGGCCAGCCAGGCGGCCATGCCGGCTTTGGAGGCGTCGAGAATAACAGTCAGCAGTGCCAGCGTCTTGTTGCCGGTGCGCAGAACGTTGGTGGCGCCGATATTGCCGGAGCCGATTTTGCGGATATCGCCGTAGCCGGCCAGATAACACAGAACCAGACCAAAGGGAATGGAACCGAGAAAATAGCCGCCGATTCCGAAAGCGGCAAACAAGTAATCCATGGACATCAGAAATTCCTTATCAATAAGTTCAGACTGTTTTCTTAATACCCTCGAAACTCGTTTTTGACAACCCTGATTCGCAAACTGATGAACAGGGCGTTTCAAAGTTTTTTCAAATAAGCGCTAAAAACTTGATGACAAAACAATTAAAATCATTAATATTGAACACAAAGCAAACCCGTTTCCTTAAAAAGAGAGTTTGATGAAACCGATATATAAGAGAATACTGCTGAAACTTTCGGGCGAAGGTCTGATGGGCGGCAAAAACTTCGGAATGTCTGCCGAAGTGATTAAAAATCTGGCCGAACAGATAAAGGCCGTGCACGACGCCGGGGTTGAGGTTTGTGTGGTTGTCGGCGGCGGCAATATCTTTCGCGGAGCCAAAGAGGCTTCCGCCGGAATGAACCGCACCGTTGCCGATCAGGTCGGCATGCTGGCCACCGTCATGAACGCGCTCTATATTCAGAACGCGCTCGAAGCGGCCGGAACGCCGGCGCGCGTGCTCTCCGGGCTCAGTATTCCTCAGGTTTGCGAAACATATATGTATCGGCGCGCGCTGCGTCATCTCGAGAAGGGACGCGTTATCATCTTTGCCGCCGGCACCGGCAATCCGTATTTTACGACCGATACCGGCGCCGCTTTGCGCGCTTCCGAAATGCAATGCGACGTTTTGCTCAAAGCCACGCAGGTGGACGGCGTTTATGACGCCGATCCGCGCAAGGACAAACGGGCCAAAAAATACGAAGCGGTCAGCTATGACGAGGTTATCCGCCGTCAGCTCGGCGTTATGGACATGACGGCCGTGTCGCTGGCGCAGGAAAACAATATTCCGATCGTCGTCTTTTCTCAGCATGCGCCTGACGCCCTGGCTCAGGCCGTATCCGGCAAAGGCAGTTTCACAATAATCAAAAAAGAGGTATAAACATGTCAGATTTCAGTACAATCAAATCCGAAGCGGCTTCCCGTATGGAAAAAACGCTCGATTCGCTAAAGGCCGACTTCGGGACGCTGCGCGCCGGCCGCGCTCATGTCAGCCTGCTTGACGGCATTATGGTGGAGGCCTACGGTTCGATGACGCCTCTGGCTCAGGTCGGCACCATTTCGGTTCCCGACGCGCGCACTTTGTCGGTCAGCGTCTGGGACAGAGGACTGGCCAAGGCTGTCGAGAAGGCGATTGTCGAATCTGATTTGGGGCTGAACCCTGCTTCCGACGGACAGCTCATCCGGATTCCGATTCCGCCGCTGTCGGAAGAACGCCGCAAAGAGCTGCTCAAAGTGGCCGGCAAGTATTCCGAAGCCAACAAGGTGGCGATTCGCAACATCCGCCGCGACGCTTTGGACAATGTCAAAAAGCTCAAGAAAGACAACGCGATTTCCGAGGACGACGAAAAGAGATACGAGAACGAAATTCAGAAAATGACCGATGATTCGGTCAAAAAGATTGACGATCTGCTCGCCCAAAAAGAAAAAGACATTATGCAGGTATAAGCGCAGGGTTTCGGCAATTGACTGATACGAATAATCTAAAGCATCTGGCCATTATTATGGATGGAAACCGCCGCTGGGCCAAGGCCAAAGGGCTGCCGGCCGCAATGGGGCACAAAAAAGGCGCCGAAGCGGTGCAGGGAATAGTCCGTGCCGCCGCCGACCTGGGCATCAAATATCTGACGCTTTATGCTTTTTCGACCGAGAATTGGCAGCGCGACAAATCCGAAGTGGACGCGCTGATGGATCTGCTGCGCCAGTATCTGAAGTCGGAACTTAAGGAAATTCAGGAAAACGGCGTGCGCATCCTCTTTATCGGCGAGCGCGCGATGCTGGCGCCCGATATCGTCGAACAAATGAACAAAATCGAGCATGACACCAAAGCCAACGACAAAATGACGTTGTGTATCGCATTGAGTTACGGATCCCGGCTCGAAATCGTCAACGCTGCCCGCAAAATCGCCTCTTTGGCGCAAAAGGGGGATATCAGCACCGCCGAGATTGACGAGAAGATGTTTTCTGATATGCTCTATACCAAAGATATTCCGGATCCTGATTTGTTAATCAGGACCAGCGGGGAACAGAGAATAAGCAACTATTTGCTGTGGCAGCTTGCCTATGCCGAGCTTTATTTCAGCCCCACGCCGTGGCCCGATTTCGGCAAGGAAGAACTAACCGGGATTGTCGCAGAGTTTAACCGCAGGGAGAGACGCTATGGAAAAAACTAAACTCGGCTCATTGCTTAAACGCATTGTCACATCTTTGATTCTGGCCCCGACCGTTATCGGCTGTCTGTATGTCGGTTATCCCCTGATCCAGCTGCTGGTCTTTCTGGCCGGCGCGATGCTGGCCTGGGAATGGTCGCGGATGGTGCCCAATTCCCGCGGCGCTTTTTATACCGCGCTTTATACTTTCGTCGTCGGCGTCGCCGTCCTGCTCGGTTCCTGGTTTGCTTTCTTTCTGAGCCTGTTTGTCGGCATGGTTCTGGCTTTTGTCAAGTCCAAAGGCGAAACCCGCCGCAAGCTGCTGATTTTGGGCGTGCCCTATATTTCCGTCGGTCTGGGGGCAATCGTCTGGCTGTACGAGCTGGTCGGTTTTGCCGTTACTTTGTGGTTTGTGCTGGTGATTTGGGCCGTCGATGTCGGCGGATATGTCGTCGGCTGCAATCTCAAAGGCCCCAAACTGGCGCCGAAAATCAGTCCCAACAAAACCTGGTCCGGTCTTATCGGCGGCATGCTTTTTTCCGTCGGCATCAGCACCGCGGTCTGCTGGTATGTCGGCGCTTTGCCGCATGCGTTGTATTACGGAATGCTGGCAGCCATGATCGCGCTCATTGCCCAGATCGGCGATTTGGTCGAGTCAGCCATCAAGCGTTCGCTTAACCTGAAAGATTCGAGTGACCTGATTCCCGGTCACGGCGGCGTTTTTGACCGGGTTGACGGTTTGATTTTTGCCGCGCCGATTGTCTATATATTTTTCAGATATGTATTGTTTCTGATATAAAGAGGTTAAAAGATTAATTATGGATTGGTTATTGAATACGGTCTACTATGTCGTGCCGTTTATCGTCTTACTCGGAATTCTGGTTTTTGTGCATGAGCTTGGACACTTTCTGGTGGCCAGGCTTTGCGGCGTAAAAGTCACCGAATTTTCCATCGGTTTCGGCCGCAGGCTCTGGGGCTGGACCGACCGCAAGGGCACGGAATGGAAGCTGTCTCTGATTCCGCTCGGCGGGTATTGCAAATTTTTGGGCGATGAAGACGCCGCCAGTTCGTTGCAGAGCGGCAAAGACGTTGCGGCGGAAGAGCAGAAATACGCGTTTGCCAATCAAAATCCGTTCAAGAAACTGGCGATTGTCATCGCCGGTCCGGCGGCCAACTATTTGTTTGCGATAGTTGTGTTTGCGGGCATTTTCTTTTTCCTCGGCAAAATGGATTTTCCGGCCGTGGTCGGCGATGTCATCAAAGGCGGCGCCGCCGAAAAGGCCGGCGTCCTGAAAGGCGACAGGATTCTGAGCGTCAACGGCAAGAAGGTTGCGACTTTTACCGAGCTCCGCCAGGAAGTCGATATGCACGTTGACGAGAAAATCAGGCTCGAAATCGAGCGCGACGGCAAAGTCATCCGGCTGTCGTTCCCGCTGCAGGTCGTGCCGCTGGAGGTTGAGGCCAATCAGGATTCCAAACCGCGGCCGATGCTCGGCGTTCATTCTCTGAACGCGGTGGAAATTAATCCGACGCGGGTCAGCCTGGGCGAGGCGGTCGTCGATTCACTCAAAGAAACCTGGCGCATTACCGAAGTGACGCTGCGCGGTCTCGGTCAGATGATAACCGGCCGCCGCAATGCCGATGAAGTCGGGGGAATTCTGCGGATTGCCGAAATGTCGGGAGACATCAGCCGCGAGCGCGGTCTGATCGATTTTATCATTTTTATGGCTTTATTATCAATCAATCTGGGGCTTATCAATTTGTTTCCGATACCCCTGCTGGACGGCGGCCATGTTGTCATTTACTCGATTGAAATTATCATGCGTCGGGAAATCAACGAAAAGGCCAAGGAATATATCTTTCGATTTGGACTTTTTGTACTGATCGCGCTGATGTTGTTTGCAACCTATAACGACTTTGCGCGTTTGTTTCATCGTTGGTTTTCTTAAAAAATAAGGATTAAACTATGACTGATAATCTAAAACTGGGGACTTTTGGGCTGGCGCTTTTGCTGGGGCTCGACGCCCGGGCGGCATCGATGTATGTCGGCGATGTCAAGATAGAAGGCCTTGAGCGCGTTGAGCCGGAAACGGTGATATCTTACGTCGATATCAAGAAAAACGCGTTTGTTACCGATGAGAAACTGGACGCTTCCTTAAAACAGCTTTATGCGACCGGATTGTTTGAAGACGTTTCGATGAACGTCGGCGCGGACGGCGTCTTAACGATTAAGGTTGCCGAAAACCCGGTGATTAACAAAGTGTTGTTCGACGGCAACGACAAGGTTGACGACGAGATGCTGCAAAGCGAAGTCCGCCTGACGCCGCGTTCGACTTATTCGCGCGCCAGAGTGCAGGAGGACGTTGCCCGCATTCTCGAGGTCTATAAGCGCAGCGGCCGCTATGCCGCGGTGGTCGAGCCGCAGATTATCCGCCGCGATCAAAACCGCGTCGATTTGATTTTCAATATCAACGAAGGCCCGCTGGCGGTAATCGACAAAGTCAACTTTATGGGCAACCGCCGCTATTCGCATGATGACCTGCAGGAAGTCATCATGAGCAAAGAGAGCCGCTGGTATCGGATTTTTTCTTCTTCCGAACACTATGACGCCGAGAAAACTAATTATGACAAAGAGCTGCTGCGCCGTTTTTATGCCAAGCGCGGCTATGCCGATTTCCGCGTCGTCTCCGCGATCGCCGAGCTGACGCCGGACAATAAGTCGTTTGTTCTGACCTATGTGCTGGACGAGGGCAAGCGGTACAAAATTAAAGATATTCAGATTGATTCCTCCATTTCCGACGTTGATACCTCCGGTTTTGTCGATGCGGTCGAGTTCGAAATCGGCGACTGGTACAATGCCGACAAGGTCGAAAAGTCGGTTTCCGCCCTGACCGACGAGCTTGGCAAAAAGGGCTTTGCCTTTGTTGATGTCGAGCCGGAGCTGATTAAGGATACCGAGACCGGCGACATGGACGTCTTTTTCCATATCCGCGAAGGCGAGCGCGTTTTTGTCGATCGCATTAACATCACCGGCAACACCCGCACGCATGACAAAGTCATCCGCCGCGAGTTCCGCATTGAGGAAGGCGATGCCTTTAACGTTTCCAAACTGCGGGATTCGCGCCGCAACGTCGAAAATCTCGATTACTTCGGCAAGGTGGATATCGACACCGTTCCCAAAGATGAAAACAAAGCCGACGTTAATGTGAAGGTTGAAGAAAAGTCGACCGGATATTTTAACGTCGGCATCGGTTATTCGACCGTCAACGGCGCCACGGTCCGCGCCGGCGTGACCGAAAACAACTTCCGCGGCCTCGGGCAGCGGCTGGGCGTCGACGCCGCCGTTTCCGAGCGCGCGCAGGAATATGACCTGAGCTTTACCGAACCGTACTTCCTCAACCGCCGTCTGCGTGCCGGTTTTGATTTGTTCCGCAGCGAAGAGGACTATCAGGACGAAAGCTCCTATGACAGTTCGACCACCGGTGGTCGTCTGCGTTTGGGCTGGAATTATACCGACGACTTGTCGCAGCAGGTTCGTTATACGCTGCGTGAAGACGAAATCAGCAACGTCGGCTCCGGCGCTTCCAAATATATCAAGCAGGAAGAGGGGACATACGTCGATTCGTCTGTCGGCCAGACCATCGTGTATGACAAGCGCGACAGCGCGATTAATACCAAAGACGGCTATTTCCTTTCGTTCGGCAACGACGTCTCGGGTGTCGGCGGCGATGAAAAATACGCCAAGTTTGATGCCAAGGCATATCGTTATTATACCCTGTCCGACTACTATACCTTCAAATTCTTCCTCAATGCCGGCTATATCACCGGTTACGGCGGCAAGGACGTCCGTCTGCCCAACCGCTATTACCTCGGCGGTTCGACTTTGCGCGGTTTTGACGTTGCCGGTATCGGCGCGCGCGACAAAATCACGCGGGACGCTCTGGGCGGCAACTGGATGGTATACACCGGCGGCGAAGTCATGTTTCCGATCGGGCTGGACGAACTCGGCATCAGGGGCCGTACTTTTGTCGATGTCGGTGCGCTCGGCAAACCGGACAATTACAATGCGGCCGACGTCGAATATTCTTCAAGCCCGCGCGTGGCGGCCGGCTTTGGCTTCCAGTGGCTGTCGCCGATGGGGCAGATTGACATTGACTTCGGTTTCCCGATTGTTAAGGAAGACTACGACGAAACCCAGGTCTTTCGTTTGAATTTTGGTACCCGTTTATAACTGAGAAAAGGAACTTTTTCATGGTTGATACAAGATTTTTCAAAAACAACGGTCCTTTTACGCTGGCTCAGATTTCCGAAATCTGCGAAGCCGAATTGGAAGACAAGTCCAAGGCCGATGTGCAGATAAGGGATTTGGCGACCATGTCCGGCGCCAAAGAGGGTGAGATTTGCTTTTTCTTTGACAAAAAGAAAAAAGCCGCCGGCGCCGGGATTAAGGCAACGGCCTGCGTCACCACGCCGGAGCTGGCGCCGTTTGTCGCCGAAGGCGTAATCCGGCTTGTTTCGGCCAATCCGCATTTGGGTTTTGTCAAACTCAATTATGCGATGTACGGCGAAGACAAACCGGCGCCCGGCATCAGCAAGACCGCTTCGGTCGCGCCGACCGCGCAAATCGGCAAAAACTGCTTTATCGGCGACTTTGCGGTCATCGGCGACGGGGTGAAAATCGGTGACGACTGCATTATCGAAGCGCATGTGACGATTGACCGCAACTGCGAAATCGGCAACAACTGTCGTATCGGCGCCGGCGCGGGAATTTCCCACTGCCTGATGGGCAATGACTGCTACATTTACGGCGGCGCCCGCATCGGCTGGGACGGCTTCGGATTTATGATGCTGCAGGGACAGCACAAAAGAATTCCCCAACTGGGACGCGTGATAATCGGCAACGATGTCGAAATCGGAGCCAATACCTGCGTCGACAGGGGGGCTCTCGATGATACGGTAATCGGCGACGGCTGCCGTATCGACGACTTAGTAATGGTAGCGCATAACGTCAAACTCGGCCGCGGCTGTATCTTGGTCTCTCAGACCGGTATCGCCGGCAGCTGTACTTTCGGCGATTATGTCGTCTGCGGCGGCCAAACGGGATTTGCCGATCACCTGAATATCGGCAGCGGAGCACAAGTCGGCGCCCAGTCGGGAATTATGCGCGATATTGAACCCGGTGCGGTGGTCATGGGTACTCCGGCCGTGCCGATTAAAGACTTTATGCGTCAGGTTTCTTATGTACAGAAACTGAGTAAAAAATAACTTGCAAAGGATAAGATACAAATGTCTGAAAATAAAATTTATCATGTTGAAGAAATTATGGATATGCTGCCGCACCGCTATCCGTTTCTGCTGGTAGACCGTCTGGAGGTTGAGGTTCCGGGCGAGAAGGGCGTCGGTCTCAAAAACGTGACCATGAACGAAGAGTTCTTTCAGGGGCATTTCCCCGGCAATCCGGTTATGCCGGGCGTTTTGCAGATTGAGGCGATGGCTCAGACGGCCGGCGCATTGGTCATTGCCGCCGACGAGAATTTTCGTGAAAGCAAAAGAAGCGTTTTGTTCATGTCGATTGACGGCGTAAAATTCCGCAAACCGGTTAAACCCGGCGATCAGCTGAAAATGCACGTCGAAAAAATCCGCGCCCGCCGCAACGTTTTCGTTTTCAAGGGCGAAAGCAAGGTGGACGGTCAGACCGTCTCCGAGGCCGAGTTTACGGCGATGATTATTGAATAGAACAGCCGGCATGTCCGCAAAGCCGCTCAACAGAGCGGCTTTTTTATTGTCCATATCTTCCATATTGTTGTTGATACAAAAATTATTGTATATAATATCTTATATACACAATCAGACAATTTAAGGACTAACGGACGAATGGCGCGGAAATTTTTGTTATCGCTGACGCGTAACCAGCAATTACCCTTTGATTACAATATTGATTATGAAACGGCCATGGACAGTTTGGGCGGCAATTCGGGAAATAATATTTTTCAGTATTCGCTGCAAAGCATGCTCCGCGCCAATGATATCGACGTTGAAAAAATCCGCTGGGAGAACATGACGCCTGCCAAAGCTGATTTTATAAACCGAAATTATCGGAGTATCGTTGTGGCGCCGGCCAATTTGCTGTCGCGGGCCCGCGCCGCGGACGGCAGTCTGGCTCGCTGGACCAAGCTGGTCAGGTGTTTTCGTATTCCCGTGCATATTGTCGGGCTCGGCGCACAGGCGGACTATGACTATCCGCTTGATTTCCTGTCCGGCTGCCGGAAGCAGGTGTCGGATTTTGTCTCCGCCGTTTTGGATACCGGCGGCAAAATCGGCTTGCGCGGATATTTTACGCAGGAGGTGCTGCATAAGCTCGGTTTCAAAAATGAAAACTGCGAGGTTATCGGCTGCCCGTCGTTGTTTATCAAAGGAGGCTCGCTGCAGGTCGACAAACCCGATTTGGCGGCGGAGCGGCTGGTGCCGATGATTAACGGCAATCCGGTCTGGAATCATCCGCAGATTCGCTCGTATTTTCAGGATTATCCGCAGGCCTGCTTTGTCGATCAGGACAAGTTTTTCCGCCTGTTGTATTATCCTGACGAGCTTGGCCGTAAAGACCTGAAATTCGTTGCGCGCAAAGACAACGTCTGGCTCGATATGTATGAAGCCGGCCGTCTCAAATTTTACGGCGATTACGGTTCATGGGTAGAAGGGCTGCGCGGTCTGAAGGTTAACTTCTCGTTCGGCAGCCGTATTCACGGCAACATCCTGCCGATACTGCAGAATATTCCGGCCTATATTGTCGCGACCGATTCCCGCGTCCGCGAACTGGCCGAATATTTTGAAATCCCGTTTGAAAAACTGCCTCAAGACTTGCCGCCGTTGTATGAATTTTATCAAAAGGCGGATTATGGCGCCTTTAACCGCAATTTCCGCAAAAAATTCGAAAAGTTTTCTTCCTTCATGGCTTCTTGCGGGCTCAAGCTGGAGACCTCGTCGCCGCTGCCGGCGCCGCAGACGAACATTTGGGAAATCCCTGCCGCCGCGCGCGAAAGCATGATTCGCCAGGCCAAAATCTGCCGCTCTTCGCGATCGGCATACGGCCTGTACGTCTTATACAAATTTTTCAGGCGCTGCCTGCGCGGAGAGTTCAGATTTTAATATTTCGCCTCTGTAATATTATGTGTTTTTACAAGCCGGCAAAATTTGCTTAATTTATTGTCATCAATAACTTTTAGATAAGGAACGTTACTATGGCAAAAATTCATCCTTCCGCCGTTGTCGAAGACGGAGCCCAAATTGCTTCTACCGCCGAAATCGGGCCTTTGTGCTGGATTTCCGCTCAGGCCAAAATCGGCGAGAATGTTCGGCTGCTCGGGCATGTCACAATCATGGGGGACACCACCGTCGGCGAGGGTACGGTTGTTTTTCCGGGTGCCGTTCTGGGCGGGGGTCCGCAGGATCACGGCAATGAGTTCCAGGAAGGCGCGCGGCTGGTTATCGGCAAACGCAACGTTATCCGCGAAAACGTCACCATGCACTGCGGCACGCCCAAAGGTCAGAACCCGCTTCCCGGCGAGGAGCCCGAAACGATGGTCACCCGCGTCGGTGACGACGGCATGTTCATGGTTAACTCGCACATTGCGCACGACTGTGTTGTCGGCAACAACGTCATTATGACCAACAACGCCGTAATTGCCGGTCACGTCCGTCTCGGCGACGGCGTCATTTTGGGCGGCAACTCGGCGGTTCATCAGTTCTGTCGCATCGGCCGCAAAACCATGGTCGGCGGAATGACCGGCGTTGACCGCGACGTTATTCCGTTCGGCATTGTTACGGGAGATCGCGGCAAACTGCGCGGATTGAACGTCATCGGCCTCAAGAGAAGCGGTTTTGACGAAAAGGTCGTCAAATCGATTACCCGCGCTTTCATGTTTATCTTCAAAGGCAAAGAGGGTAATTTCGAACAGCGCGTCGAACAGGCCAAAGAAAAGTTCAAAGACAACGAAATGGTTATGGAACAGATTAAGTTTATCGAAGTTGCGCTGGCCGGCCGCCGCAACGTCATGCAGGCGGACTAGCCCGCTTTGAATCTTTAATCCGGGGAGTTGCGAGTAATTTATTGCCAACTCCCCGAATTTTTATTATAACGGACACAGATGCAATACAACAAAACAGAGACCATGACGACACCAACCCGTAAACTCGGAATTATCGCCGGCGGCGGTTCAATTCCCAAAATGCTGATAAAACACTGCCTCAAAACCGGCCGCGATTTCTTTGTGCTGGCCATTGAAGGCAATGCCGAGGCCGATTTGATCGATGACCAAAACATTCCGCACCAGTGGATTCGGATAGGTCAGGCCGGCACCGGCTTCAAACGCTTTGCCGAGGAAAAGGTCAAAGACGTGGTGATGATCGGAACGATTCGCCGCCCCGGCTTTTTTGATCTGGTGCCGGATTTGCGCACCACGGCCTTTTTTGCCCGGCTCGGGCTCAAGTCAATCGGCGATGACGGCATTTTGCGCGCGCTGGTTAAAGAGATTGAGGGCGAGGGCATGACCGTGCGCGGCATTCACGAGGTGATGACCGAACTGCTGGTCAAAGACGGAATTTTGGGGCGGCACAAGCCGGATCGTCAGGCGCAGGAGGATATCCGCCGCGGATTGGAAGTCGCAGCCGAGCTCGGCCGTCTGGATGTCGGCCAGGCTGTGATTGTCCAGCAGGGGCTGGTTTTGGGCGTTGAGGGAATTGAAGGCACCGACGAACTGATTCGCCGCTGCGGCGAATACCGCCGCAAAGGCGACGGCGGCGTGCTTGTCAAACTGCGCAAACCGCAGCAGGATATGCGGATAGATTTGCCGACCATCGGCACGCGGACGATTGAGCGCGCGAAAGAGACCGGCCTGCGCGGCGTGGTGGTGCACAGCGGCAACGGCCTGATTGTTGACGAGCCCGAGGTTATCAGGCTGGCGGACAAATACGGAATTTTTGTAATGGGAGTAAATCCGGGTGACTACCTCAAATAAAAAACTCAAAATTTATCTGATTGCCGGCGAGCCATCAGGCGACTTGCTCGGCTCGCGCCTGATGCGCGCGCTGCGCGACAAGACCGGCGGCAATGTCGAGTTTTTCGGCCTCGGCGGCGACACCATGGAAGCCGAGGGGCTGACGCCGTTGTTTGACATTTCCGATTTGGCGATTATGGGACTGGTCGAGGTGATACCGAGCATTCCCCGGGTGCTGCGGCATATTAAAAACACGGTGGACGACATCGTCCGTGTTCGTCCGGACATTGTTGTGACGATAGACAGCTGGAGTTTTTGCGCGCGGGTGCACAAAGCGCTGCGCCGGCTCAAAACCGGCATTCCGCAGCTGCATTATGTCGCGCCGCAGGTCTGGGCCTGGAAGAAAAAGCGCGCCCGCACCATGTACAAATACATTGACGCGCTGATGACGCTGCTGCCGCAGGAACCCAAATATTTTACGCCGTATCATCTGGAGACGGTGTTTGTCGGGCATCCGGTTATTGAGAGCGAGGCTCTGAGCGCCGACGGCGCCGCTTTCCGCCGCCGTCACAACATTCCGGACGACAAGCGCGTTATTTCCGTTCTGCCGGGCTCGCGCAAGACCGAGATCAGCAAACTTCTGCCGGTTTTTCTGGAAAGCGCCGGACGGCTTCTGGCCAAAGATGCCGATTTTGTTTTTGTGCTGCCGACGGTCAAAACCGTTGCCAAAATGGTCAGAGAGATGACGGCAGACGCCGGGGTGCCGCTGTTGGTGGTGGAAACGCAGCAAGAGCGCTACGGCGCGTTTCAGGCTTCCGACGCGGCGATAGCGGCTTCCGGTACCGTTGCGCTGGAGCTTGCAATCTGCAAAATTCCGCACCTGATTGCGTATAAGGTTTCAAAACTGACCGCTTTTATTGTCAGCCGGATTATGCATATTCAGTATGTCAATCTGACCAATATCATGCTCGGCCGCTGCATCGTGCCGGAACTGCTTCAGGAGCATTGCACGGCGTCGGAAATCACCGCCAATGTCCGGGAGCTGCTGAAAAAGGGCGAACTCTACGAGCGGGAGATGCAGGGCTTTGCGGAAGTCAAAAACAAGCTGGCCAACGGCAGCCGCACGCCGAGCCAAAACGCGGCCGACTTTATTTTGAGCAAGATTAAGGGTTAGTTTTCGTTTCCGGCGGCCGGAGCGGGCGTGCAGCGGTAATAATAGCGGCAGCCTTTGACCGGGCATGCTTCCAAAACCATGTTTTCTTCGGTTCGGCAGGCCGTCGTGCTGATGCTGTATCCCGGGCAGGCTTCGGCGCAGCGGACAACGTCGGATTCGGTGTTGGTCGTGCGTGAGGAGTGAGAGCCGTCCCAGTCCTGAATGCTGATAACGCGGGCCTGCGCGGCGGCCGCCGTGATTCCCGCAACAACCGGAAGCAGATAAGAAATTTTCATGTGTTTGTTCCTCCTGTTTTTGAGATTATACCGGACAAAAGTTAAGATATTGCAAAAAGCCGTTTCTTGATATAAGTCTAAAAAAAGAGCAAGCAGGGAGAGGATATGAGCAAAATCAGCGATTTTACCGCCGCGTTGCGGGAAGATCGGCAGGAACGCGCCAAATTGTGGCTGCCGGTGTTGTTCGGAACCGGCATCGGTTTTTATTTTCTGCTCGGACAGGAACCGTCCAAGTGGCTCACCCTCGGCGTGATAGAAGCGCTGATCCTGCTGGCGGTGTTGTTTCGGCATTATCCCGCCGTTCTCAGGGTTTTGTTTGCGGCGGCCTGTGTCACGGCCGGTTTTGCCGATGCCCAGATTCAGACGATATACCGCGAGACTTCGCAGCGTGCCGAGCTTCCCGGGCGGGCGGTTTATGTCCGCGGCCGGGTAATTAAGGCCGATTATAATATCAAGGGCAATCGGCGTCTGATTTTTGACGGTCTGGAAGAATTTGACGGCAGCCGCATCGACGGGCGTTATCGCATCACTTTGCGCGGGCGCGGCGGCGATGTTGACGTCGGCGATTGCGTTGAGATGGTGGCGCGGGTTCAGCCTTTGGCCAAGGCGGTGCTGCCGGGCGGGTATCAGTTTGACCGCAAGAATTTTTACGACGGTTATTCCGGCAGCGGCTATGCGCTGAGCCCGGTCTACCGGACAGACTGTCCGCAGGATTGTCAGCCGGTGCGGACGGGATTGGATTCTTGGCGCCAAAAGATCAACCGGCGGATATTTAAGATACTGCCGCCCGATGAAGCCGCGATTGCCGCAGCATTGATTACCGGCGAAAGAACTTTGCTTCCGCAGCGGCTGACAAATCAGTACCGGGATTCCGGCCTGGCGCATTTTCTGTCGATTTCGGGGCTGCACATGAGCATGATTGCCGGTCTGATGTTCTTTCTGGTCCGCTTGATTTTGGTCTGTTTTCCGGCGGTTTCCCTGCGTTTTGACAGCAAAAAGATTGCGGCCGTTTCCGCCGTGGTTATCAGCGCGGTTTATCTCGGACTGTCGGGAGCCGAAGTGCCGGCGGTCAGGGCTTTTATCATGACTTTTATCGTCTTGCTCGGCGTTTTGTTTAATCGCCGCGCTATTTCAATGTATACGATAGCCGTTGCCGCCATGATTATTTTGGCGGTATTTCCGCATGCGCTGGTCGGCGCCAGTTTTCAGATGTCTTTTGCCGCAGTGGTGTGTCTGGTCGCCTTTTATGAGCGCTATGCCGTCGCGCTGAGCCGTTTTCTCGACCGCTCGGCCGGAAACGCGTTAATCCGCGGCGTCAAAATCCTGCTGCTTTATTTTGTCGGCGTGCTGGTGTCCGATTTGGTTGCCAGTTTGGCGACGCTGCCGTTTGCGGTTTATCATTTCAACCGGATTGCGCTTTACACCTCGCTGGCCAATTTGTCGGCCGCGCCGCTGATCGGCATTGTTATCATGCCGTTTGTTTTGTTGTCGCTGCTGGCAATGCCGTTCGGGCTGGAACAGTACCCGCTGCGGCTTGTCGGCTTCGGCCTCGGCGAAGTAAACCGGATAACCGACTGGGTAAGCTCACTCGACGGCGCGTCGTATCTGGTCGTTTCCGAACCGTTGTGGGGACTGCTGCTGATTGTTTTCGGCGGGTTGTGGCTGTGTATCTGGCAGGGAAAAATCCGTCGTTTCGGCTGGTTCGGAATTGTTATCGGCCTGTTGAGCATCGGCACCGTAACCAAGCCGGATGTCTTAATCAGCGCCGATGCCGGGGTTATCGCTCTCAAAGACAATCACGACCGTCTGGTTGTTTTGCCCTCGCGCGGCAAAAACTTTATCAAACAGCAATGGCTTGAGAAAACGGCTTCCAAACCCTTAAGCAAGGCGGAGAACGAAAAGCTGAAAAGAATTTACAAGGGAAAGGAGACGGCGCCGGAATGGCTCGATTTGCAATGCACGCCGCAGTTTTGTGTTTATAAGGGCAAGTTTCGGATAAACAAAAACGGCCGCCTGCTGCTGTCGGGCAAAACGCTCAATCCTGAAGGTACCGGCGGCATGGCCGTCTACATGGGCAAGGAACTCAAAATAAAAACCGTCCGCGAAGATATCGGACGGCGGCTGTGGAACCTAAATTGATACTTTATGAAAAGTTTTCGATTCCGAGCAGCATGTTCTCGCGGTATTCGGCACCCCATTCAAGCATCGATTCGATAACCGGCTTGAGACTGTAGCCGATGGCGGTCAGCGTGTATTCTACCCGCGGCGGAATTTGCGCATAGACCTCGCGGACCAGCAGGCCCTTTTCTTCCAGCAGCCGCAGATTGGAGGTGAGAACCTTCTGCGTAATGTCGCCGAGCGACTTTTTCAGCTCGCCGAACCGCTTGGTACCGTCGAGCAAATTTTGGATAATCAGAATCTTCCATTTGTCGCCGAGCAGACGGACAGTCAGTTCCGTAAGATATTTCTGCACATCGTTTACCATAAATTTATGCTCCCGCAACGCAGTTTTGCTGATGGTTTCCCATGAGAAACTATCGCACTTTCAAGTGCTTACTTTACAATATATAATAGATGGTTTCATAATTAAGGCAATAAAAATAAAGGACTAACTAACAATAGAGAGAACTGATGAAAAAACTGTTTTTAACGACGGCTTTGGGCGCCGCCTGTCTGTATAGTGTTTCGGCTCACGCTTCGGGCTATCAGCTTAACGAATATTCCATTACCAATCTCGGCCGTTCTTTTGCCGGCGCAGGCGTTGTCGGCGACGACTATTCGGCAATTGCTTATAACCCGGCCGGCATGACCTTGAAGAAAAGCGGCGTGCAGGCGTCTTTTACCATGGCGGAAGTCGCTTCCGAGATGAAAGGCCGCGGAGCCTCTTCGGGCGAACAGACCGAGATGGACTTCGGCGTGCCGCTGCCGGCCGCTTATGCGCAGTATCAGGTTAACGACAAATGGTTTGTCGGCGGCGGCGTTTATGCGCCCTATGGTCTGGCCACTCGCTACAAAAAAGACAGTTATATTGCCGACAGCGCGCGGGAATCTACATTGGAAGTCGTCGACTATAATCTCTCAACGGCCTATAAGCTCAATTCCAAATGGTCTTTCGGCGCCAGCTTTGTCGCCCGTTACATTTACGGCAAAATGACCAATAATATCAATTATCCTTTTGTCGGCCCGATCGCCGAAAGCGAGTTCGAACTCGACGGCTGGACTTATACCGGAACTCTCGGCATTATGTACGAACCGAGCGGGAACACGCGCATCGGCCTGTCGTATAAACCCAAGTCAATCCAGCGCGTCAAAGGCGACCATA
The DNA here is from genome assembly GCA_017480995.1 of Alphaproteobacteria bacterium. Taxonomy (GTDB): domain Bacteria; phylum Pseudomonadota; class Alphaproteobacteria; order RF32; family CAG-239; genus CAZU01. The sequence continues at coordinate 20,745 of JAFUQJ010000128.1, forward strand.
CGATTACCGCGCTTAATTCATACGGCATGGGAATAGCCGGCGTTTACCCGGACGGCAAAGCCTCGCCCGATCTGCCGGAGACGACATTGCTGTCGGTTTATCACAAACCGTTTGAAAAAGTCGCTTTTACCGGTTCGGCGCGTTTTACCCGCTGGGGCGATTCGTTTGAAGATTTCAGCATGACGTCTTCTTTCACCAAAGCTGCGGGGTTGAAGCCGGTCGACTATTCGTGGCAGGACAGCTGGACTTTTTCGCTCGGCACCGAATATTATGTCAACGATAACCTGACCTTGCGTCTCGGCACGGCGTGGGATCAGTCGCCGACGCCGGATAATCGGCACCGTACCCACCGTATCCCGGATTCGGATCGTATCTGGCTTTCGGCCGGTCTGAGCTGGCGTCAGGACAACATGCAGTTCGACCTGGGCTATGCCCACCTGTTTATGAAAAAGTCTTATATCCGCGACAGCGTCAATACGGCGGGGTATAACGATCACGATACCAAATACCGCGCTTACAGCAATATGTTCGGTCTCGGTTTTCAGTACGATTTCTGAGAACCTTGTCTTTTCACACACAAAAAAAGCAGGGATTACTTGTAAGTGTCCCTGTTTTTTTGTGTAAAAAAGAGTATATTGCAACAAGAACTGATGAAAGGAAAAAGCACATGTATTGCACGCAAAAAATTAAAGATGATGTTTTTTATGTCGGTGCCAGCGACCGCCGGCTTGCCTTGTTTGAAAATATTTATCCGATTCCGCGCGGCGTTTCCTATAATTCATATTTGGTTATGGACGAGAAAACGATTCTGCTGGATACCTGCGACAAATCGGTCGGCACGCAGTTCCTCGAAAATATTGATCATGTTTTGCAGGGACGCGCGCTGGATTATCTGGTGGTCAACCACATGGAGCCCGATCATTGCGCTCTGATGCCCGAGATTGTTCTGCGTCATCCGAACGTCAAAATTGTCGGCAATGCCAAAACCTTTGCCATGATTAAGCAGTTTTTTGATTTTGACGTCGATGACCGCGCCGTTGTTGTCAAAGAAGGCGATACCCTGAACACCGGCCGCCATACGTTTCACTTCGTTATGGCGCCGATGGTGCACTGGCCCGAAGTTATGGTAACTTATGACAGTACCGACAAATATTTGTATGCGGCGGACGCTTTCGGAACATTCGGCGCCTTAAACGGCAATATCTATGCCGATGAGGTTAATTTCGAGCGCGACTGGCTGGATGACGCGCGCCGTTATTATACCAACATCGTCGGCAAATACGGTCCCTCGGTTCAGGCTTTGCTCAAAAAAGCCGCCGCGCTTGAAATTGCCGCAATCTGCCCGCTGCACGGGCCGATTTGGCGCCAAGACTGCGGCTGGTTTATTGAAAAATATCAGCGCTGGAGCAGCTATACGCCGGAAGACAAGGCGGTTGCGATTGTGTACGGCAGCATCTACGGCAATACCGAAAATGCCGTCAATGTTCTGGCCAATATGCTGGCAGAAAAAGGCGTCAAAAACATTGTCGTTTACGACGCGTCGTCAACTCATTCTTCGGTAATCGTAGCGGAGGCTTTCCGTTGTTCGCATCTGGTTTTTGCCTCGTCAACCTACAACGCCGGAATTTTCCCGCCGGTTGAAACCGCGCTGCTTGATCTCAAGGCGCATAATTTGCAGAAGCGCGCCGTTGCCCTGCTGCAAAACGGCACCTGGGCCGCAACCGCAGGCGCCCAGATGCTCAAGCTGTTTGAGGAAATGAAAGAGATGACGGTGCTGACGCCGCAGCCGTCCGTCAAGTCTGCGCTCAAGATCGGACAGCTGGCCGAGCTTGAGCAGCTGGCCGAGGCGATAGCCGCCGGTCTGCGCTAGCGACGGCCGCCGCGCTGCGAAACAAAATATCTGCCGGTGCTGCGGGAAATTTCGTTTCCTGCGGTGCCGGCAAGTTTTTGCAGAGCCGTTTTGTCCCACAGGCACATCAGTCCGTCGATATTGCAGACGCCGAGGCTCTTGTCCGGCCTGCGGTAAGTGCACGGAATGGGGCAGGGAATAAAGTTGTCGCCGCCCATGGATTGCAGAAAATAACGGGAGTCGTTTTTGACATAGCAGCTGGTGACCATACCCTCAAAACCCATTTTCAAAACTTCCTGCGCATAGCGGCGGATCAGCCGTTCGCCGATTCGCATACGTTTATATTCCGGTGCGATATACAGAGAGCTTGAGCCGGCGATTTTTTCATAAGCCGGAAGATTGATTGGCCGCAAATCTTCGTCGACGTTGCGGCGCTGATAAGCATATTTTTTGCGCAGAATGCCGCGGCGGACGTTTTCTTTTTGATAAAGTTCGTATTCTTCCGGTTCGAGCGGCGCGGCGTAGCCTTTGCGGAAACCGACGATTTTGGGGCCGGCGGGAGTCTGGGCTTCGGCCACAAAACACAAAAACGGATTTTCCGGTGCGTCAAGCCGCCGCATCGCCTTGCGCCAATAGTCGGCAAAAGTCGAGCGCGACTGTCCGGTGTCTTTCTCTTCGTCGGGCACAAGCTCGGGATAAACTTTGAGCGAGGCGCCGTATTTGTCGGTCACGGCATCATTGAAAAAACGGTCATAATAGGCGGTGTAAGCCAGTTCGGCAAGCTCCCGCTCATCGGCGCGGACGGCGCGGCGGATGACGATTCCGTCACTAAAAATCTGAGTTTTCATAATTACAGTTCCTGATCTGTTTGAGATAAATTAAAACCTTGGTACCAAAAAAATATAAATTTCAGTATCAATGTCGATGTCGCGGAAATGTAATTGTCAAAAATCTCATTTTGCTTTTTTCAGTCTTTTTAAAACGGTTTTGTAGCCGGTATTGCCGGGGTTTTTCAAAAATTTCGCCACGCGGGTGACGGTTGTCAGCGAGGCTCCGGTCCGTTCGGCAATCTCGCGGTAGGACAGGGCGCTGTCTTCCAGCAGAACGGCGATTTCCAGCCGGTCGGAAAAGTCTTTCGTTTCGCTTGCCGTGCACAGGTCTTTGAGAAAACTCTCGACCTCTTTGGGCGACTTGAGAGTCAGAAACGCGCGATAAAGTCTTTTTTCTTTGTCCATTTTGTTCTGCTTGAATAAAACGCTTTGTTTTACTTTGATAGAACATAGGCGTTTGTTTTCCAAAAGTCAAGTTTATTTTTTAATTTAAATTTTTCAAAATAATCGTATAGTCTTCGGCAGGAGACAGGATGATGCACGAAGAAAAAACCAATGTCATGCGCATAATCGAACAACGCAAAGCCCGGTATGCGCCGCATTATTATGACGCTTCCCAAGCCCTGAGCGGCGAGGAGGTTGCCGCGGCTCTGGGCGAGGAAAAAGAGCGGGTTTTCAAAACGCTGGTGACGGTTGCCAAATCGCGGCGGAATTATGTGTTTATGATTCCGGTTGCGCGGGAGCTGGATCTGAAAAAAGCCGCGGCCGCCGTCGGCGAAAAGGCGCTCGACATGCTGCCGCAGAAAGAGCTTCTGCCGCTGACCGGCTATGTTCACGGCGGCTGCTCGCCGATAGGCATGAAAAAATTTTTTCAAACGACGCTGCATTGCACGGCGGCGGATTTTGAGACGATTATTTTCAGCGGCGGCAAAGTCGGCACACAGGTCGAAATGCCCTTGACGGAGCTGCAAAAGGTCATTCCGCTGCAGCTTAAAGACATTGTGATGTAGAAGATTCTGCCAATCGCGTCCGGCGGAACCGCTTACCTGCCGCCGCTGCGTTTTTTGTATATAACGGGCGGCTGTTTTCTGAATTGGGTTTGAATCGAATCTCTGAGGTTTTGTCCGCGAATTTTTTCCAGTCTGTCACATAAGTCAAGCGTGTCGGTCGGAAGTTTGCAGCCGATGCTGTATATTCCGCCGAGCGGGATTTCCGAAAAATCAAGAGCGTTTTCCTCTGTCAGCAAACCGTCGTTGTTCAGAATAATGTCGCCGAACAAAACCCGTTGTTCCAGATCGCGGCGTTTGACCAATTGCTGAAGCGTCCGTCCTTTGGCGGTGACTTTCTTGTTCATATAGGCTTTAATGGCGGCTTTGGATTCTTCGCTGTGGGTTTCAAAAAATTCGTTTAAGGATTTGGCAAACTGCGTCGGCACATATTTTTTCTCTGTTTTGTTGTAACTGCGCAGACAGCCGATACCGCAGTTGTAGACAAAACTGGTAAGCGCGACCAGTTCGGAGTTGGACGCTTTTTCGATGTTAATGACTTCGCTCATCGGTTTGAAAATATGTTTTTCGACATGCGCCTGAAAATACTGCATCAGTTCTTCTTCGCTTTTGATACGGTCAAAGCGGCGGACCGGCGAGCCGTCGGGGCGGACGGTGTTGCCGATGCCGATGGTATAAACTTTGCCGTAAGGATCCCAGTAGGCCCGCACTTTGACGCCTTCGCAGTGGGCGATAAGACACAGCATGTCATGTTCTGCTTCGCGGAATTTTTTTAGATTCATTTCTTGCCGCAGACTGTCGCAGACAATGCTGTCCTGAGGAAGGGGCGTTATTGTTGCAATGCTGTCGGGAATGTTTTGAACGGCGGCAGAATCGGGCCGGGCGGCCGGCATTTCGAAAGAGGCGGCGCTTTTGTGCGGATCCGGCCGGGGAGCCGGGTTTTCGGTTTTAATTGAATCGTTGTTTTCCGCCTGTTGAGCTTTCATGTTTCCGAAAGAAGTCGAAAAAAAAGTCAAAACGGCTGCAGTTTTTATTTTCCAGTCCATATCATTTCTCCTTAACGTAAAAATAACACAAATTTTGTTGTCAGACAAGTCTGGACAAAAAAAATTGCGGCAGCCGGACAAATACTCCCAAATTCTTTGGCGACAGCCCAGATAAAAGCGGAGCGCAATCTCAGGCGCGCCTGCATCGTTTTGTTATTGAGCGAGAAAGCGACAGCGCCGCGAAGCGAATATTACAAAACGAGTGACCGCAGCGACTTAGCGAAAGATATTGAGCTTAGGAGCCAGACGAACTTTAGTTCGATCCCGTCATATTAAGGTACAGATAC
>JAFUQJ010000129.1 GCA_017480995.1 Alphaproteobacteria bacterium
CAAGCGCGCCGCGGGTTTGATGAACGAAGATCTGCATGCCGAGAATCGTTTGTCGCATCACAACGAATCCGTCAAGACGCTGTACAAAGAATATCTCGGCGAGGCCGGAGGGGATAAGGCGCATAAGTTGTTGCATACGCACTATTGTTCTCGTGCTCCCTACAAGAAGTAAAAGTCTGTATAGCAGCTCATCTAGAGCGATTTGTTCAGGTCGGAAGTTTCCTCACGTACTATTTTGTACGCTGCGGTACTTCCGCCTTTCAAATCGCTCTATCTAAACCGTTCTCCAGACTTTTGGGATAAGTACGCTATCCGCACTCATTTGCAGATATGGAAAAAGTGAAGATAAACCTCGCTTACCAGCGAGGTTTATCTTTGTGATATGTGATTCGTTATTCGTAATTTGTTATTGCTTGAATAATTAATATTTATCTTTTATATTGGCTGTGCAATTCAAAGAGAGTTGTGGTGCTTAGAAAACATCTTAACAACAATTTCCCCAAGGGGGAGTGCGCGATATAAGCCGCTTTGCGGGCGAATAAACGCGGCTGTGTTGTTACAGTTTTCTAGCTCCTCCGCCTTTGATTTTCAAAGGCGGTTTTGTTTTAACAACAGGTTGTCTTGACTGGCTTTTTGTCATTCTCGGGCGGTACGCAGTACCTGACCCGAGAATCCCAAATTGTGATTAGTAATTGGTGATTCGTGATTTGTGATGTTTTTTGTGTCATTCCGGCTTTATCTTCTTATTGTCATTCCGAACTTGTTTCGGAATCTCAGAGATGCTGAAATAAATTCAGCGTGACATGAGAAGTATAATTCTTTTGGATCCTCGGGTTAGGCATTTTATGCCGCCCGAGGATGACACTAAGAGAAAAAGCGCTCGGATTTGAGGATGACAAGCATAAAAACCGGTAAGATGACCTAAAACAAAATGGGAGTTTGGAAAATGTCCAAAAAATTAACCGAAAAGGAAAACTGGCGTCAGACGCGCGAAAATCTGGCGCGGCAGATAAACGAATTGTTGTTTGAAAAACGCCTTTCCATCGTCAACGTTGCCGAGCAGACCGGCATTCCGTTGCAGGTTATGGAAAGCCTCACTCTGGGACGCGAGGTATACCGCCCCGGCGTTTTGCGGCAGCTGGCCGCCTTTCTGGACAAGAAAGTCAAAATCGAGCTGGTCGATTAACAAGAAAGCCCCTTGCAAAAGGGGCTTTCGGTTGTTGTGCGGGGCCGTTTGCCGGCCGGGCTTTATTTCTTGGTGACGATAACCATGGCTTCGCGCAGGATGCGGTCGTTTATCATATAACCGCTTTGCAGTTCGGCGACAATGGTGCCGGCTTCTTTTTCGGCATCCTGAACTTCCTGGACAACCTGATGAAAATTCGGATCAAAGTGCGTGCCGATGATTTCCATTTTGCGAATTCCGAATTTGTCAAAAACCTTGATCAGCTCGTTTTGCGTCAGTTCGACGCCCTGACGCAGCGCATTGCAGGCCTCATTGTCGGTATCTTGGGAAGCGTCAAGCGCGCGCTGCAGATTATCGGCTACGTTGAGCAGGTTTTTGGCAAAGGAGGAAACGGCGTATTTGTTGTTTTTTTCAATTTCCTGAGCGCAGCGTTTTTTGGTGTTTTCGGCGTCGGCAAAAGCGCGCAGATAATCCTCGCGCAGTTTCAGGATTTCGGCCTGCAGTTCTTCGACGTTTGCTTCAGGCGCGGTTTCTTCCGCCGGCTCTTCAGCGGTTTCTTCTTCGGATTGCTCCGCGATGTCTTCGTCAAGAATTTCGTTTTCTGTTTCGGCGGGGTTTTTCTTGTTCTTTTTCATGCTTTTTCTCTTTAAATATTTGTCCCTTGATGTATATATAAGAGGAATTTAGTGACTAAAACTTGACAAGTCAAGAGGGATGGGCTCTTATTGTCGTACAGAGCCTGTTATTGAAATTATTTTATGTATAGAAAGACTGGATATGAAAGCAGACGAGGCGGCAGCCGGCAACACCAAATCAACATCAATGTTGGAAAAAAATTTTAACAAAAAAAAGTTTATCGTAAATTATGCGGTTACGACGAATCCCAATCTTTTAGAGATACAAAATCTTTCCAGAAAACAATGTCTGGGAAAAACGCCCTGGCCTCAGCTTGACCGGATTGAAGCATGGATGATTTCTGCCGAAACCGCCACCTTTATGAAATGGGGCGGCTTAGGGATGATTGCCTCGGAGCTGCCGGAGGCTTTCAACCGCACGTTCGGCGCCAAGAATCATAAGGTTACGGTGGTGACGCCGATGTATCTGGGCGACACCAAAAAGAAAAAGGCCGAATTGAACGGCGAAGTTTATGAAGGCGCGGAGCATATCGGCGTGCCGGTCAAAAAGGTCAAGACCATCGACGTTAAATTCTGCGGCGAAAAAAACACCCTCAATAAGTTTAAGGTGGACGTCTACCGGGCTCATCATGAGGCTTCGGACTATATTTTTCTGGCCAACGAGCACTTTTTCAATATCGATCCGCACAAGGACAATCCGTCGGCGCAGGACGGCTGCTATATCATGAACAAGCACGGAATTAACGAGGTCGAGCGCTTTGCGTTTTTTTCCAAAGCGGTTTACTGCCTGATTAAGGCGCTGTACAAAGACGAGCTCAAAGACATTGCCAAGCCCAACGTGCTGATTGCCAACGACTGGCACAGCGGCGCGCTCTCGGGGCTGCTCAAGTATCTGACGGCGGCGCAGGTCGAAAAACAGGAAATGGACAAGCAGCTGGCCGATAAAATCAAGGCTTTGCCGGTCGTGCATATCGCGCATCACCTCGGGTATCAGGGCTGGGATTATGACAATACCTCCAAAATTTTGAACTCGTTGTACGAAGATACGGCGGCAACGGTGTTCAAAAACGCCAAGGCCATCAAAAACAGCAATCCGCGCGCAACCAATACGCTGATTGTGCATGACTGCTATAATCAGGCTTCGTGCAATTTTCATCTGGCCGACCGGGTGGTGACCGTTTCCAAAAACTATATGGAAGAAGTTTCCAAAGAACTCGGGTTCGGTTTTGACTTCCGCGATATTCTGAAAATCCGCAAGGATCACCGCGATTTCTTCGGTATCGTCAACGGCTACGACAAAAATCTGATTTCTCCCAACAAGGCCAAAATCGACAGGGTTAACGCTTATTTCGGCGATACCGGGTTTACGACGTTTGACGAGAATTCTTTGGATAAGAAGCTGCAAAACAAAAAAGAGTTTATCAAGCTGATTTCCAAAATCGCGACCGACGACGAATACCGCCGCAAAGTTATTCCGCTGATTGACGTTTATAAATTTGAAGATGTTGCCAAATCAATCAAGGACGTTGCGCAAACGCCGGTCATCTGCGCAACCAGCCGGCTGGTGGAGCAGAAGGGCTACGATATTGCCGCGCAGGCAATTCTTAATCTGGCGCAGAAATATACGAAGCAAAAATACGAAGCGCCGGTCTTTGTTTTGGGCGGCGCCGGCGACGTCAACTATTTTGAGCTGCTGACCAAACTTAAAGACAAGGTTCGGGAGGTCAACAAAAAAATTGCCGAGCGCATTTTTGTTTTCCGCGGCTATAAAGACGAATTTGCCTATGCCGTGCAGCTGGCGTCGGATTTTTATATGATGCCGTGCCGCTTCGAGCCCTGCGGTCTGACGCAGATGGAAGCCATGGCCAAAGGCGCGCTGCCGGTTGCGATGTCTACCGGCGGTCTGGTGGATACGATTGAAGACGGAATCGACGGTTTCCGCACCGAGGCGTTTTTCTCCAACAAACGCCGCGTCTACGGAACAAACCTTGCCGCCCAGCGTTTGAAAAACAATGAAAACGCCTATACCGAAACGCTCGAAAAAGCCCTTCAGACCTTTTACGAGAATCCCGCCCGCATCAAAGAAATGCAAAAAAACGCCATGCACAAAGATTTCAGCTGGGACGTCGAAGGCGGTTCGGTTTATAAGTACTTTAATCTTTTGACTACCGGTCATTTGTAAAAACTTGTATAATGGCTTACCTAGAGCGATTTTACGGGGCATGGCGAC
>JAFUQJ010000130.1 GCA_017480995.1 Alphaproteobacteria bacterium
GAGCAGCCGGATTCTGTTTTTCCTGATAAAAAACTGCTGGCAAATGTCGGTACAATGAACCTCAAATCTTTGCTTAAGCAGAATTTTATTCAGACCAATTCCGTCGTTTACCGCTGGCGTTTTCATCAAGACAGTCTGGAGTTGATACCGAACGGCATTCTGCCGGGCGACTGGTTCCTGCACCTGCTGCACGCCGAGGTCGGCAAAATCGTCATGCTGCCCGATGTTATGGCGGTCTACCGCAAGCATAAAAGCGGAATTTGGTGGGAGGCGTGCTCAAACGATAGTTTTTATTTGCGCAACGGTCTGCCCAACATTGCCTTTTTTCATGCCGTTGAATCTCATTTCGGCAGTTCCCGCCGTTCCGCAGTCAAAAAAATCGCGCGGCGGACTTTTTGCGCGGCTCTGGCTGCCCGCCGGTTTGACGTATTGCAAAAACTTGCCGGACAATATCCTGACGAATACCGGGATATCTTCAATATCGTTCAGACGTGTCTCATTCGCTCCCGCAAAAGGAAGCAACGGCTCATCTTCGTTTTGCTGCTTGGCATTTTGGCCGTTGTTTTGGGCGGATTGATAAAATACGCGGGAGTATGACGCCCTTGATTATTGCCTGCTCAAAATATTCGAAAGACCAAAACGTTTTATTTATGGAAAAGTTTTCTTCCGAATATGCCGCCTATGGCAAAGCAGATGTTTTTGAAAGTTCTTTTTCCGCAGCGTTGCATAAAGCGCGTCCGGGAGACACGCTGTTGGTGCCGGATCTTTGTCATCTGGGAAAAACGCTGCAGAGTGTAAAAAGATCCGTTTTGCAGTGTCTGGACAAGAGGATAAAGCTGATTGTCGTCAACGGAAACTATGTTTTTGAGGATTCGCCGCAAAACAGGCTGCTGCTGTCGGCCATGGACATGGTAATACGGCTGCAGTCGGAATTAAAGTCGCAGACCGTGCGCAGCGCGTTGAGGCGGACGCGCGCCAAGGGCCAAAAGCTCGGCCGGCCGCGGGGCTGTTGCAACAAAGAGCTTAAACTCATGCAGCACAAAGAGCTGATACAAAAACTTTTGTCGGAAAACGTTTCCAAATCCGAAATCGCCCGCCGCCTGAAAGTCAACCGGATGACGCTTTACGCTTTCCTGCGGCGCTTTTCCGAGGGGTAGCATAATTATCAAATGGTATCTTTATAAATTATGATGTTCTTTTTCAGTATCTCTTCCTGAAATGTTTCCGGTAATTTCTTAAAATCCGAAACGTCAACCATAAAGGGTAAATCGCTATCCTTAAGCGCTGTTTTCAAAGAAGTCAGATTTTCATTCTGTCCACCCCAGTCCAAAACGGACAGATCCAGATCACTGCCGTCGTGAGCCTGATTTTTAACACGGCTGCCGAACGCGCAGATTGTTGCATGAGGACACACCTGTTCAAAAATATTGATCAGCGTTTTAAGGTGCTTATCTTCCAAAAATAAATCAGTCACGGTCAATGACTGCTTTCAAATGTTCGGCATCGGCGATAAAATCCTGTACTAAAGCCAGAGTTTCCGTAGCAAATTTTTCGCCATAGTCGTGCGCGGTATTATTACGGTTATCCCGATATTTCATCCAGCGTTCGGTTTCCGGACTGCTGAGCAAAGAAAACTTGTTTGCCGAGCGAAAGATATCCTTAAAGGTAAGCATATCCAAAGATTTTTTGCTCGGAAAAAAAGGAAGCAGCTTTTTTTTCAAAAGTTTGCCGCTTTGCTCTAAAGTCATTTCAAATCCTTTGACCAACGCGTTTCGATACATTTCATATTCAATTGAACCGTCGGAAACGGTTTGAATCAATACATAAGATCTTTTTAGGGTATCCAAACATTTCTGCAAGTATTCCGTATTGATTTTATCCACAGTATTTCTCCGCTGAACCTAAACTGTTCTGCATTTTATTATCTTTCTGGTTCTATTTCAAGATGTTTATAAATTTGTTTGATAAAACCCATAAAAAAGCCGTTCGCGAAGAACGGCTTTTTTATCAAATTACGTTGCTGGATTAGAACTGCTCCTGCAATTCAAAGAAATAAGCCTGCGGATGATCGCAAACCGGGCATTTTTCCGGAGCTTTCGGCGATTCGACGCGGCAGCCGCAGTTGGCGCATTCCCAGATGACCTTGGTCGGACGTTCAAAAATTTTGCCTTCAACCAGAGAATCGAGCAGGGCTTTGTAGCGTTCTTCGTGGCCTTTTTCAATCTTGCCGACCATGGTAAACAAGGCGGCAATTTTGGTAAAGCCTTCTTCTTTGGCTTCCTGAGCCATGCGGGCATACATGTCGGTCCACTCGTAATTTTCGCCGGCGGCAGCGTCTTTCAGGTTGTCCATGGTGGAGGGAACTTCGCCGCCGTGCAGCAGTTTGAACCAGATTTTGGCATGCTCTTTTTCATTGTTGGCCGTCTGTTCAAATTTGTCGGCAATAATGTTGTAGCCTTCTTTTTTGGCTTTGGAGGCGTAATAAGTGTATTTATTGCGGGCCTGAGATTCGCCGGCAAACGCTTCCATCAGATTTTTTTCGGTTTTTGAACCTTTTAGTTCCATGAGTTTGACTCCTTAAGTTAGTTTGTAAAAAAAATTAGTTTTTGGTAATGCAATCGGGACAAAGCCCTCTGAGGGTAATGTCGCATGATTCTATCGCCAGACCGCTCTGCGCCGCGGCTTCGGCAATCAGGGCGGGAGCGATTTCATAGGCAACATCATACACCTTATGGCATTTTGAGCAAACAAAATGATGATGACTGTGAGTATTGTGATCAAAACGGGTTGCGCCGTCAAGGCCGGTAATTTTGCGAATCACGTTCATCTCGGCCAACAGGTTGAGATTGCGATACACCGTGGCCAGGCTGATGCCCGGATGTTGGGCATGCAGCAAAGCGTAAACCTGGTCCGCGGTCGGATGAACCGCGTTTTGCTCCAGTGTCTTCAAAATGATTTCGCGCTGTTTTGAGTATTTCATTTATCCGCCGTTTTCTAAAATGATAATAATTATCATTATTGCGAACAAAAGATTTTGTCAACTGTTTTTAAAAATAATGTTTCTGCCGCCGAAAAATTGTGCATAACCGGTTGACAGCCGCGGCAGGAAGAGTATTGATAGGTCGTTTTTTTCAAAATTTGTATCAGCATGAAAGAAGAGACGACGATGTTAGAAAAACTAAAGGCTTTGGCGCGTTTGTACGGCCAAAATTTTATGCCGAAACTCTTAGAGGTTTTAATCCGCAAAAAATATGGCAAATCCGAATTTCAGCGCGACTGCATTGCCGGCATGACGGTTGCCGTCGTTTCCGTGCCGCTGTCGATGGCGCTGGCCATTGCCTCCGGCGTCAGCCCGGCGCAAGGGCTTTATACGGCTGTCGTGGCCGGATTTTTCACTGCGCTTTTGGGCGGCAGCCGCTATCAGATCGGCGGTCCGACCGGCGCCTTTGTCGTAATTATCTTCAATGTCATGCAGCAGTACGGCGGCGAGGGCCTGGCCATGACCATGCTGATTGCCGGCCTGGTTTTGATTATTGCCGGCTATCTGAAGCTGGGAACATATATCAAATACATTCCGTATCCGGTTGTCGTCGGGTTTACCGCCGGCATCGGCATTTTGTTGATTTCCACCCAGATAAAGGATTTACTCGGACTGCAAATCGCGGCGGTTCCGGCAGATTTCCTGCCCAAATGGAAAGCCTATCTGGACAATCTGGACACTTTCAGCTACGCTTCGCTGCTGATTACGGCTATTTCTTTCGGCAGCATTGCCTACATCCAGCTGCGCCGGCCCAAACTCCCGGCTTATTTGGTCAGCGTGGTTGCCGCAACGCTGATTGTCGCCGTGTTTGGCCTCAATATCGACACTATCGGCAATAAATTCGGCGGTATCCCGCACTTTTTGCCGATGCCGCGGATGCCGGAGTTCGACATTCATCTGTTTCTCAAAGTCTTTCCGAGCGGTCTGACGATTGCTTTTCTGGCCGGGGTAGAATCTTTGCTCAGCGCAACGGTGGTCGACGGTATGAGCGGTGACAACCATAATTCCAACGCCGAGCTGATCGGGCAGGGCGCTTCCAATATCATGAGTCTGTTGTTCGGCGGCGTGCCGGCTACCGGAGCGATTGCCCGCACCGCCACCAATTTCAAGGCCAACGCCTATTCGCCGGTAGCCGCGGTCATGCAGTCGGCCTTTATTCTGCTGTTTATGCTGGTTTTGTCGCCGGCGGCAAAATACATCCCGCTGTCCTGCTTGTCCTGCGTGCTGATTCTCATCGGCTGGAATATGTTGAACCTCGAAAAAATTTACAAGCTGCTCCGTGGTCCGCGCGGCGACAGGTATACGCTGCTGGCGACTCTGCTGCTGACGGTTTTGGTCGATTTGAATACGGCTATCTCGGTAGGTTTTATCATGGCCAGCGTTATCTTTATGCATCGGATGAGCCGCGAAATAGAAGTCGCTACGGATGAAATCGTCCTGCCCGATACCGGCAGCGCCGGCGGCCGCGACGTTTCGCAGAGTCTGAGCGAGCGGGGCGTTATGTCGCTGCGCCTGTCCGGTCCGTTGTTTTTCGGCGGCGCCGCGCAGGTGTCGCGCTTTTTCCGCAAAATCGGCGAAGCGCCGAAAGTTTTGATTCTGCGCATGGGATATGTTCCCGTCGTTGACGCGACCGGAGCCAATATCATTGTCGAATTTATAAAAAAACTCAAAAAATACGACACCAAGATTATCCTTTCCAATGTCAAAAAACAGCCGCGCCGCGTTCTGCATGACGCTTTTTTGAAAGAAGGCATTGATAATCATACGATTTCGACCGCTTCCAATTTTGAAAACGCGCTCAAAATGACGCGCCGTTACCTCCGGAGCAAAGAAAAAATTGTCGAAAACGAATAAATATATTGCAATTTAAATAGATATGTTGTTTGCTATATAGTGTTTATGATATATGTTTATCTATGCAATAGATGTTGCATTTTAGGAATAATTACTTTCTAATATGCGCAGAATTAACAGAAAGGAATAACTGATGCTTGCTTTTACGGCTTTATTTTTGAGTTTGGTTCTGGCGGTGCGCGCCTATGCCAATCCGGCCTGCGCGGTATGCACCGTTGCGGTCGGCGCCTCGCTGGAAATCGCACGCTACTACGGCGTTGACGATGCCGTCGTCGGCGTCTGGGCGGGAGCGCTGCTTGCGCTGCTCGGTTACTGGCTCATTTTATGGTTCAATAAAAAAGGCTGGCGCTTCTGGGGACGCGACGCGTTGCTGATGGCCGTTTCGGTCGGTTCCATCGGGTTTATGTATGTCTCCGAAATGCCGTATTCTCCGCAGATTATCGGCATTTTCTACCTCGATCCGCTGCTGTTCAGCACAACTTTGGGGGCGCTGACCTTTATTTATGTTTCTAAATTTTATCAATGGATGAAGGAGCGCAACGGCGGCCACGCGCATTTTCCGTTTGAAAAGGTTGTGCTGCCGGTTGCCGCGCTGGCTTTGCTGAGCGTTTATTTTAACTATTGTCCGCTGGGTTCCGGCACGGTTGATTCTTTGAGCGACGCCGCCGGTTTATATGAATTTTCGGGAGAAAAGTAATGAAAAAAGTTGCAAGTGTTAAAGAATTTGTCGAAAAAATTGATGCCACCAAAAAGGTAAATCCCAAGGATTTGTCTTCAGATCAGGATTTGACGATTGCGATTATGAACCTTATTTCCATTGAGGAACATTTGGTCTTTTCGGGCGCCAAAACCGGCAAAAATTCTTTTTATGACTTGGTCGAAGACATTCGTGAACTGCGCAAGAACCTGATGCAGAAAGTCATCCCCGAATACGAGGGCGAGGTCTGGTGTATTTCCAAACATCTGCTGGCTTCATCCATGCGTCTGATGGAAGTCGGCACCAAGCAGCAGTCGCTCGGACACCGCGAGGAGGCCTATAAGCTGTTTAATCAGGCTTATGACCTTTACTGCCTGTTCTGGGGACTGAACATGAAAATGCTTTCGACCGACGATGTCAAATGGGTGGAAGACAATCTGGAAGACATCAAAAAAATATCTTCCAAACTGGAGGCGATTCCGGCGGAAAAAGTCAAAGAAACCGCGGCGCCGGAAAAGGGCGGCGCGCTTTCCAAAATGAAAGCCTTTGTCCGCAAAGCCGTTGACTGCTGTATCGAATAAGCCCGAAAAAAAGCCTCGAAACTTCATGTTTCGGGGCTTTTTTTTTAAGTTTTGCGTTCACGCCGTTTTTTGTTCTTTGAGCAGATACCATTTGTTGAGCATCTGCTTTTGCATGGCGTTCTCATGTTCCGTACCCGGATACTTTTTGGTCACGTACAGGCGAAGATAAACTTTGAGCCTGTCTCTGCGGAGGTCGGTGTAATCATAGGGAAACATGCGGTAGTAACGGATGAGCACATAAAGGTAATGCGCTTGTTCGTAGCAGGATTCCCCGCGATGATACCTGTGCCAGTAAATTCTGGCGGCAGCCTCGTTAAGCTGCGAACCGAAAATGATAATCGCCAGCAGCAAGAGGCCGATAATAGGATAAATGATGTTCATAAAATTATATTTTAATAAGGTTTGACAATACGGACAATCTATACCATTTTGTCAAAAATTGCAAGTCTGTTTATTGCAAACAAAAAAGGTCCTTCCTTGTCGGAAGAACCTTTCCATGTTCAGAGAACCGCTATTTGAAAAAGCGTGCGTTGGGCGTGTTCAGCAGAAACTCCATAAAGGATGTTCCCTGTTTATACGCGCCGACAAAATTCTGATAGCGTTCAATGTCCTCGCACAGCGCCGCGTCGTACATTTCCGGCGTAAAGCTGGCGCGGGCGTGCAGATCCGCCAAAATGATGTTTTCAACCGCCGTCTCGTGGTCAACCTCATAGAGGAGCTCCTGATAATTTGGCCATCCCATGTTGGAGTAATGGCAAATCAAATCGCGGAAACAGCCCCAGTCTTTGTCGGCCGAACCGGGCAGCAGGTAGCGTTCTTTGCTGAAATCCGGCATCAGATTCGGTGACAGCGGCGTCGCGTCTTTCAGCATCGGGCCGAGCGAAGCGGCGACATAACCGAGCAGCAGTTCGCTCAGGTGGCCTTCCGGCACGGCAAGATCCAGACACATCGGGCAGTGCAGCACGGCCAGATTTACCTTGATGCTCTTGTATTCCGGCTTGGCCAGTTCCAGCATTCCCTCGGCAAGCAGGCGCTTGTCATACGAGAAGTTGCCCGAACACAGCAGAAAGGTTACCTCATCCAGCCCCAGCATCTCGGCGAGCTTGTACATCTCGCTGAAGTTGCCTTTGGTGTCGGTGTCGGCAACGGCGCGCTGATAGAGTCGTACCCAGGCTTCGGGAGCCAGCAGCGACAACGGCCGCAGGTAGGCCTCGGCTTCGGTTTGCACCATCAGGCCGTCCGTACGGTCGAAAACCGCTTTAAACAGGCCTTTGTTTCCTTCTTTGCCGGTACAGAATATCGGCAGCCGCTTGCGATGGTTCTTGGCATAAAAACGCACGGCCTCCATTGTGTAGAGGTGGGCGGTCATAAAGCCTGAAAAACAAACGACGAACGGATTGACAAGCTCCTCCGGAATGTCGTAGAGGTCATAAACTTCGGCCGTTGCGACGTCTCCGCGCGCGTCAAGATAGTCAAAACACTCTTCGGGACGGCATCCGCCGACTTCTTCGGCGTATTTCAGCACATGTTTCCATTTTTTGTAATCAAGTTCGCGCGGGGCGATTGGAGCGGTGACGCGTTCTGCCGCATAACGGCGTCCGTCTGCGTTGCACTTCCAGCCGTTCTCGGCCAAAAGGGCTCTTACTTCTTCTCTTAATTCCATTTTAGCAGAATTTTAAATTGACAATAAAAATTAATAAGTATCTTTGAATAAATAGACAATATCATGTTTTTTGTCCAAGAACAAGGGCAAAAACGAAAATAGTTGTGATTTGTTGGCGCTCAATCCGTTTTTGTGCTTGAGATATTCGCAGAATGTTGTAAAATCTGCCTGCTGAAATAGTCCGAAACAATAATAATCTGGAGAATTTTACACAATGTCTAAAATCTTAGTCACTTCCGCATTGCCATATATCAACGGTGTGCCGCACCTGGGGCACATGGTCGGCTGTCTGCTGCCTTCCGATATTTATGCGCGGTACATGCGAATGAAGGGCTGCGAGGTTTTATACATTGCCGGCACCGACGAGCACGGCACGACTTCCGAAGTCGGCGCCCTCAAGGAAGGCATGGACGTTCAGGCTTATTGCGACATGTATCACGAACGCCATGCAAGGACTTATAAGGATTTCAACCTTTCTTTTGACTTTTTCGGCCGCACTTCGTCGGAACAGAACAGAGAAATCACATATCATATCTTTGAGCAGCTGGACAAAAACGGCTTTATTGAGGAGCGGACCGTCAAACAGGTTTATTCCGTTGACGATCAAATGTTTTTGGCCGACCGATACATTACCGGCACCTGTCCGTACTGCGGCTACGAAAAAGCGCGCGGCGACCAGTGTGAAAACTGCACCAAAGTTCTGGAGCCGACCGATTTGATTAATCCGCGCAGTTCGGTTTCGGGTTCGACCAATCTGGAAGTTCGCGAAACCAGGCATCTGTTTTTGAATTTGCCCAAACTCGAGCAGCGGCTTGCCCAATGGATAAGAACCAAAGAGCCGTTCTGGCCCGACGTTGCCTATACCATTGCGCAGAAATGGCTCAAAGAAGGCTTGCAGGAACGCTGCATCACCCGCGATCTCAAATGGGGCTTTCCGGTCAACAAGCCCGGTTTTGAAGACAAAGTCTTTTACGTCTGGTTTGACGCGCCGATCGGTTATATCGGCATCACCAAACAATGGGCGGACGAAAAGCCCGGCGAACGCAACTGGAAAGACTGGTGGCTGGATGCGGCCGGCGTCCGTCATGTCGAATTTATGGGCAAAGACAACGTTCCGTACCATTCAATCACTTTTCCGGCAACCTTGCTCGGCACCGGTGAAAACTGGACTCAGGTAGATTATCTCAAAGGTATGAGCTATCTGACTTATGAGGGCGGCAAGTTTTCCAAATCCGAAAAACGCGGCATTTTTGCCGAAGACGCGATTAAGGAATTTCCGGCCGACTACTGGCGCTATTGGCTGATGAGCAATGCGCCCGAAGGTTCGGACGCTTCGTTTAGTTTCGATTTGTTTGCCGCCGTCGTCAATAAGGACTTAAACGGCGTTTTGGGCAACTTCGTTTCGCGCGTGCTCAAAATGACTTCGTCCAAAATCGGTGACGCGATTCCGTCCGGCGGCGAAATGACCGCTGCCGAAAGCGAGCTGACCGCCGTTTTGCAGGCCAGAGTCAACGATTATCTCAAATACATGGACGAAATGGAGTTCCGCAAGGCAATGAACGAACTCCGCGCCATCTGGGTTGAAGGGAACAACTATATTTCCGCGGCCGAACCGTGGGCGGTTATCAAAACGGACGAGGCGAGGGCAGCCGCCATTTTGCGCACCTGCATCAATCTGATTCGCATTTTTGCCGTTTTGAGCGCGCCGGTTATGCCGACGGTCTCCGCCGCAATGCTGGAAAGACTCGGACTCAAGCCGGAAGACATGCCGCTGCTGGACAATTTTGACGTCAGCCGCGAGATTGCCGCTTTGCAGCCCGGACGCCCGTTTGTTGTCGGCGAGCCGTTGTTTGAAAGAATTGCGCCTGAACGCATTGAAGAACTGAAACAAAAATATGGAAGCGCTAAATAAATGGTAAGACGTTCAAAAAAAGATGACGATTATATCGGTCCGAGCCGCGGCTGGGTTGGTTTGTTCCACAAATTTATGATGCTGCTGCTTTTTCCGCTGCGCAAACCTTTGTGGTTTTTGCTGATTGTGGCGGTGTTGTTTTTGGCGCCGACGTTTCGCGGCGTCAGGCCGGCAGAAGTTCATCTCTGGTACGGGCGGCATATCGCGGGGCTGACTTCTCGGGTGTCGGAGCTGTTTGGCGGCAAAGCGCGGGAAGTTGTGCCCGGATTGAAAGAGATAAGCCAGGCCGTTGAAACGACGGTGGCCGAAGGCGTCAATTCTTTTTCTGAAACCGCCGTTTCGGAACCGGCTGCTCCGCAGTTGGTTCCGCAGCCGCCGCGCAAAGTGCGTCGGCAGGTTTTTGAGCGTGCCGAAGACGCGCCTGCAAAAGCGTCTGTTCCGGCCGCGGAACCGACACTCCCGACGGAAACAATCCGCCGCCCGCGGCCGGCAACAAAATCCGTCGCTGCCAAACCCAGGCAATTGCCGAACCTGCGCTACCTCAGCGCTCCGGAAACCGTGTCCGGCGTTCCGGTAGTCATTAATGCCAACGAACTCAGAGTTGCCGGACAGACGATGTTTTTGTACGGAATTTTTGTTCAGCCGGCTTCGCAAAAAGGCCTCGACGGCGCGCTTTATCTGCGGCGGCTGCTCGAAGACAAAACGGTTGAATGCGAAATAAACGCCTATACCTACCAAAACATAGCGACCGCAATCTGTACGCTTGACGGTGTCAACCTCAACCGGCGCATGGTAGAGCGCGGTTATTCCCAAAACGTTGCTCTGGATTAATAAAGAAAACGGGAAAAAAACATGTGGCAGCCGGTTTTAATGATCAGCGGATATTTTATCAGCGTTCTCGGAGTGGCAATGCTTTTCCCCGCGGCTTTGGATATTTTTTACACCGGCGCCAAATGGTCCAACTTTATCACTTCGTCGCTTGTCGCGTTTTTTATCGGGTTGTCGCTGTTCCTTTCCAACCGCGGCCGCATCACGGACATCAGCTTGCGGCAGGCTTATCTGCTGACGGCAATCAGCTGGTTTTCCGTAACGCTTTTGGCGGCGGTTCCTTTTGCCTTATACGGAACACCCTTTGCTTCGGCTTTGTTTGAAGCTGCGTCCGGCATATCGACGACCGGCGCGTCGATATATGCCGACGTCGAAGCGCTGCCGCGGTCGCTTTTGCTGTGGCGTTCGATTTTGAGCGGCTTGGGCGGTATCGGTATAGTTATTTTCGCCATTGCCATGCTGCCGTTTCTGGGAATCGGCGGCATGCAGATTTTTCAGCGAGAAAACTCCGACATCAATGAAAAGTTCATGCCTAAAATCAGCTACATCGCCAAACGCATTATTATCGTCTATGTGATTTTGCTTCTGTCTTGCTTTTTTTCCCTAAAAATGGCCGGACTGGACTGGTTTAATGCCCTGTGCCATGCCCTGAGCTGTATCGCGACCAGCGGGTTCTCAACCAAAAACGCATCCGTCGGCGCTTTTCACAGTGCGTCAATCGAATGGATTATTACCTTGTTTATGTTTCTGGGCGCGCTGCCGCTGACCTTTTACCACAGTCTGCTCGCCACCCGCAACATTCATTCGATTCGCTCGACTCAGGTCAGCGCTTTTGTCAAGGTTCTGGCCGTCTATATTCTAACGATGACAATCTGGCTGACCTGGAACGGCGTTTATGACTTCGGCACCGCATTGCGGCAGTCGGCTTTTAACATTGTTTCAATCGTTACTACGACCGGGTTCGTCTCAACCGATTATCTGCAATGGGGAATGTTCGTGACCACGGCTTTTGTCGTGTTCAGCCTGACCGGAGGCTGCACAGGATCAACTTCCGGCTCAATCAAGATCTTCCGCTGGCAGGTTATTTGGGCACAGCTCAAACGCGCTCTGATTACAACGCTCGAGCCCAATCGGATGTCGCCGCTGAAAGTCGGCAGCGTGCCCATAAGTTCCGAAGTGGCTTCCTCGGTTTATATTTTGTTTATTGCTTTCGGACTGAGCCTGATCTCGCTGACGCTGCTGATTTCCTTGTTTGGTTATGACTTTACCACGTCGTTCAGCGCGGTCGTGGCGACTATGACCAATGCCGGGCCGGGCATTGTTCCGGCTATCGGCCCGGCCGGAAATTACGGCTTCTTTCCGGATGCCGTCAAATATATTTTGGCTTTTGCCATGCTGCTGGGGCGTTTGGAAGTCATGACCGTTCTTGTCATTTTCACCAAAAACTTCTGGAAATAGATTTCCCGCGGCGTTTCGCTTCGGCATTCTGCGCATTTTTCAAAATGCATATTCCCTTATCTGCACAAAAAAACGGCATCTTAATGCCGTTTTTTGTATCTGCGGATAAGAACTATTCTTCAAATATCTCGTCTTCTTCCGTATAGCCGTTTTCATCTTCAAATTCGAAAACGGGAACTTCCGCAGGCGCCGCTTCGAGTTCGGGCGTTGTTTCCGATTCTGCGTCTGCCGCGGCAGGAGCGGGAGTTACGTCAACTGTTTCGGTCTCTTCTGTTTGAATTCTGAACAACGCCTGCGGTGCGTCGCCGTCCGTTCCGGCCTCAGTTTCGGGTGCACTGACAACAACTTCAACCACTTCGGCCTTAACTTCGTCTTTTGTTTCTTTTTCATCCTCAGCCGCGGTTTCCGAGGCGATTCCGCCGGCTATCGTCTTTTTTACCATGGCATCCAGCTCGGAAGGCTGCCTGGATGTTTCCGTCTCGGCCTTGGCGGCTTCTTCTTTCGGTTCGTCGGCCCGCGCCATTTTGATTTCATCGCGCGCACGCAGTTCTTCTTCGCTCAGTTTTTTGACGCCTTTGTTGTCTGTGTCATAACAATTGAGCAGCCAGACGTCATAAATCGGGTGCTCGACGGCATTCAGAGCCGGACTGGAAGAAAGCATCCAGCCCTTAAAGATGTTCACCGGTTCCTGACTGTTGTAATCGTCAACCACATCGACAAAAGCGGTGTTTTCGGGCGTTTCTTCGGGAGTACGGGTGACGCATTTGCGCACCAGAACCGAAAAACTGCCGAATTTGACCGGAACATTGACCGGTACGTCTATTTCGCTGACTTTTCCGGTAATCTTGTCCATCGCCTGCATTCGGGCGGTGTTTGTTTCAATCTCGGCAGCCCGCGCCGCATGTCCGCAGACGCTGCAGAGCAGGACCGCCGTAAACAGGATTTTATTTGTTTTCGGAGCCATTGTCGGTCACCATAAAGATAATTTCGCCGACCATGTCTTCCAGCGTTTTGTAGTCTTTGGTATTTTTGAACGTGTCGCCGTCCTGAAGAAACGTTTGGGCATGTCCGGGTTCGATTTTGATATATTTGTCGCCGACCAGACCGTCGCCGGTAATCGCCGCAACGCTGTCCGACGGCAGTTTAATGTCGGAAGTCAGGCTCATTTTGACCTCGGCGGTATAATCTTCGGGATCCAGCTTCTGAGCGATAACGGTGCCGATTTTGATGCCGTTCAGACGCACGTCGGAACCCACCGTCAGACCGCCGACTTTCAGAAAACGGGCCGTAACGTTGTATCCTTTGACGACTTGCAAATCCGAAACATTATAGGCAAAATAGGCAAAAAAGGCGGCGACCAGCAAGACCAGAACGCCCATAATTGTTTCAACCGGTTTTTTATTCATAAAAAGTCTCCTTCTGAATCGATTCTCTAAAACTTATTTTTCGTTGCAGGGCTTGCGATTGGCCTTGCCGATGCTGACAATGCGGTCGAGCAGTTCTTCCAGAACCATGGCGTCCTGCGTGTAGGAAAACTCGGCGCCGGGCTCAAGCATGTCTTCCGAGCCGCCGGGCTCGATTTCGATGTATTTGGCGCCCATCAGGCCCGAGCTGACGATCGAAGCGCTGCTGTCGTCCGGAATTTTAACGCTGTCTTTGATTTCCAGCGTCAAAACGGCCTTGAAGTTATCGTCAAGTTTGGCGCTGACGACTTTGCCGACGTTTACGCCCGCCACTCTGACCAAATCGCCGACCAGCAGACCGTCGGTACGGTTAAAGCGCGCGTCAAGCGCATAGTAAGAACCGGCCTCGGCATGACTGATTCGGCTTTTGTTGGCAATCCACAGGCCCACAATCAGCATCACCGCCAACGAAACCATAAAGGCAATGCGCAGATATCTAGTTTCTTCTTTCGTATAGACTTCTCGTATCAACATTTGTCTTAAAATCCCTTATCTAAAAGCTATTATATAAATAATGTAAAATAAATGTTTTGTCACCAAAGATTTTGAAAAATAAAAATAATTGTTAAAATTTAAAAATATTTTGTTAAGATAAGGGTAATTTAAGCGTATCGGGCAGGAAAAACATGATTGTCATTAAAGATTTATGCAAATCATTCGGCGACAAAAAAGCGGTCGACAATCTCAATATTTGCTTTAACAACGGCGAAGTCATCGCGCTTTTGGGCCCCAACGGCGCCGGCAAGACGACGCTGATGCGTCTGCTGGTCGGGTTTTACCGGCCGGATTCCGGCGAGATTCTGATTAATCACCGCAATATCGTCCAAGACCGCATTGCCGCTTTGGAAAGCACCGCCTATGTTCCCGAAGTCGGCGCCCTTTATCCCGAGATGACGGTTTTTGAATACGTCAGATACATGGCGGAACTGCGCGGCCTGAGCGGGCAGGGGTTTGTAGACAACCTTTTGAGCCTGGCCAAAGAGCTCGACATCGAAAGCGTCATTAATCAAAAATGCGAAACCCTGTCCAAAGGTTTCAAACGCCGCGTTGCCATTGCGGGCGCGCTGATACACCGTCCCAAAACGGTTATTCTCGACGAGCCGACCGAAGGGCTCGATCCCAACCAAAAGCAGTCGGTGCGCGCTTTTATCAAAAACTACGGACAAAAAAACACGGTTATTGTTTCGACGCATATCATGGAAGAGGTTGAAGCCATGGCCGACCGCGTTATTCTGATAAACCGCGGGCGCCTGATTTGCGACACCACGCCGCACCTGCTCAAACAAAACACGGATTCCGCCGATATCGAGCAGGCTTTTCGGGCTCTGACAACGGATAATTAGGAAAAAACGAATGCTGGCACATACCCTGACCATATTCAAAAAAGAGTTTAACGGTTATTTTCGCAGCCGCTTGGGCTGGTTTATCATGACGATTTACGTCCTGCTGGTAATCCCGGCCGTTTTCTACGCGACCGATTTTCTTTCGCGCGCCGAAGAAACGCTGCCGCAGTTCTTCCTGACACAGAACAACGTACTGCTGTTGTTGATTCCGGCCATTACCATGAAACTCTGGACCGACGAGCGCAGACAAAACACGCTGGAACTCCTGCTGAGCCAGCCGGTGTCGCTCACCGCCATGGTGCTGGGCAAGTTTTTGGCCGCCTGGGCTTTGTGCGGTCTGCTGCTGGTGTCGGTATCGCCCTTATGGCTTCTGACGGCGCAGCAGACGGCAGTTGACAATGCAGGCGTTTTGATAAACTTCGGCGCCTGCTGGCTGATGGCCGGCGCGCTGTGTTCGATTTGCGCCGCGGTTTCGGCTCTGACGTCACATGCCGTAACCTCGTTTATTGTCTCTTTGCTGGTCTGCTTCCTGCTCAGCAGCGTTAATTTTGACGTATTTCTGCAAAAGGCTCATGTTTCCAACGAAGTCATTATGCGCAGCAGTCAGGTTTTTAATTTTGAGCGGCATTTTCAAAACATCATCGCCGGCCAGCTGACGATTGCCAATTTGTTTTATTACCTGAGCTTTATCGTTCTGGCGTTGTGGTTCAACGTTGCCGCCGTGGCGTACAAAAGGAGCTGACAAATGAAAAAAAAATCCATAATCGGCTTCGGCCTGTTGCTGTTGTGCTCTTTTGCGGCCTTGAATATTGCCGTTTTTCTGTTCGGCAGTTCTCAGGTTTTTGACCTGACGGCCGAACAGAAATATACGCTCAGCCCGTCGACTTTGCACTTTCTTAAGGAAAATAAGAAAAATCTTTACGTCTGTTTATACAAATCCGCGGATTTGCAGCGGCAGAACCCTTATTGGGCCGATTACACCGCCGAGGTTGTCAAGCTGCTGGAGCAATATCAGCTGCATTCGGAACACCGGCTGGGGCTGCAGATTGTCGAAGTGCGGCCTTTTTCGGTTCAGGAGGCGGAAGCGCGCAGCCTCGGAATTGAAGAACTTCCGGCGGGAAACGGGCTTCATCCCGGCTTTCTGGGACTGGTGATTTCCGACGATGCCGGACATATGCGGGCCTTGCCTTTTCTGAACCCTGAGCGCAGCCGATATCTCGAGCAGGACATCACCCGGCTGCTCAGCAATCTGGACGGCCGCCGGCGGACGGACGTCGGCATTTTGTCTCCGGCTTTCAAAGTCATTCCGAGTGATGACGCCTTTGATCATACGGCGCCGTGGCCGATTGCCGAACTTCTGGCCCGCGACTATGACCTGAGCTATGTCAACCCGCAGACGGCGCAGATTCCGTTTAATGTCGACGTCCTGTTGGTTGTCAATCCGGTTGAGCTGCCGAATACCGCGCTTTATGCCATAGACCAGTTTCTGATGTTCGGCGGCCGGGTAATCATGTTTGTGGACGCCTTGTCCGAATATATGCTCAGCCGCCGGCTGATGCCGCCGCAAATGCTGTCGGTATCTTATCTGCC
>JAFUQJ010000131.1 GCA_017480995.1 Alphaproteobacteria bacterium
CACGGTTTTGCGCAAAACATTCCTGTTTATGGATACGGTGATTAACAAGGTAGACGCCAAAGGGCGCGTCTCCCTGCCCGCCGACTACCGCGCAATCGTCAAAGACACCGGCTCCGAAATCGTCTGCTACCGCAGCCTTTCCGCCCCCTGCATTGAGGGCTGTCTGGAAGACCTGCTCGACAAGCTCGCCACCGACATGGAAAACTCGCTCGACTTCTTTTCTCAGGAGCAGGACGACATTTCCAACCTGGTATTCGGCGACGCCAAACGCTATCCGTTCGATTCCACCGGCAGGATCATGCTTTCCGAAAAACTCCTGAAACATGCGGAAATCAAAAACAATGCCGTTTTTGTCGGCAAAGGCCGCAAGTTCCAAATCTGGAACCCCGAAAACTGGGCCGAAGAAGAAGCCCGCATCCGCGCCGAAGTGCTCAAAAAACGCCCGTCGCTCAGACCGGAAGGAGGCAAAGAATAATGCCGATTGAATATCAGACGCATTTTCCGGTTATGCTGCCGCAGGTATTGGAAGCTCTGGCGCCGCAAGACGGCGGCCTGTACGTCGACGCCACTTTCGGCAACGGCGGCTATACCGAGGCGCTCCTTAACGCGGCCGACTGCTGCGTCATCGCGCTGGACCGCGATCCGAACGTTTTGCCGCGGGTTAAAGAGCTGCAGGCGCTTTACGGCAAACGGCTCGACTTCCGCGCCGGACGTTTCGGCGATTTTGCAAATCTGATTTACGAGCAGATTGACGGCGCGGTGTTTGACATCGGCGTCTCGTCCATGCAGCTGGACAAAAGCGAACGCGGCTTTTCCTTTGCCAAAGACGCGCCGCTCGACATGCGGATGTCACAGTCGGGACAAACGGCGGCCGACCTCGTCAACACTCTGCCCGAAAAAGAACTGGCCGATTTGATTTACCAATACGGCGAAGAACGCAAATCGCGCCAGATTGCGGCCAAAATCGCCGCCGCGCGCAAGCTCAAAAAAATCGAAACGACCAAAGAGCTTGCGGAAATCATTTATACGGTTCTGCACCGGACGCCCAAGGCGATTGATCCGGCCACACGCACGTTTCAGGCGCTGAGGATTGCCGTCAACGACGAGCTTTCCGAGCTGCAGAACGGCCTGTCCGGCGCAACTGCCCGCCTCAAACCGCAGGGCCGGCTGGCGGTTGTCGACTTCCATTCGCTGGAAGACCGGATTGTCAAAAATTATTTCAAAAACAACACCGGCAAGGCGCGTCACGTTTCGCGTTACGCGGCCGCGCCCCAAGAACAAAACGACGCAATTTTCAAAGAATGCTCGAAGGTGATTCTGCCCTCAGAAGAGGAACTGCGGATGAACAGCCGTTCGCGTTCGGCGAAACTGCGTTTTGCGGTAAAACAATAACTCAAATTCCAGAAAGGGTTGAAATGAACAGTACAAAATTAGCAGCCTTAGCACTTAAGATAGCGCTTCCGTGTCTGTTATGTTTCAGCTATTTGGTCATGACCAATATGGTACAGGAACTCGAAACCGAGCTGTCTTCCATTAATCGCGGCATCGAAAAGGACATCAAATCCATTCATGTTCTCAAGGCCGAGTGGTCGCACCTCAACAACCCGTCGCGGCTCCGCAAACTCGTTTCCAAACATATTTTGCTGAATC
>JAFUQJ010000132.1 GCA_017480995.1 Alphaproteobacteria bacterium
GTCAATTTCGTCAACCTGCGTTCCGAACGAGCCTTTTTTCTCGTTTTGCAATCCTTTCAAAACAGCTCTCGCTTCTTCATACGTCTGCTCGTACAAAGGTTTTCCGCCGTTGTCGGCCGATTTTTCGACAAAGTCCCGCACCTTGGTGACCAAAAAAGGTTTTTCCATTTTATGCCTCCGTTTGTTTCCTGCCGGAAAATATATGCCCGCCGAAACATTTTTAAACCGCCGATACTCAACATAAACAAAAGCCACCTGCAAGAGGTGGCTTTTATTTATGGCGTACCCGGAGGAAGCGCTAAGTAAAATTAACCGCTGCTCCGGTTAATTTTATCTGCAAGCTCTCTGGAACATCTTAATGAGTAAGGAAAGCGTCAGCGACCGAAACGAATTTAGATGCCTGAGAACGAACCCGGGTTCGACCCTCTCGGGAAGCCATAAAACATAACCCCGCCTTTACGGCAGGGTTATGTTTTTAATCTGGCGTACCCGGAGGGATTCGAACCCACGACCCTCAGCGTCGGAGGCTGATACTCTATCCAACTGAGCTACGGGTACAGCGTGTTTTCCTGTCCTTCATATAA
Organism: Alphaproteobacteria bacterium; assembly: GCA_017480995.1. Lineage (GTDB taxonomy): Bacteria > Pseudomonadota > Alphaproteobacteria > RF32 > CAG-239 > CAZU01. The sequence continues at coordinate 585 of JAFUQJ010000132.1, forward strand.
CAAATAAAATAAAAATGCCAGCAAAAACTTTAGTAATCCGCAATTTAGTCCATTTTTTCCCTTGACTATTGCCGATTTTATATGTATTAAGAGGCAACTGGTTTTTTATAAGGATACAAAACAATGGCTAAAAAATGTGATATTTCGGGCACCGGCGTTCAAAGCGGTAACAACGTTAGTCACGCTAACAACAAAACGCGTCGTCGTTTTCTGCCCAATCTCCAGATTGTTTCTCTGCTGAGCGATACTCTGGGCAAGATGTTCAAACTGAAGGTCTGCTCCAAAACTCTGCGTTCGATTGAACACAACGGCGGTTTGGACGCTTACCTCGAGTCGACGTCTAACAGCAAACTGACCGAAGAAGCTAAAAAAATCAAAAAATCAATCGCTAAGAAAAAAGCTTCTAAGTAATTTGCAGCAAAAAGTCTCCAAAACCCCGTCCCCGCATGAGACGGGGTTTTATTTATCCCCGTTATCCCCGCTATCCACAGGCCCGAAAAAACATAATCCGACATTCTGTTTGAGTTTTGATATTTATTCGCTATAAAAGACTAAACGCAACATTTTGATTCTTTAGGATATCAACAATTATGGACTCTCCCGACGCAAACAACATTCCGCAGAACATCGAAGCCGAACAGGCGCTTCTCGGCGCGATTCTGGCCAACAACAAAGCCTATGAAAAAATATCCGAATTTTTGAAACCGCAGCATTTTGCAGACTCGGTCCACGCCAAAATTTACGATACCATTTCCAAACTCATCACCCGCGGACATCTGGCCGACGTCATCACCCTCAAAAACTATCTGGAGCAGGACGGCGCGCTGGACGAAGTCGGCGGCGCCAAATATCTGGTCAAACTGGCCGACAGCGCCACGCCTCTGACCAATGCCGAATACTATGCCCAGTTTATTTATGACAAATACCTGCGCCGCGAGCTGATTGCCACCGGTTTTGACATCGTGGCCAACGCCCGCAAAGAAGAAATCGACTCCGACGCCGTCGAACAAATCGAGGCTGCCGAAAAAAGACTTTTTGAACTGTCCAACGAAAACGAAACCAGCGGCGGTTTCAAGGATTTTTCCGAAGCCCTGATTTCCTCGCTCGGGCATATCGAACAGGCATACCAGAAAGACGGCAAAATCTCCGGACTCCCCACCGGTTTGGATGCGCTCGACAACAAAACCGGCGGTCTCAACAATTCCGACCTCATCATCATTGCCGGCCGTCCGGCCATGGGCAAAACCGCGCTGGCCACCAACATCGCCTACAATGTTGCCGAGTACATGACGCACGGCAAAGACATTGATGACAAATCGCGCGGCGTCGCCTTTTTTTCGCTCGAAATGTCGGCCGACCAGCTGGCGACGCGTATTCTCTCGACCGTAACCCAGACCAACGGCCACAAAATGCGCACCGGCGAACTTGACAACGCCGAATTTACCCGCATCGCCGCCGCCGTCCGCGAGCTCGAAAACATCCCGCTTTATATTGACGACACCCCCGGCCTGAACATCAACACCATCCGCACCCGCGCCCGCCGTCTCAAGCGCAACAAAGGCTTGGGCGCCATCGTCATCGACTATATCCAGCTGATTAACGGCACCGGCTCCAAACGCTCCGAAGGCAACCGCGTGCAGGAGCTTTCCGAAATCTCGCGCGGCTTGAAAATTCTCGCCAAAGAATTAAATCTTCCGGTAATTGCCCTGTCGCAGCTGAACCGCGGCGTTGAGCAGCGCGACGACAAACGCCCGCTGATGTCGGACCTGCGTGAATCCGGCTCCATTGAACAAGATGCCGATATCGTCATGTTTGTTTTCCGCGAAAACTATTATCTGCAAAACGAAGAACCGAAACAACAGCCTTCCGAAACGCCGGAACACCTTGAAAAACGCATTGAAGAATGGGAAGCCCGCAAGCGTGCCACCCAAAACGTGGCCGAGGTCATCATCGGCAAACAGCGCCACGGCCCGACCGGCACCGTTCAGCTCTTTTGGAACGGCGACTATGCCCAATTCGGCAATCTGGCCAAAGAAGAATACCTTCCCGAACGCATTGGAGATTAGCATGCCTGATAATTTTTTGAACACGCTTTCCTATATCGTCGCCATGTCTTTGGGACTTGCCTTTATTGCCACGCTGGCAATTTTCGGCTTTACCCTTTTTATCGTCATCTTTACCTATGTTTTTATCCCGCTGTTTCTGATTGCGCTCATCCGCTGGCTGTGGCTCAGATACAAACTCTCCGGACAAGGACGCATCAAGTACTATGACGACAAATAAATTCTGGAAACAAAAAAAACTCTCCGCATTCACGGCCGAAGAATGGGAATCCGTCTGCACGCACTGCGGACGCTGCTGTCTGCTTAAACTTCAGGACGAAGACGACGACGAAGTCTACTATACCGACGTCGTCTGCCGTTATCACGACTGCCGAACCCACCTCTGCCGCGAATACAAAAACCGCTGCCTTCTGGTGCCCGAATGTCTCAAGCTGACTCCCGAAAACCTCGGCAACATTACCTGGATTCCCAAACTCTGCGCTTATCACATCCTGCATCAAACCGGCGACCTGCCGAGCTGGCATCCGCTGGTTTCCGGCCGCCCCTTGCCGGATCAATACAAAATAAGTCCGGACGTTGTTTCCGAACCGGACGTTCCCGAAGAAGAGCTGGAAGACCATATCATTGAGGAAGACGACAATGACTGACTGGCTCGAACAGGATTACGATCCGCAAAGCCGCTTTGACGAACTCAAAAACGTCGAACCGGAGTTTTGGAAAAAGAAAAAACTCGAGCAAATGTCCAAAACCGAATGGGAACTGCTCTGCGACGGCTGCGGCAAATGTTGTCTCAATAAGCTCGATATCCGCGGCAAAGTCAAATTCACCAATACCCATTGTCGTTTTTTGGATTGCCGCACCTGCCTCTGCAAAATATATGAACACCGTTTCGAAAAAGTTGAAGACTGCCGCGACATCACGCTCGAAGCGGTGCGCGAACAACCGCGCTGGCTGCCCAAAACCTGCGCCTACTGGCTGCTGGACAACGGTTTTGAGCTTCCCGACTGGCATCCGCTGATAACCGGCCGCGCCGCTTCGGTTCACGAGGCAGGCATGTCGCTCCAAAACCGCAAACTCGTTTCTGAATCCGGAGTGTCTGATTTTGAAGATTACATTGTTGAGTGGGAAGACCTTTGACTTTTCAAAAGCTCTGGGCTTTGACATAAAAGTCGTCAAATCGCCGACGGCGCGCAGACTTAATCTGCGCATTGACGAGCGTCTCCGCCGGCCGGTTCTGACAATTCCGCGATACTGCTCCAACCGCAAAGCCCTGGCCTTTGTCGAAGCCAACCGCGACTGGATTCGCAATATGCTGGCCAAACTGCCGGCCGGCGAAACTTTTGCCGACGGTTCGACCGTTTCGGTTGCCGGAAAAATCTATACCGTCAGACATCTGCCCGGATACCGCGGCGCCGATCTCAAAAACGGCTGTCTGACCGTCGGCGGCGAACCGGAATTTCTGCACCGCCGCGCCTGTGACTGCCTCAAAAAATACGCCGCCGAATACCTTTTCGAACGCTCGGCTGCCGCGGCCTCTCAAATCGGCCGTCAAGTCCGCCGCGTCACCGTCAAGGAAACCAAATCGCGCTGGGGCAGCTGCTCGACCAAAAACAACATCAACTACAATTGGCGCATCATCATGGCGCCGGATTACGTCATCAATTATCTGGTTTGCCACGAAGTCGCGCATCTGGCGCACCAAAACCATTCCGAAGCCTTCTGGCAGTGTGTCGCGGCGCTGTGCCCCGACTACCGGGAAGGACGCCGCTGGCTTAAAGTCCGCGGCAAAGAACTCTACCGCTGGCTTTGAGAAATTTTAACTGCAAATTGAAACAAACTCTGCCGACAGGCAAGATTTGCCTTATGTGATTCGTTATTGCTTGAATAATTAATATTTCTCTTTTATACTGGCTCTGTTTTCGGGTGGTCCGAAAGCGGAGTGTAACGGCTCCTTTATAGCAAACATCAGACTCCTCTTTCGGGGAGCTGCCGATATAAGCATATCCGTATGTCGAATAAGGCAGACTGTGCTATAACAGTCGTTAACTCCCCGCCTTTGACTTTTAAAGGCGGTTTCTTTTTAACAAAAGAATAAGGAGTTACAAATGAGAATACATTCACATCATATTTTAAGAGAAGCTCTGGCGCCTCTGCTGACCGAGGAACGTCAGAAAAGAAACATGCTGCCGGAACAGGTGGCCGCGGCCTGCGGCCTGTCGGTCGAAAACATCCGCCTGATTGAAACCGGCGCCCCGGTTTCAATCAAAAAATACCACCGGCTTATGTTTTATTACAACAAAAAAATAAAAATTGAATTGGTTGATTATAACACACCGATACAAAACATGCGCGCAAGCTAAAAAGATCATGCCTCTTTGCCTTTTTGCAAAGAGGCATTTTCAGCCGCCAAACAATCGCCCCTCCGGCTCGTCGGCTTCCAGCACAAATCACAAATAAAGAATTGCAATTGATTTTTTACTTTTCTCACCCTATATTAATACCGGTGCAACTTTAACAGGAATCTGAAATGGAAAACAAAACTTTCTCCAAATCTGAAGAATTGTCCAATGTTGACGCCGGTTTGCGTCAATATATGATCAAAGTATACAATTTCATGGCGGCCGGTTTGTGCCTGACTGCACTGACGGCCTATATCATTGCCAACACCTCGCTGCTCGGCCTGTTTTTTAATATCAACGCGGCCGGACAAGTCACCGGCATGTCGGGATTCGGCTGGCTGATGTTTATCGCGCCGCTGATTATGGTTTTTGCCTTCGGCTGGGTTGTCAGCCGCGGCACGGCCTCTCAGGTGCAGACGCTTTTCTGGGCCTATGCGGCGGTTATGGGCATGTCCCTGACGCCGATTTTCCTGGCTTACACCGGAACCAGCGTCGCCCGTGTCTTCTTAATCACGGCCGGCATGTTCGGCGGCATGAGCATCTACGGCTATACCACCAAGCGTGATCTTTCCGCTATGGGTTCTTTCCTGATGATGGGTTTGATCGGCATCATCATTGCCACAATCGTTAACATCTTCCTCAAAAGCCCGGGGCTTTATTATGCGATTTCATTCATCGCCATTGCGGTTTTCACCGGCCTGACGGCTTTTGACACGCAGCGGATTCGTCAGATTTATTCCGAATACGACAATTCGGACGTCATGACCAAAAAGGCCGTTGCCGGCGCTTTGTCGCTTTATCTGGACTTCATCAACATGTTCATTTATCTGTTGCAGTTCTTTGGCGACCGCCGTTAATCCGAAAGATTGAAAAACCCGGTTTGCAAACCGGGTTTTTTATTTTCCGAACAGTTCAATCGAGCTGCCTTCTCTTTCCTGCGCCGCCTTCAGCGCGGCTATCGCCTGTTCAATCAGCTTTTTGGCCGAACGCGCCGGATTGGGAAAAACGCTGACGCCGATGTTAACGTGCAGCTCATGAGTGGTGAAATTGTCGCTGACGCCCTCCTTAAACAGGCTGCGCAGTTTCTTAAGCTCCAAATCGAGCTCGTATCCGTTGGCCAGATCCGGCATCAAAATCCACAGCGGATACTTCAGCCCGCGCGCCACCGTATAATTCTTTTTCAAACTAAGCACCAGCGTATTGGCCAGTTTCTTAAAAACAAAATCTTCCAGATGCATCTTGCGAAACGAATCCATATTCTCGATACTGACGGCCATGACGGCAATCAGATCCTTGGGCAGCCGCGCATCTTTATAATTCTCGTTATTTACCGCCATCTGCACGCGGTCTTCAAACAAAAAGAAATTCGGCAGCCCGGTCAAATCGTCATACAAATTGTTAAAAAACGGCTTGCTGGCCTTAGACGGATGTCCGCCGACCAGAATAAACGAAAAATGCGTCGAATCCGGCAGATAAATTGCCTGAAATTCCACCGGAACCACTTTTCCGGCCGCTGTTTTCATCCGGATGCGCTGTTTTTTGAACGCGGTTAGCATTTCTCCGATATTAGACGTCAGCGCCGTCCAGTCTTCCCGATCCACAAAAGACAAAAACGGTTCGCCGACAATCTGTTTGGAATTTTTGATGTCCAGCGTCTGCATGAGCGCCTGATTGCAATAAACCGCCTTGTCGTCGCTGACCAATACCATCGGCCGCTCGGAATCATTCAACAGCGGATTGAGCAAATCGCCGAGTTTGACGTCAAGACCGTGCCAAAACGGTTTTTCGCCTTCCGCATGGCCGATGTTTTCCTCCCGTGTCAGCACAACGCCGCCGGGCTTCTCAAGCTGATCCAGATCAATTCCGTACTGCGGAGCCTGCGCCAGCATTGCCGCGGTGTCTTCCACCGTAGCCGCCGGCTTATCGGAAAAACTTTCCAAATCTGTTTCGAGGTCTGCCAACTTTATCCGTCTCTGTTTTAAAATACCTTTGCTTTTTATTATATTCTCAAAAAACAACAATGCCAAAATCTTTGTATTTTATTAACAAAATCTGTTTATAATACCTTGTATCTATGTAAAAAGAGAAAGAATTCAAGATGGCAACAGAAGAAGAAGACGCAAAAACATCTGCCGAACCGGAGACCTCCCCGCAAAGCTCCGCAGATATGACATCTCTGGTCAAGGAACGTTTTGAGATTTACTATGACCGTCCGCTGCCGGAATTAGACAGCAACGGCGCGGCTGCCTACGAGGTTAAAGACAAAATCAATCCCCAGCGCCGGCTGTTTGCCCTTATCTGCGACAACAACTATTCGCCGCGGCTGTCCATGCTGCCGTATCTCAAAGCGATTGACCATCCCAACCTTCTCAAACTGGTAGAATACGGCACCGTTTATTACGCGCCGGAAAAATCCCACAACATGGCTTTGATTTATGCCCGGCCCGGCGGCGCAAAAGTCTCGACCGTCCTTGAACATGACGAAAAAATCAGTCATTCCCGCTTCAAATCGCTGATTTTGTCTCTCGGCTCGGCCTGCGAAGTCCTCCGCAACTACAATCTGACGCACCGAGCCATCCGTCTCGACAATCTTTTTTACAAAGACAGTTCCCGCGAAGAATTCATCCTCGGCGACTGCGCCGCCTCTTTTCCGGGGCTTTATCAGCCTTCCGTCTGCGAAACGATTAACAACATGCTGGCTCTGCCTCAGGGGCGGGGCAGCGGCGTCAGCAGCGACGACATGTATTCGGTCGGCGCCGTTATGCTTGCCGTCGTGCTCGGGCACGAAATATCCTCGCCGCTGACCAATGCCGAGCTGATTAATCAGAAACTCAAAAAAGGCTCTTTTGCCACCCTCTCCGGCAACGAAAAAATAAGCGCCCAGTTTTCCCCGGTTATCAAGGCTCTGCTTGAGGACAACGAAGACCTCCGCTGGAATCATCTTCAGGTCTATAATTTTCTCGAAGGCAAAACCACCAGTTTCAGCGTCGGCGAAGTTTATGACCGCTCCGTCAAAGCCCTGACCGTCAACGGCGAAAAATACTATACCGTCAAATCGGCGGTTCTCGCCATGCTGAACTATCCCGACGAAGCCCTGACGCTTATTCGCGGCGGCAAACTTCTCGAATGGATAAAAAACGGCCTCGAAAACGAAAAACTCTACGCCAAAATCGACCGCCTCATCGTTCAGTACAAAGAAAAGGAAGAAACCAGATTTTTGGTCGAGCAGGTCTGCATTATGCTGGATCCCGGCCTGCCGATTAAAACCGGAGACATTTTCGTCTTTCCGGGCGGTATCTCCAAAGCTGTTTTTTATTACCTCAAAAACGAAAAAAATCTCGACGTTTTCTACAGCCTGTTCAACAGCGACCTGATCAAACTCTGGTATCAGGAACAGCCTTCTCTGCATTCTCCCGCCAACAGCAGCGAGTTCAAGACCTACATCGCCCGCGGCGATTACGGCTACGGCATCGATCGCATCATGTACGATTTCGACGACGATCTTCCCTGCACCAGCCCACTGCTCGGCAACGAGTTTGTCAACACCCCGTCCAAACTTCTGCGCGCGCTTGACGATAACTACGCCCAATTTAAAGATTCTCTGCCTTTTGACAAAAACATCATCGCCTGGCTGCGCTGCAAAATGGGCAAAAAAATCGACGGCATCTTAACAGACATCAACGCTCATCAGGACGCCCTGCAAATCAGCGCCGTCATCCGCCTTTATGCGACGATTCAAAACAAAAACGGCCCCGTTCAGGTGGTTCGGCTTGCCCAGTGGCTGGTCAACAGCTCCAAGCCCGTCGTTCAAAGCTATCACAATATCAAATATCAGAAATACCTTGAGCGCGAGCTCGTCAAAATCGCCAAAAACGGCAAAATAATTGAGCTTTACAATATTCTGGAAAACGATGAAGCGCGTCAAAAAGACCGCAGCGAATACAGCGATACGCTCAAAAAAATCAATCTTCTGATGTCGGAACGCAACCGTATTTTGTCCGGCAGCGCCAAACTGGATGAAGAAGCCAAAGAGCTTGCCCTGCGTTTCGGCGCCGTCCTGTCTGTTTTAACCATGCTGAGTTCTTTTGTGCTCAGCCTTTTGTATTGGGCTTTCAAATGATAAAACCTGCGTCGTCCAAACCCCAAAAGTTCAAACTCAACCTTGTGCAGAAACTGTTGCTGATTCTGGGCATCGTCATGCTTGCCTTCTCTTCCCTGCCGATTATGGTTGTGCTGCTGCTCGGCCTTTTGCCGACAATTACCGTCATTTTGACGGATCCGCGCAATTCCAACAAACTCACGATTATCGGCTGTTTTAATTTTGCAGGTGTTTTTGTCTGCCTGCTGCGCATTTTCAATCAATATGCCGCCGGTATTCCGATTTCGATTCTCGGCAATATTTTCAACATTGTCATCATGCTCGGCGGAGCCGCGCTCGGCATGATTCTCTATTACGAACTTCCCAATCTCTTTGTCATCATATCCAAGGCCTCGGCTCAGCGGCGCCTGCACAGCATCGACAACAAGCTCGAAAAACTGACGCAGGAATGGGGCAGCGATATTATCTCCGATCTGACCAAATAAGCAAAAGCCCCGGTATTCCGGGGCTTTTTTTCTACATATATTTCTCAATGTTTTTGGTAATTTTGCGGATTGAATTCAATTCAATCTGCCTGACGCGCTCTTTGGATATCGCATAAGTCTTGCTCAGCTCGTCCAGCGTCACCGCCTTTTCGCACAGCCGGCGTTTGAACAGAATGTCCTTCTCTCGCTTGTTCAGACAAACCAGCGCCTTGTTAAACAGATCGCGGCGGTATTTCATCGTTTCGGAGTAGGCCAGCGTTTCTTCCTGCGACGGTTTCGTGTCGGCAATAAAATCCATCCACTCGGCGCCGCTGTCGGACGAGCTGTCAATAACCGAATTCAAGGATCCGTCATGCGCTTTCAGCCGGGTGTTCATGTCTTTGACGTCCTGCACGCTGACATCAAGCGAAGACGCGATGTTTTCGAGCACGTCGTTTGACATTTCGCGGTCATCGTTCAATCTGAGTTTGTTTTTGATTTTGCGCAGATTAAAAAACAGTTTTTTCTGGGCCGAGGTTGTTCCGATTTTGACCAAAGACCAGGAGTTGAGAATATATTTCTGCACCGCGGCTTTTATCCACCATAAGGCATAAGTCGAAAAACGAAAACCTTTTTCCGGCTCAAATTTTTCAATGGCATAAAGCAGCCCGATGTTTCCTTCCGAAATCATCTCCGCCATGGACAAGCCGTATCCGCGGTATTTGGAAACGACCTTAACGACCAGCCGCAGATGCGAGGTAACCAGAATTTTGGCGATTTCCTGATTTTTGGTTTGTTGGTATTTGACCGCCAGGTTATATTCTTCGTCTTGCGACAAAATAGGATATTTGCGGATTTTCTGCATATACCGGACCATATTGAGTTCCGGCGAAAAGTCTATACCGTTCAGACCTAGAACATTATCCATAATCTTTTTACTCCAATGAAATTGCTTCAGAAGTTCAAAGTTCGATAGTCCGAGTCCGGATAGCAGAGTCCAAACTAGAGAAAAAATTTTTAAACGCAACCTATACTTTGGTTGTATAAGCAGATTCTTATATTGCTTTCAGTTGATTAATCAAATCTGAAAAATCTTCGGGAAAATCAGAATCAAAGCTCATAAATTCGCGGCTGGCCGGATGTATGAATCCCAAACTTTTGGCATGCAGCGCCTGCCGCGGAAAATGATTCACAAACTCTCTTTTTTCGGCCGCAATATCCTTATCGGTTATTTTTTTGGACTTCACATAGAGCTGATCCCCGATCAGATTGCACCCGAGTCTCGCCATATGAACCCGGATCTGATGCGTTCGTCCGGTTTCCAGATTGCACCTGACCAGGCTGGCCTCGTTTTTGAAAACCTCGACTGTCTTATAATGCGTGACCGCATGTTTGCCATTTTTTTGCACGACCGCCATCTTTTTGCGGTCATACGGGCTGCGCCCGATATCTGCGTCCACGACTCCGCTGAGCGGATTGGGCACCCCGAAAACCGCCGCATAATAAGTCCGCTCGATCGAATGCTCGGCAAACTGTTCGCACAAAAACTTATGCGCATTGTCGTTTTTGGCTGCCACCAAAAGCCCCGACGTGTCTTTGTCTATCCGGTGCACAATGCCGGGACGCCTGACGCCGCCGATACCGGACAAGTCTTTGCAATGATAAAGCAGCGCGTTGACCAGCGTGTGATTCGGCGAGCCCGGCGCCGGATGCACCGTCATTCCGGCCGGCTTGTTGACCACAATCAGATGCTCGTCTTCATAAACCACGTCAAGCGGAATGTCTTCCGGCTCCGGATCGGCGTCTGCCGCCGGCGGTATCATCAACTGATAAACCTCGCCTTCCTTAACCTTATAGGCGTTATCGCCGATGGTATCCTCGTCGCAGGTCACGTTTCCGCAGTCAATCAGCCGCTGAACCTGCGAACGCGAAACGTCGGCGAAACAATCGGCCAAAAACTTGTCGATTCGCTTGCCTTTATAATCTTTATTAACCATTGGCGTGGTATAGATGATAATATCCGACATAAATCAAAACCTTGATAGAATGTTGTTTTGGTTTATAATAAAGTCAAAAATCTAAGTTGCAAGAAAGATTAGGTCATGGACAAGCTCAAACTGATAAAAACTCTGGTCGCGGTGCTGACCTTTTTGCTCGTTTTCGGAACGCTGAGCGCTTTGGGAATCGTTTACCGAAAAACCAAAGCTCCGGAACTTCCGGCGGCGGCCGTCAGTTTGTCCCAGCCGCGCGGCACCAAAATCGCCGACTATAAGACAGTCGGACAAACCCTTTATATTCTTGCCAAAAACGGCGGTCTGCCGGACCGGATAATCATTATTGATCCGAGCCGGCCGCAAAGCCAAACCGTCATCAACGTCAACTAAGGAGGCGCCCATGTCCGACAGCAACAACATTCATGACGAAGTAGCAGGTTTCTTAAACGACACGCCGCCGCCCTCCTCGGACGACGATTTTGACCTTCTGCTCGACAACTTCATCGCCAAACAAATGGAAGAAGCCCAGGACAGCATCAACGATGCCGAAGAGCTGAAACAGCAAAACAAAGAAGAAATCGTTTCCGACAACGACGACGAATACGCCGCCAATCTTCCGACCGAAGAAAAACAACTGTTCAATGCCTATTGTTCGTTTGCCGGCGCCATTATTGCCTGCGCGCAGGCCGGTCAGCTTGAAGAACCCGTTTTCGGTTTCGAAGCAAAAGACATTTATCCGCGTTTTCGTCCCAGCCGTCTCAACCGGCTCAATGAGGATATTTTAGCCGGCTGGCGGATACTGCTGGCTGCTCAGCCGGTTCGTTTGTCAAGCCTGCCGGCCAATCCGTCGGACGAGCAGATTTTGAACTTTGCCGAAAAAACCACTGACGAAAACCTTCAGGCCGCCCTCATTTCCTACGTCGAGGTTTTGATTGAGCTTGACGGCTGCGAAATCGCCTACAACATGCGCAAGGCCAAGGCCAAAAAACGCAAAATCGAACGGCAGATTATCGAAGAACACAACCGGCGCAAAGAACGCATGCAGAAATACATTGCCGCCATCGAGGCCAAAAAGTTCCCGATTGACGCCGAACGCCTGGTTGGCAACTACTTCAAGACTGCCCGCAAAGATCCGCAGGGTGCTCAAAAAATTCTCGAAAGCAACCCGGCAACCTTTGCGCCGATTCAGGTTGACAAAATCCCGCCGCGTTTCTTCGGCATGATCAAACCCAAACCCGAAGACGGCATCCGCGTCAACAAAGAAATCGGCGAGTTTTTCAAAAAACTGAAAGACTAAACGATTTTTGGTACAAAATTATAGACAAAAAGATAAATAATTGTTATCATATTAATAAATCAAACCTTTTTGCAGAAAGGAAATTGTTATGGCAGAACACGGAACAGCAGCAGCAACGGTAGCGAATCAAGTAAACAGCGTCATTGTCACTCAGGGACAAACGCCTGTTTCCGCTGTTAGAACGCATACGCCTGTCCAGCCCGCCCCCGCCAGAACCACCGCAACCGGCAACACGCCGACGGACACAAGCGGAACCTCCGGAACCGGCACGCCGCCTTCTGGAGACACCTCGGGCAGCGATACCGGCACAACCGGAACAAGCGGCGGCAACAACGGTTCTTCCAATCAGACCGACGCGCCCGCCCCGACGTCCAAACCGACGCTGGACGGCATCATGATTGACGATATGGCCGGCATGGATAACGACAAACTGGAAGAAAGATATAAAGAACTGGAAGAAAAAGGGTTTGACGTTGACGAAATCAAAAAAAAGGTAGAAACCGCCAAAGCCACAAAAAACAACGACAAACCTTCCGGCAATGACGGCCGTGACAAAGCCGGTCAGGTCAAAGGCCTGATGGACGATCCCGACTGGGGCAAACCGCTGGATGACAAATTCGACATCCAGCAAGGCGATTTTATCGAATTTCTGATGAAGGACGTTGTTTTGGCCTCCGCCGCCTGGACCGGCAACAAGGTCTTCGGCGTAACCGGCTACGGTATATACAAAGTCGGCTCGTCCGCATGGCATGCAAGCGGAAAGTTCATAAGCAAACATTATAACAAATATCTGGATGACAAAGAAAAAAGTGATAAAAAGCATCGTGAAAACGAAGAAAAAATCAATAACGAAAACCTTTATTCCGGCGCGCTCAATCACGACGACAAAACCAACGGTTTTGCCAAAAAGGTGCTTGATGCCCGCAAAAAACTTCTGAACGATATAGCAAACAGTCCCGAACTTAAAAGCGCGCAGGTTTTGTGCAACTATGTCCGTACGACAATCAAAGGCGAAATGGATATTGACCACGCCGTCAGAGGCAAAGACGGCCGCTACACCATCACCCGCAACTACAAAGACGACAAAGGTAAAGAACAGAGTCAAAAAATCACCGTTGATGAAAAAACTTACCAAACGCTGATGTCCGTACATCAAAACGTTCAGAAAACCGTCGGTGACCAAGGTGACAGTCCGGAACTCCGCGCGGCCATGGACGCTCATATGGTAACTGTGTTTAAAAACCGAGCCGATCTGCTTGAAAAAGAAAAGATTTTTGCCGCCGATTACGCCGCCGCCGTTTTGCTTGAACGCGCCGCGCGCATGACTCCGGAAGAAATCTCCAAAATAAAACCGGAAAAAGAGCTGCAAAATCTTGTCAGCGGCGAAGGCAAACTTGCTTTCTATCACCACCTCTACGACATTGAACACCGCAAGCCGGAAGCATTCAAAGGCGAAGTCAAAAAGAACTCCGAAGGAAAACTTGAAGAAGTGTCAGCGCTTCAGGTTCTGTCCAACGCAGGTCATGCCGCCTTGGAAGAATCCGTCAAAAAACTGAACAATTCGCAATATCAGGAAGCCTATATGAAGCAAGGGCTCCCCGAAGGAACCAAAAAAGAACCGCCGCGCAATGCCGCTCTTGAACGGGTATTTATTAATGGCAAAAGCGAATACGCGCCGGAGCTTGAAGGCATGACCGACACCCAGCGCGAAACCGGCCTCAAAAACATGCAGCAGGACGCTTTCGAAGGGTATAACCGCACCGACGCGCTGCTCAAAGAACAGAATGAGATTGACAAGCAAATCAGCGCGCTTGCCGCCGACGGCAGCGGTAATCAGGCCAAAAAAGACGAACTCAACCGGCAGAAAAAACAAAACGTCAATGCGCACGAAGAAGGAACCGCCCGCCGCGACGCCGGCCGCGCGGCAATGCTTAACAATATCAGAGGAAACACCAAATAATGTTTAAATCTTTTTTCCGCTTTGTCCGTTTTGCAATAATCGGTTTCCTTTGGAGTTATGCTTTTATCGTCTGCGCCAATTTTGTTATGTACGGTTTGTGGAACTTCAACCTCTTATCCGCGCGTTCCTGGCAGACGATTTCTGCCTTCTGGCAGTCCGGCGGCGTTATCAAAACCGGAAAAGACTACGTTTTTCTTTCAATGATTGTCGCTCTGCCTTTTGTCTGGGTTTGGGGCTGGCGGTATTTCTGCAGAGTATCCTACCTCAGCCTGCTGCTCTATCCGATTAACGCCTATAATCGCCGTATCATCCGAAAATACGGGCACGATTCCTCGCGTATAGTCCTCAAAAACATGAAATCCAGCCAAAAAATGATAGAAGACATCAAAAACGAACTGGAATCGATAAAACCTGAAAAAGCCAAAGAAGTGCAAAACATCCGTCAACAGATAAACCAAGTCATTTCTTCCGAAATAAAGAAAGACTGATAAAACAGTTATTAACCAATTTGTGCTAACCTGACCGCAATAAAAAGGAAACCTTGGAGCCTGAACAGCTTGAAACCGTTACTGATACTGACACGAATCATCCTTGTAGGCATCTTCTGGAGCATATTTTTTCTGGAAGGTATTCGTGTTATTATGCTCACCAACTGGCGGTTTGACATCCTGCGTCCGTCGCATTGGAACTATGCGTGGAACCTCTGGCTTAACGGCTGGGTTATCGACGAAATCAAAGAATGGGCCTTTGTTCTGATTATCCTGACTTTCGTTCCAGTCTGGCTGACCGGCTGGGCTGCGCTCAGCATGATAAAATGGGGCCGTATTATTGAATTAATCCTGTTTCTGCCGATTTCGCTGTTCAAGAAAATCTTTGCCAAACAGCTCAAAAAGATTTCCGACACCGCCAGCGTCAAAGTCGTTAAGAAGAAAAAGTCATATAAGGAAATCCGGCCGCAAAGCATTCGTCCGCCTCTGGAAGAAAGCAGTTATTCGCTGCCTGCCGACAAACGCGCCGCGCTGTCCGGCACCGCGCCGAAATCCTCGCTCAAGCCGGCTCCGATGAAAAAAGCGCCGGAAGACTTTAATCACTCGCTGTTCCAGCTCGGCGACGAAGACGACACCGATTTCGACTTTGATCTCTTTGACGACAAGAAACCCGAACCGGAGAAAAAAGAAGAAGCGCCCAAAACCGAAGCTGTGCCGGCTCCCAAACAGGAACGTGCGCCGCGCGCCAAAAAAGAATCCGCTCCGGCGTCAAAAGCGGCGGCTTCCGTATCTCCCGCCCCGCAGCGCTCCAGCTCCAATTCAACGCTGGAAATTCTCAAACAGAAAGGATACGAAGTCATTACCGGCGTCACCATCAAAAACACGCTTATCGACTTTATCGGCGTCGGCAAATCGCAGCTGTGCATCTGTCTTAATGACAAAGAACCGGGCGATTGGCTGGCGGACGAAGAACGTTTCAACGATGAGGAGCCTTTGTGGTTTTCGGAGAGTTCGCACCGCGTTTCGCCCGTTCGCAAGGTTGATCTTGCCCGTCTGATTCTTAAGGAAAAACTCGCCGAAGCCGATTTGAATTTTGAAATTAAGGCCTATGTCATTGAACAAATCGGCAATATCATCAATGCCGAAGACATGTTCGAAGTCTGGAACGACATGGACATCCATGTAACCCGCATTGACCGCGGCACTCCGAAAGAAATCAAACTTTTTGCCAAAGACCTTGAAGAAGCCGACGGCAAAGTCGAAAAAGACACTTTTGACAAACTCAAAAAACTGATTCGCAATATTGCTTAAATAAAAAGAGGAATCCATGGCAATAGAAAAAAAAGGTGAAGAATGGGAAGAATATAACAGCGCTGTCCGCTGGATGGTAATTTCCGTCATCATATCGGTTGTCATAACCGTTGTTCTCGCCCTGATTGCCATGCCGCTCGGATACCTTATCGGCAACGGCATATCCAAAGACTCTCTTGCCGACGTTTCCAAATTTTTCGATTTGGTCTTTAACAAGCCCGGTTATCTGTACTCGCGCTATTGGGTATGGTTTAAACAACTGTTCAACTATCACGGCCCGTTCTCGGTCAGCCTGTGGATTCCGATTCTGCCCTTTATCAGTTTCCCGGCCGGACTGATTACCGGCGTCATCACCAATCCTTATCGTTTCCAATCCAATATCCATGGTTCGGCGCGTCTGGCCGAGCTCAGCGACATCAAAAAAATGGGGCTGCTTGACGGTTTTTGCATTGTTGTCGGCAAGTTCAAAGGCTATCTGCTCAAAATGAACGAGACGCTGTCGGTTCTCTGCTGCGCGCCCCCGGGTACCGGTAAAACCGTCGGCGTCGTTATCCCGACCATTTTCAATTCGCCGACCATGAGCATTGTTGTCAACGATCCCAAACCGGAGCTGTGTTTTTCCACTTCCGGCGCGCGCGCCAAAGTCGGCCCCGTGTTCATCATCAACTGGGGTATGGAAGACAACCCGGCCGAAGGCATCTATTACCCGAGCTGGAATCCGCTGTCTCCGGGAGCCGTTCCGGCACCCGGCCCGGCCCGTGATATGTATGTCGACTCAATGTGCAACGTTTTGGTGGAAGATCCCAAAGGCGGCGCCGATCCCCACTGGTCCAAGACCGGCCGCGCCGCGTTGACCGGCTTTATCCACTTTATCGTATCCAAATGCGAAAAAGCCCGCGCCAACGACTATTTTATCGGCCGTGTTTACGAAGGCAAACTCGATGACGAAGACCGCAAGGTTCTTGAGGGTTATTACCTCGAAATGAACGATCCGATGGCCGCCCGCGCGCTGCAAAACCTGCGTAACGGCACCCTCAACATCGACAACTATCTGCCGATTGGCTCCTGGGCGCTGCTGCCCGAGAAATGGATCGGCCGCGAAGCCTGTATTGCCATGATTCTCGAATGGGTAACCGAAGCTCAGATTAAGCAGTCGCAAGACATCAAACGCCGTCTTGACGAAGGCGACCAGATGGCCGCCATGGCCGATCCCATGCGCGATTTGCTGGAAGAAGCGATTGAAGAAGCGCGCAAATTCGGCTACTCCGCCCGCTGCGTGGTTGAACTGAGCCAATTAAGCTCCATGCCGGATAAAGAGCGCGGTTCGGTCATGTCCACCGCTTTTTCGGGCATCGGCATTTTCAAGAACTCGGCGGTTGTTGCCCGCACCAGCTTCAGCGACCTGAGCTTTAAGGACCTGCGCGGCCTCAAAGATCCGATTACCGGCGAATTCAAGCCGATTTCGGTCTATCTGTCGGTCAACCAGGTCGACGCCCGCGCTTTGAGCGTTATTTCCGGCACCTTCATCGACCTCATGTCGTCTTACCTGATTGCCAACCCGCCCAAATTCAAAAACCCCACCGACGGCGTTATGGGCCCGTTCTCCTGCCTGTTTGCCATGGACGAGTTCCCGACCATGCCCAAGCTCAAAGCGGTTATTGACGGCCCGGCAGTCGGACGCGGACAAAAAGTCTCTTATCTGCTCATCGGGCAAGACCTCGGCCAAATCTCCGGCAAATACGGCAAAGACGACCTCGAAACGGTCATCTCCACCACCGCCTGCAAGATTATTCTTTCGCAAAACAACGAGCAGACCGCGCAGCGTTTTTCCAAAATGATCGGCAACAAAACCGTCCAAACCACGTCTTTCTCCAAAAACGAAGGCGCGTTCGGCAAAGGCAACAATCCTTTTTCCAAAAACGTCAGCTATCAGCTGCAGGGCGTCTCGGTAATATCCACCACCCAGCTCCTGAGTCTGCCGACCTCCAAACAGGTCGTATTGATGCAAAGCCATATCGACCGTCCGATTATGGCCGATTCTCCGCGCTGGTACCTTGACAAGAAGATGAAGGCGCTTGCCGCTCTGCCGCCGGCGCCCAACGTTCCCGACTGGATTGTCGCCCAGCGCGAAGACATCAACGACGACATGCTCGCCAAACTCGGCATTGACTACGATCCCAACGAAACTTTCGACGACGAGGAATTTGACGACGCGGAAGACACCGAAAACGCCTCTGTTTAACTCGGAGATGCTTTGAATGTGGGAATGGTCCAATAACAAAAACGCGCCGCTCCTTTCAGAGAACGATTCGCTGCGAAAAGCCTA
>JAFUQJ010000133.1 GCA_017480995.1 Alphaproteobacteria bacterium
CAAGTGTCGGCATAGCATTTTTTGTAGTGAGTCGTGTTGGACGGCTTGTCTTTGCAGAGCCCGGCGGAAGTGTCGGCGAATTTGCAGCTGGAGCCGTTTATGACATAGGGATAGACGTCGGTTTTGCAGAGACACTGGGTGCCGCGCTGCATATTGTCGGTACAAAGCGTGCCGCCGAGCTGATAATCTCCCGAACAGTTTGAGGTGTTGTATACAAATCTGCTGGGATCGCATTTACAGTTTCCGACGCAGTTTTTGTTGATGACGGCGTTCGGATAAGAAGTACAGATTTGTCCGGCAGGAATTTCGTTGGGGGCCAGCAGAGGAGAACCGGCGCTGTCTTTAAATTTGGAGCATTCTGAGGCTGCAATCGTCGGTGCCGTGGCGTCATTGGTGCGTTTGCGGTACGTATTGGGCAGTTTTTCCATATATTCGGGAAGAAACCAGGTTTTTGCCGATACGGTGTTAACCAGAACGACGGCACCGGCAACGGCGAGGCAGATAGACAGCAACCCCAGTTTTTTGCTCATGATAATCACTCCTCTAAAAAAATCCTACTTGATTTTATTGTATTACAAAGCTCGTTTAGTGTCAACAAATATACCGGAGCTGCGGAAAATTTTATACACATAGGAGCGTTGATTCGCTTGTAATAAAGCGTGAACAACACTATAAATTCTATATTGATTACGGAGAAAAAACGAATGTTGTTTTCAAAATTTGAAAGACTGGTGGCGCGGCGCTATCTGAAGGCCAAGCGCAAGGAAGGTTTTATTTCGGTTATTACCGGATTTGCCTTTACGGGCATTGCGCTCGGCGTGGCAACGCTGATTATCGTCATGTCGGTCATGAACGGTTTCAGACACGAGCTGTTGTCCAGAATTCTGGGCATCAACGGCCATATCGGGCTGATGTCGCCGCTCGGCTATCCGTTTAACAATTATCAGCAGGCGGTCAAAGAACTTGCGGAGATGGAACATATCCAAATCGTTATTCCGATGATTGAAAACCAGCTGCTGGTCAGCGCCGGAAAAGCGGCTGAAGGCGCCATGGTCCGCGGAATTTCCAAAGCGGACATGCTTAAAAAAACGATTTTGAAAGACGGCGTCCGCAATGTTGACATGAAAGATTTTGAAAAAGACAACGTGATTATGGGTGTGCGTCTGGCGCGCAAGATGGGCGTCGTTCCGGGGGACAAAATCACGCTTATTTCGCCCAACGGCAAGGTTACGGCCTTCGGGACCGTGCCGCGGATGAAGTCTTATCAGGTTATCGGCACCTTTGACCTCGGGATGTACGAGTATGACGCCAATTATATTTTTATGCCGTTGGATACCGCGCAAACCTATTTCGGTTTGAAAGGCGCGGTTACGAACATTGACGTGACGCTGGACGACGAGAAGGTTCTGACGCCGGTGCGCCGGAGCATTGAACAAAGCGTCGGCGCGGGCGCTTACGTTTATGACTGGAAACAGTCGAACGCGGCTTTCTTTAACGCCATCGACGTCGAACGCAACGTGATGTTCCTTATTCTGACATTGATTATACTGGTCGCCGCTTTTAACATTATTACCGGGCTGATTATGCTGGTCAAGGACAAAGGCCGGGACATCGCGGTTCTGCGCACGATGGGCGCGACCAAGGGCATGATTATGCGCATATTCTTTATGGACGGCGCGTTTATCGGCGTTGTCGGCACAAGTCTCGGGCTGGTTTTGGGGCTTCTGTTCTGTCATAACATCGAAAGCATTCGCCAGGGATTGCAGCAGCTGCTCGGACAAGACCTGTTTTCGGCCGAAATCTATTTCCTGTCGAAACTTCCGGCAAAGGTTGACACCTTTGAGGTGGCCATGGTCGTCGGCATTTCGCTTTTGTTGTCGTTTCTGGCCACGTTGTATCCGGCTTACCGCGCCGCAAAATTTGATCCGGTGGAGGCTTTGCGCTATGAATAAAAAATCCGCTCCGACTTTGGAACTCAAAAACGTCTGTCGTTCGTTCAAACAGGGCTCGCAGACGCTGGAGGTCTTAAAAGGCGTTAATCTTGACATTGAAAAAGGCGAAGTCGTCGCGCTTATCGGGCCTTCGGGCTCCGGCAAGTCGACCATGCTGCAAATTGCCGGACTGCTTGAAAAGCCGAGCAAAGGTGAAATTTATCTTGACGGACAAAAGTGCAGCAAACTCGGAGACGCCATGCGTACGGCGCTGCGGCGCGATTATCTGGGATTTGTGTATCAATATCATAATCTGCTGCCGGATTTTGACGCGGCCGAGAATGTGATGCTGCCGCAGCTGATTGCCGGCGCAAAGCCTAAAATTGCCCGTGAGAAGGCCGAATGGCTGCTTTCCCGGCTGGGGCTGGCCAAAAGGTTTAGGCATCGGCCGGCGGAGCTTTCCGGCGGCGAACAGCAGCGCGTCGCGATTGCCCGCGCGCTGGCCAATACGCCGAAACTGCTGCTGGCCGACGAGCCGACCGGAAACCTGGATCCCCGAACGTCGGAGAGCGTGTTTGCCGAATTGCTCTCGATTGTCAAAGAAACCGGCCTTTCGGCGCTGATTGCCACGCATAATCATGATTTGGCCAATCAGATGGACCGCAAAGTCGAACTGGAAGACGGAAAGCTGATCGACATGCGCGCCGCCCTGAGCGTCAGCAAAGAAAATTTTTACTGATTTCTCCCTTAACAAAAAAGTGACTCGTTTTTTTACGATTTTTCTATATTTTGAGATGAGAATCAACGGTTCTCATCTCAAAATATGAACGGTTAATAAGTATATTAACCGTTTAACCGGGCTCTGCAAAGACAAGCCGTCCAACACGACTCACTACAAAAAATGCTATGCCGACACTTGTTGGAAATTTTCAGGCATAACCCTCGTCAACAAAGGCGATGCCGGTTGTATCTGGGGATGCCCCAGCTATGTCGACG
>JAFUQJ010000134.1 GCA_017480995.1 Alphaproteobacteria bacterium
CAGCCGCCGGTCGCATCATCTACCTTGTAGCCCGTAATACAGCTCTTGGCCTTATATTTGGTGCTGCCGCCGCACAAAACGCAGTCATAGGTTTCGTTAACATAAAGAATTGCGCTGGGGCTGTCATAACGATAGCCGCTGCAGTTTGCCTCGCATTTGCCGCAGCCGGACTCGCATTTGGAGGAGCAGCCCGGAACCGGCGTGGTACAGCCGTTGCATTCGGTGGCAATAATTGGTTTGTTTATGTTTTCCGGCAGATTGCAGGTATTGATGTTGCAGCTCTCGCACAAATCGCAACCGTTGCCGTAAGTCGCCGCGCAGCCGTAGTCAACGCCGTTAACCACGCAGTTTGCCTCGGTCAAACCCGCGCACGGATCGTCGCAGGAACGATAAAAAGTGCCGTTGCTGCCTTTGCAGATGCCGGAAAAATTCTTTGACGCGCAGCGAGAATCGTTCTCGGTGTATGTATAAACCGAAGTGTCGCAGTTGCACTCTTTATACAAGCCATTGCAGCTGCCGCCGCCGAGTTTCCGGCCTTCGTCGCTCCGGCAGTTGGCCGAAGTGTATCGGTAGGATATATCGCAGCCGCAGTCGCGATAACAGACCAGATTGGGCGCCGGAGAAAAAACGTCATTGCAGACAAGACCGTTGCTCTGCGCATAAGCCTGCGTAACGCCGGCGTAGTTTTCGCACAAAGTCTGATATTTTTTGGCCGTATGATCGTTAATGCGGTCCTTAAACGGATTGGCGTTGATATAATCGGGAAGAAGAGTAACCTTGGCTTCCGCCGCGCAGACAACCGCGGCAATCGTCAAAATAACCGGCAAAAACAAAATATTGCAGCGTTTCATAAAGATTCTCCTCTCTCCGGGGGCCTGTTTTTATTTTAGCAAAGCGATTGCCCGGAATCAATCAAATACTTCCTCTCAGGGCACTTTCAACTTTAAACGGAAATCTTTAATTTTTTAATAATACGACTATATACGGTAGAAACTTCGGGAACAACAAAAATGCTATGGATAATCAACGGACTGGTTTACGGCTTTTTCACGGCCCTGTACACGCTTGTCAATCAGAAACACAAGTTCAACGGCTATGTTCTGGGAATCTGGCGCGGCTATGGCATCTCTCTGATATTTTTGCCGTTTTTGTTCTTCCTGCCGCTTCAGACCAGCGCTTATGCCTGGGCATTGCTGATTTTTCAGGGCTGGCTCATCGGCATTTATGATTCCCACCTCTTTTTTGCCTCGGCGCGGTTTGGCGCCGGCGCCACCTCGCGCATGATGGCGCTCACTGCGCTGGTCACCACGCTGCTGTGGTGGATTATCACGCCGGAACTCTTTTTCCGCCTGCTGGACAACGGCAACGTCTTCATCACCATTATTTTGGTTTTGTTCGGCTTTACCTTCAGTTACTGGTATATGATAAAAACGCCGCTCAACAAAGAAATCGCCGAATACATGACGCCGGCGATCTTCGCTCTGGCCGGCATGAGCATTGCCACCAAAGAAATCGCCATGCTCGGACAAAACGTCTGGAGCAATATTGCCTACTATCTGGTTGTCGCCACCTTTGTCAGCGGCAGCTATAACACGATTATGTTCATCAGACGCGAACGCCCCGGTTTCAAAACTTTTTTCAAAACCGTTTTCAACCGCGGCATCGCTTCCGTCGGCATGTATATCGTCAGCTTTTCGGCCGCGCTGATTGCCGCCAAAACCATGGCCCTGCGCCTGGCGCCGAACCCCGGTTACGTTATTGCGCTGGTTCTGACGGCGCCGGTTTTCGTATATATTCTCAACAGCTATAACCGCGTTCCCGACAACGTTTCGGTCAAAGCCGGCTTTTCGATGTTGTTCTTTCTGGTGCTGTTAATGATTCTGATCAACGGCAATTGGGGCGTCGTCGACTAAAAGGCGGTTTCTGTATCAGATGTCCGTTCCTTGCTCAAAAAGGCGGAGAACGAGGCAGATGATAAGAAACCAAGGCAGACGCGACAGGAGTGTACAATGAAGTACATGACTGAGCGGCTGACCGAAAGTTTCTGTATCAGATGCCCGTTATCCGCCTTTTTTAATTGCTTTTTAAGAAAAGCCTTTTATACTTTCATTGCTTGCGGCGGGTTGCCGCAGCGGAGACTGAAAACTCCTTGCTGGTATTAATCCCTGTTATGGGGAGTGCGTGATATAAGCCGCTCTGCGGTCGAATAAGCGTGACTGTTCTAGCACAGTTTTCAGCTCCCCGCCTTTGATTTTTCAGAGGCGGTTTCTTTTTAACAAAAGAATAAGGAGTTGCAAATGGGAATACATTCACATCATATTTTAAGAGAAGCTCTGGCACCTCTGCTGGCTGAGGAACGTCAGAAAAGAAACATGCTGCCGGAACAGGTGGCCGCGGCCTGCGACCTGTCGGTCGAAAACATCCGCCTGATTGAAACCGGCGCCCCGGTTTCAATCAAAAAATACCACCGACTTCTGTTTTATTATAACAAAAAGATAAAAATCATATTGGCAGACAAAAAAGAAGAATAGCCGGAAA
>JAFUQJ010000135.1 GCA_017480995.1 Alphaproteobacteria bacterium
TTCATGTCGCGCAGAGTCAGCATTTTTTTGAGCAGTTGTTTTTGCGTCATGCCGTTGGTATTTGCTTTGATAAAGGACACGATCTGCGCCGGCGAAAGCTCTTTGGCCAGCGTTTCAATATCAATGATTTTCTTATCGGCCTGCACCTTGTTCAAATCCACGTCGAGCGCTTCGTCAAATTCGCCGTCTTCGTCGACCAGTATCTGCCGGATGATTTTGAGCAGATAGCCTTTAAAGTTTTTATTGACCAGTTTCAAAAAATTCCTGCTGGTAACCGTTTCGTTGCCGGAGGCGTTCATCAGCGCAAACAACAGCAGGTTTTTGACATATTTGTTTTGCAGGGACGACAGCGGAATATTGCTGTCAATGCCTTTGCCGGCAGCTTTCAGAACTTTGCTGCGTTCTTTGGGAAATCTTACTTCTTCATCCATTTTGCGCTTTCTTTCTCATAAATATAAGGCATGAAAGCCTGAGCCACTTTGCTGTACACTTCTTTTTTGAACTCGACAATCCGTTTCGGGGCGTCTTCAATGTCCGTCCATTCGTAAGCCTTAAACTCAATTTCCTGCGGATTGGTGCAAAAGTCTATTTCGCCGTCGGTTCCGAAAAAACGAAACAAAACCCATGTCTGTTCCTGGCCGACGTATCCGCTTTTGGCAAATTTCTTTTTGGCTTTTTCCGGAAAATCATAACGCAGCGGCTGCGGCATCCGAAACACCGGTTCGACGGAAGTTATGCCCGTTTCTTCGCGCAGTTCCCTTTTGGCCGCCGCAATAACGTTTTCGCCTTCGTCAATGCCGCCCTGCGGAAACTGCCATTGATAGCCGGCATGGTCGGCACGGGCGCACATCAGGACTTTTTGCTCCCGGTTAAACACCACGATACCGACATTTTTTCGATAAGCTGCCATTACTGAATCACCAGATTGGATGCCGGAACCAAGGCAAACGGCTTGTTCAGTTCCATGTTTTTGGCCTCTTCGTATGAAACCTGCGGCGAAAAGGTCTTAATCCAGTTAAACAGCTCGACAATGACAACCGGTTTGGGATCGGCCACAATCAGAACCTGCCCTTTTTCAAACGCGATATACTCGGCCTTGAGCAGAGCCTTGTCAATGGCTTCGCGCCGAAAATCGGAATCGATGACGATATCCGCTTTTTTGCGGGGCAGTCCCTGAACTTCTATCTTGCTCAGGCCTTCGCCGCTGGTTGCGTCAATCATGAGCAGGCCGCGGTTGCGCAGCTCTTTGAGCAGTTCGATTAAAATTTCGCGGTTGTCTTCGTCGGCAATGCCGTCATTGACGACCACGCCGCCGATCGGAGCTTCGGTTGACAAACTGCGCTGCAAACGCGCCAGAGCTTCCTCTTTGCTGATTGTCAGACTGATTGACAACGGTCCGCTGTCGGCCTGCAAAAAGTTTTTGGAAGAAAGCAGCAGGTCGACGTAAGTCTCGTGGCCTTTTTCTCTGGTTCCGATAATTTTGGAGCCGATGTCTTTGGCATACGGCGTAAAAGAGAAAGAAACCTCGGAATCCAGCGCCCGGCTGACTTTGTCGAGAGACAAGGGATCAAAGCCTATTCCCTTGATGATAATCGCCACTTTTTTGAAATTGGGCAGAACATCGACCACATTGCCGTATTCAACCCACGGTTTTTTGTTATCCGGCGAGATTTTCGGCAGCGTCAGCCCGTTGACGGGTTCGATCAGCCCCTTGCTGTTCATGATGTTGTTGAGGGTTTGGGTTTGCGGCGTGTCGGGCAGAGCGCCGAGGTTCGGAATCTTGGCCAGAATGTCTTCCATGCTTTTCTTCTTGGGCAGTTCGACTTCTTCGTTCAGTTCTTGCAAAACGTCGTCGTTGATTTCAAAGGATTTGTTCTCTTCGGCCGAGGCCAAAACCTTGTCCCAGGAGGGCAGGGATAAAACAAATTTCGGACTTTTGTTGTCTTTGTCAAACATCAGCTTGTCGATTTTGGACAGATATACCGGCTCGCTCTTTTTTCCGGCAAACAGCAGGCCGATAAGAGTCACGGCAATGATTGCCAGTCCGGTAATGATGATCAAAGCGTTGTCTGAAACGATTTTTCTGAACAAGGCGAAAGCTCCTTAGTTGCCCGAGTGATAAATTCCCAGAGCCTTGACCAGATCAACGGCGCGCGCCAGCTGGTAGTCTTTGCGCCATTCTTCGTTCTTGTCTTTGGCTTTTTTGTCGGTTTTCTTGTCCTTGGCGGCTTTGTCCGCGGATTCGTTCTTCAGCGCGTTGCCGTATTCCGCTTCGCTGAAGTTGTAGGCGCTGACGATTTCCTCGACCTTGGCCGGGTGCACTTCCACGTCAGGCTCGATTCCCTTAGCCTGAATCGAACGGCCCGAAGGCGTGTAATAACGGGCGGTCGTCAGCCGCATGGCGCCGTATTTTCCGAGCGGAACAACCGTTTGCACCGAACCTTTGCCGAAAGACTTTTCGCCGAGAATAACCGCGCGTTTATGGTCTTGCAGCGCGCCGGCCACGATTTCGGAAGCCGAGGCCGAACCGTCGTTGATAAGCACCACAATCGGCAGGCCGTCGGTAATGTCGCCGCTTTTGGCCGAATAGCGGACCGTGTCTTCTTCGTTGCGCGAACGGGTTGAGACGATCTCGCCCTGATTCAGGAACAAATCGGATACGCCGACCGCCTGGTCAAGCAGACCGCCGGGATTATTGCGGACGTCAAGTACGATTCCCTTGAGTTTGCCTTTAAGTTCTTTCTGCGCTTTTTTGACGGCTTTTTCGACATTGGCGTCGACGTCTTCGCTGAAGGAGGTGATGCGGATATAGGCAACGTCGTCGGCCTTGATGTCGTTTTTGACGGATTGAATTTTGATTTCCTCGCGTTTGAGCGTCACGTCAAACGGTTTTTCGTTCAGGCGGCGGATGTTGAGTTTGACCTTGGTTCCTACTTTGCCGCGCATTTTGTCAACCGCGTCGTTGAGCGTCATGCCCATGACGTTTTCGCCGTCAATGTTAACAATGTAGTCGCCCGGTTTCAGTCCGGCTTTGGACGCCGGCGTGTCGTCAATCGGCGATACGACTTTAACCACGCCCTGCTCCATGGTAACCTCGATGCCGAGACCGCCGAACTTGCCTTTGGTCTGCTCGTTCATGTATTTGAAACTCTGCGCGTCAAGATAGCTGGAATGCGGATCGAGCGAAACCAGCATGCCGTTAATGGCCGATTCGATAAGTTTCTTGTCGTCGACTTCCTCAACATAGGAATTTTTTGCGCGCTCCATGACTTCGCCGAACAGGTTAAGCATTTCGTAAGTGTCGGTTTTTTCGGCTTTGGGCGCTTTTTTGGCCTCCGCGGGCTGCGCCGCGCACAAAAGTCCGAGAATTAACAGAACAGAGAGCTTGTTTTTCATTTTCGTAATTTTCCTTTTTGTTTTACAACCGCATCCATGCCATCGGATCCACCGGTTGGTTGTCTTTTCTGATTTCGACGTAAAGTTTGGCGTCGCCTTCGTCCGGCATTTGTCCGACCGGTTCTCCCGCCAGAAGCATCTGTCCGACCTCCACGTCAAAATTCTTCAGTCCGGCCAGCAGCGACAAATAACCTTCGCCGTGTTCGATAATAATCAGATTGCCGTAGCCGCGGAACGGTCCGGCAAAAATAACCGCGCCGTCAAACGGAGCGATAACCTGCGCGTCGTTTCGCGTCCGCAGAATAATTCCTTTGGAGGTAACGCCCTTCACCACCTGCTCGCCGTAGGCGGTGATAATCTTCCCGCGGGCCGGCAGCGGCAGAGTGCCTTTGGCTTTGGCAAAACCTCCGCTTATGTTTTTTATAACCGGAGATGACGATTTTAGCAAGTCAGCAGTTTGTTTTTGTTCCGTTTTTTTTGCTTCGAGCCGCCGCTGCTCCGCGGCTTTTTGCTCGGCCAGCCGCCGCGCCTCTTCCTCTTTGCGCTGTTTTTCAAGCCGCTGCTGTTCGAGTTTGCCGAGCAGGTCGCGCAGATCCCGGGCCTGCGCCGCCAGTTTGTCGGCGTTGCGTTTGGCTTTTTCGCTGCGGATTTCCACGGCTTTGCGGATTTTGGACTTGCGCTGGACCAGCTGTTTCATTTTGGCATGCTCTTTCTCAAGCACGGTCTTTTGCTTGGAAATTTGTGCAAACTGTTTTTCCACGCGGCTTTTCTTGAGCGAGATTGTTTCAAGTTCGCGGCGGATTCTCTCGGCGTTTTCTTCCAGATACGGCACCGTTTCGCGCAGCAGCATTGCGCTGCGGATAATGTCC
Organism: Alphaproteobacteria bacterium; assembly: GCA_017480995.1. GTDB lineage: Bacteria > Pseudomonadota > Alphaproteobacteria > RF32 > CAG-239 > CAZU01. The sequence continues at coordinate 4,266 of JAFUQJ010000135.1, forward strand.
ACCGGCGTCAGCGGCTGCACCAGCAGCGCCTCGGTCGGTTTGAGCGCCAGATTCTGCAGCGCAGCCAGCGTTTTAATCAGATTGTCGTCTTCTTGGCTGAATCCTGCTTCCGCTTCGGCCAGCTCGCTTTTGAGCTTTTCGAGCTGGGCTTCCATTCGCGACAGTTTTTCCTCGTTGTTCTGAATTTGTCTGGCGGCCTTGATCATTTCCTGACTGACCGAAGCAAGCTCCATGTTAATCTGGGTTGCCTGCGCCTGCAGTTTTTTGTGTTCAAGGCTTTGCTGCTGAACCTGTTGCTCGACTTTTTTGAGGTCGGAATCCGAAACCGCCCGCAGCTCGCCCGGCGCAATGCCGCAGAGCAGCAGGCCGGAGAGCAGATATTTGAAGGCGGTTTTCAGTTTCATACCTTATTTTACCAGCAGCGAAGTACCGGTCATTTCCTTGGGTTGGTTGATGTTCAGCAGTTCAAGCATGGTCGGCGCCAGATCGGCCAGTTTGCCGTCCTTAAGCGCCTTGACGCCGCTTTGATCGTTCACCAGAATTGCCGGAACTTTACCGACGGTATGCGCGGTATAGGGCTGACCGGTTGTCTCGTCGACCATTTTTTCGGCGTTGCCGTGATCGGCGGTGACAATCATCACGCCGCCGACGTCCTTAATGGCCTTTTCAACCTTGCCGAGACATTCGTCAACCGCGGCCACGGCCTTGAGCGCGGCCTCCATAATGCCGGTATGCCCGACCATGTCGCCGTTGGCGTAGTTGCAGATAATCACGTCAAAACGTTTGTCTTCGATAGCTTTGACGAGCTGCTCGGTCACTTCATAAACGCTCATTTCGGGTTTGAGGTCATAAGTCGCGACCTTCGGACTGGCGATAAGGATTCTCTCTTCGCCCTTAAATTCTTTTTCCTCGCCGCCGTTAAAGAAAAACGTAACATGGGCGTATTTTTCGGTTTCGGCGATTCTGAGCTGTGTCAGACCGTGCTCGGCCACCACTTCGCCCAAGATGTTGGTCAGCGCCTCGGGCGGAAACATCGTCTGCATAAAGCGGTTGTGGTCGACCGAATACTCGGTCATGCCGACATGGGCGGAAAACTTGACTCTGCGCTTGCGGGCAAATCCTTCGAAAGCGTCGTCTGCCAGCGCGTACAGAATTTCGCGGGCACGGTCGGCGCGGAAGTTGGCCATCAGTACGGCGTCGCCGTCTTCCATTCCCTGATAATCGCCGATAACGGCCGGAATTACGAACTCGTCGGTAACTTTTTCGGCATAAGAGGCCTTGATCGCCTCGTCTGCGGTGGCATAGCGTTTGCCGGCGGCGCTCAGAATATTGTCATAGGCCAGTTCGATGCGGTCCCAGCGCTTGTCGCGGTCCATTGCGTAAAAACGGCCTTCAATCGTCGCGATTTTTACCAGCGGCATGTTTTTGACGGCATTCTCAAACTGCGCCAGATATTCCGCGGCCGAAGCCGGCGGCGTGTCGCGGCCGTCCAAAAAGGCGTGGACGCGGGTTTTGACGCCGTTTTTGTTCAAAATGGCGCACAAAGCGACAATATGGTCCTGCGAGGAATGAACGCCGCCCGGCGACATTAGCCCCATGACGTGGGCGGTTTTGCCGTTGGCTTTCAAGGCTCCGATCATTTTAAGCAGCACCGGATTCTGTGCCAGCGAACCGTCTTTGACGGCAAGGTCGATTTTCGGAAGATCCTGCATGACCACGCGTCCGGCGCCGATATTGGTATGTCCGACTTCGGAGTTGCCCATCTGTCCTTCCGGCAGGCCGACTGCCAGACCATAGGTTTCGATCAGGCTGTGCGGACAGGTTTCGAACATGCGGTGCCAGTTGGGGGTATGGCCCATTTCAATCGCGTTGTCGGGCGTTTTCGGCTCGCGGTAGCCCCAGCCGTCCAATATCATCAGCAATACGGGTTTTTGTGTCATCTTTTTCTTCTTTCCTTAATTAATAAAA
>JAFUQJ010000019.1 GCA_017480995.1 Alphaproteobacteria bacterium
AAATAGAGCAGGTGATTGCCGGCGGTGAAAATTACGACGGTTCGCGTCCGCTGGATTATGCCTGGGTGAAGGCGCTTTATGACGAATGCGCGGCGGCGGACGTGAGGTTTTGTTTTATTGAGACCGGCACGAATTTTATTAGAGACGGTAAGACTTATCATCTGCCGGACAAAGGTCTGCAAAGCCGCATGGCGTACAAGTCGGGGCTGCAGCATCCGGGGCGGCCGCCGAATTTTAAGCTGGAGAAAATACAGTCTGAATTGTTCGGGGCCGAGGATTTTTATCAAAAATATTTCGGAGAACGGTGTCTGACCTGCGGCAGTCGTCTGATTTGCAACGGCTGCTCAAAATGCGGGCAATGCGGCAACAAGGCGTAAGCCGGCGGTATTGTTTATAACCCACTGTTTTGTCTGGACAATATGAGGCGTGTTGCTTATTCTTCCTAAAACTGATTTATTTGTCGGGAGAGAAGGAATGAAAAGATTTTTGCCGGGAATGGCCGCCTTGTTGTTTTTGTCCGCGGGGCAGGCCTTTGCCGAAGATGCGGCCGCCGATCCGGAAAGCGACATTCACTGGCGCGCCAATATCAGGCGGGCGGCGCTTGAGCTGTCGAATACCAGTGTGTCAAATGCGCGGGAGTACAAGGACTCTCCCAACGCACAGCTCAGCGCTGACAGCGAGAGCATGGTTAAGGGCGTTTTTGACGGTGCAATCGAGCGCGAGACCGCCAACAGCCTGTGGTCAAACAGTCTGTTTATGGAATACGGCGAGACCAAGGTAAAGCCGGTGGGTGACAAGACCACAACAACGGAAAATGCCGACAAGATTTTGCTCAAAACGGATTATACGGAAAAGATGTGGAAATACGAGGAGGCCGACGTCGGTCCGTTTGCGAGCCTCGGATATCAGACCGAGTTTACGGCCAACGACGATGCGCCGAGGACCAAGACTTTTCGCGGAATGCAGGGTATCAAACTGTTTAACGGCAAATTTATCAGAGAGCTGTACGGCGCGGCGGTTGAAGAATGGGATCTGACCTACAGCGACGACATTAAAAAACTGGCTTATGAAATCGGCATTAAGGCCGAATATCCGCTGCGCGAGGGCGTTAAGTTCCAGCTGGAGAGCTATTATCGCGATTATGTTCATTTCAGCCGTTATGAGGGAACGGATTTCGATTATGAGCTTAACGTTACCGGCCGGATGGACGTGAAAATGACGGACTGCGTCAGCCTCGCGCCGTATCTGACTTATTTTGAGGCCAAAGCACGCGGCGCCGAAAAGAAAGGAAGCAACTTTCTGGTCGGTTTGTCGCTGGCTTATTCGGAACTGTTTGACTTGTTCTAGAAAGCGGATTTGTTTTTGAGGCCGGCGTATCTTTTGCGGATGCATTCAATTGCCGTCTTGTGGACGCCGGCGGTAATGCGATAATAGATAAAACGGCCGTCGCGGCGGGCGGTCACAAAGCCGTCGTCGCGCAGACGCTTGAGATATTGAGACACTTTGAGCTGCGAGCTTTCGGTGGCGGCGATAATGTTTGAGACGTTGCTTTCTTCGTGCAAAACCAGATATTCGAGGATGCGCATTTTGTCATAATTGGCAAAGAGTTTGATGCGGTTGGCAACCATGGTGGTGTAGTCGTGGGGCAGCAGCGCTTTATAATCGTCAGCCAAAAAATAAAAATTGTTGGCCATGTATCCGAAAAGTTTGCGGATGCAGACAAAAATGCTGGCCGGGTATTTCTCGTGAATGTTGTAATAGATGAACAGGCCGCGGCGTTCGGTGCGGACAAGATTGGCTTCGCGCAGCTTTTTGAGGCTTTGGGAGACGATGACCTGCTCTTCTTCCAGCGCTTTGGTGATTGCGGAAACTGACGAGGCGCCGTTGACGTCGAGATATTCGAGAATCCGCAGACGCAGCGGGTGGGCAATATAGCCGATGCCTAAGGCGGCTTTTTTCATGATTTCCGGCGGCAGTTGTTTGTTCATGAACAGAATCCATTAAAAGTAAATTTATTTATATATAGCAGAAACGTCATCTTTTGCAAACAAAAAATACGCCCCGTGTTTTCGGAGCGTATTTTTTTTTAGTTGAGAAAGGGCTTTACCTTTTCGTCAAAACTGTCGGCAATTTGGGGAGACCAGCCCATCAGATATTGCCTGCCCATACAGAAAAAAGGCGTGCCGATGCGGCTGCCGAGTTTGAAGTCGCGCGTGCATTTGATCAGCAGGTTATAACCTTCGGAGTTGCCGACGTTGACCATGCTCAGTTTGAGTTCGGGATATTTGCCGTTGATGTATTCGAGCGCGTCGTGACAATGCGGACAACTGTTGGAATAGAAAAAATAAACTTTGTCGGGAGACAGCTCCGTCCGGGCGTTTGAGGCGTTGCCGTCACATGCCGCGGTAAAGAGAAGAGAGAAAACGAGAAGATAAAATATTTTTTTCATCATATATTCCTTTATGTTAAAACTAATACATATTATAAATGCTATATATTTAAGTAGTCAAGTATTTTTTGCAGTTGACATAAGTTTTGTATTTTGTTATTCTGATAATAGTTGATTACGTATTGTCGGATATGACTTGACAAAAAGACGGAGGCGGCCATGAGAGGGAAGGATATTGCAAGGATTGTAATATTGTCGGCGGCGGCGTTGGGTTTTTCCGCCGGCGCGTGTTATGCCGACATTCAGTGGCTGCCCAAGTATCAGGAAAA
>JAFUQJ010000136.1 GCA_017480995.1 Alphaproteobacteria bacterium
AGCTCCCTCGCCTCGGCGCTGTTCTTGCTGCGCACGACCACGTCGTATTCCTTGCTGATTTCGGCGGTCTCTTCCCTGACAGCCTCGACGATATTCTCGAGCGCCGCCGCATAAATTCCCTTTTTGCCGCCGAAATAATACAGGATAGACGAAATGTTAATGCCTGCACGCTTGGCAATGTCGCGGGTTGTCGCGCCCCAAAAGCCGTTCTTGGCAAATTCGCAGAAAGCACTGCACAAAAGCTGTGTTTTTGAGTCTTTTTTCACTTTGATTGTCCTTATCTTCAAATCCGCTTTATTATGTCGCAATAATATTTAATTGACAATACAAGATTTTATCCCCGCTGCAAAACGCTCAAAACCCTATATTTTTCAAAATATTACGAAACATTTTGAAACAAAGCGTGAACCGCCGCAATTTAATCCTTTACAATTCGTTAATTTTCGGATTACAAATCTATATTATGTTGTAACTTCTCGGAGAGTTTATTTTGAGGGACTTTATTCGATTCTGCCTGCGCATGGTATTTTCATTTTTCAAAGCCAGGTGCGAAATTAAATTTGATGAAAACAGCCTGCCGCAGAAAGGCGTTTATGTTTCCAACCACGTTTCCTATCTTGATCCGCTTCTTTTGTTTGCATTTCTTCCCGGAAATCCGATTTTTGCCCTAAACGGCCATTTATACCGCAACAAATGGGTGCGTACGTTCATGAAAACGGCGGACATTATGCAATTCAATCCGATTGAACCAGGCGACATCAAAGAACTGATTGCCAAGGTCGACAGCGGCCGCCTCTGCGTTATTTTTGCCGAAGGACGCATTACCGAAAACGGCGGCCTGATGAAAATTTACGAAGCGCCCGGACTGGTTGCCGACAAATCCAAGGCACCGATTATTCCGGTCTGGATCAGCGGCCCGCAGTACGGTTATTTTTCCAAGACCAAAGGCAAGCTGCCGCACCGTCCGCTGCCCAAAATCCGCGTTATCGTCAAAGCGCCGGTCAGTTTTAAGTTAAAAGACGAACTGCGCCGCCAGCGCGACCACATCAGCAACGAAGTTTACATGCTCATGCGCGACATGTGCTTCGAGGCTTCGTACAACGACAACATTTCGCTGTTCGGCCAGCTCATGAAAACCGCCAAGGTTCATTCCAAAAAAGGCCTGCTGCGCCGCCCGCGCTTTGTCGAGGACATCAACCGCGTTCCCAATTCCTACAAAGACATCATCATCAAGTCTTATGTTTTGGGCAAATATTTCAAACGCAGAACCGCGCCCGGCGAACACGTCGCCCTGCTGCTGCCGAACTCGATTGCCACTTTGTGCACTTTCTTCGGCCTGTCGGCCTACGAACGCGTTCCGGTCATGCTGAACTTCTCGGTCGGCGCCGCCAACATGGTCTCAATGTGCAAAACCGCCGTCGTCAAAAAGGTCATCACTTCGCACCTCTTCATCCGCAACGCCAAAATGGAACCCGTGATTGAAGAAATCGTCAAAGCCGGGTTTGAGGTCGTTTATCTGGAAGACCTGCGCCACCAAATCGGCCTGTGGGACAAAATCAACGCTTTCCTGCGCTACAAGATCAAACGCGTTCCGCACAAAGAAGGTGGCAACAAAAAAGCCGTCATCATGTTTACCTCCGGTTCCGAAGGCGCGCCCAAAGCCGTTGTTCTGAGCCATGCCAACATCATTTCCAACATCAAGCAGATGTCGAGCATCGAAACGATCAACATCACCGATACCGTTTTCAACGCGCTGCCGATGTTTCACAGTTTCGGCCTGACGGTGGGTACTTTGTTCCCGATTTTGGAAGGAGCCAAGCTGTTTTTGTATCCGTCGCCGCTGCATTACCGCGTCATTTCCGAAATCGTTTATGAAATCGGCGCCAGCGTCATGTTCGGAACCGACACGTTCTTCCGCGGCTATGCCAAAATCGCCCACCCGATCGACTTCCACAACATCCGCTTTATGTACGGCGGCGCCGAAGCCATAAAACCCGACACCCGCAATATGTGGGTTGAGCGGCAGGGACTGCGCGTTCTCGAGGCTTACGGCTCGACCGAATGTTCGCCGGTTGTCACCGCCAATAACCGCATTTTCAACCGTTTTGGCTCCATCGGCAAACTTCTGCCCAAAATCGAATACAAAATCGAGCATGTCGACGGCATTGAGACCGGCGGCGAGCTGGTTATCAAAGGCCCCAATGTCATGATGGGCTACATCATGCCTGACAATCCGGGCGTTCTGGTGCCGCTCAAAGACGGCTGGTATCATACCGGCGACGTGGTCGACATTGACGAGATCGGCTTTGTCTACATCAAAGACCGCATCAAACGCTTTGCCAAAATCGGCGGCGAGATGGTCTCGCTCAACGCTGTCAGCGAAATGGTCGTGCGCGCCCACGAAGCCGACGGCCCCGAACACATGTACGGCGTCGTTGCCGTCCCGCACGAGAGCAAAGGCGAGCAAATCGTCCTGGTCACCAACAACCGCAAGGTTACTCAGGAAACGCTTCATACCTACATTCGCGTCAACGGCATGTCGGAGCTGTATCTGCCGCGCGTTATTCTTTATCATGACAGCCTGCCCGTCTTTGCCACCGGCAAAGCCGACAACGTTACCCTGAAGAAACAGGTTATGGAAGAGCTCGGCCTCAACAACCCGCTGGCCAAAGCCTGTTAAAGCGGCTTGCCGCAGACACAAAAAAGCCGGTAATGATACCGGCTTTTTTAATGACGTCATTTTTTTACAGCGAAGAGTTGTTTCCCATTCCGCCGAACGGATTATATTGTCCGACACCGCCGAAATATTTGCGGAAGAAACCGATCTGCTCGCCCGGAGCCTCGGTCGCATCAGAACTGACCTTGATTTCCCGGCCGTGCTCTTTGTTCATCCGCTCGACTTCCGTCACCGTGCCCTTGTCGTCAAAACGGATTGTCAGCACGTCGCGGTCGACTTCTTCCGGCGCCAGAAAAGCCACTCTTTTTACATCCGCCGACATATAGATCCAGGTATTCTTGTCCAGAGACACCACCGTCGAAGGGCTCCCCAGAACCTGCCGGACTTTTTCGCGGCTGTCGCCCTTGGCAATCTGCTCGATACGCTCGTTGGACGGCATGTTGCCGTTGTGGCTGACAAACCATTCGTTGGTCTTCTGAGTTGAACATGCGCATACGGCCATTGTAATCGCGCAGGCAGACATTAATTTGTTTATTGACATCTTAGTATCCTTGAAGTTATATCAAATCAATCCGAAAGATAGTCATTTTTATAACATAAGGAAAGTATTTATGCAAAATCTTTTTTCATACCCTTTAGTTGTTGACGAGCTGACCGCCGCGGCCAAAAAATACCATATCGCCGCCCAAAAAGATGAACTTCCCTACGTTACCGAGGTGTTGAAAGTCAACGGCGTCAAATCGCTGAACGCCGACATCAACGTCAAACTCAACAAAAAAGAACACCAAATCAAAGTCTGGGGCTCCGCCCGAGCCGAAATCGAGCAGACCAGCGTCATCAGCCTCGAAAACTTTGTCAAACCGTATCAAACCGATTTTGAAATGACTTACGACACCGAACTCACGCCCAAAGAGCTGCACAACATGGAATTTGAGTTTGAAGACGAGGTGCCGGATCTGGTCATCGACGGCAAAATCAATCTGGCCGACATCGCCATGGAACAGATTGCGCTGGTTCTGGACGATTTTCCGCGTATGGAAGGGGAAACTTTTGAATTTCAGTCGGAATTTGACGAAGAAACCACTTCGGCGCAGAATCCGTTCGCGGTTTTGGCCAAACTTAAGAAATAAGTTCCCAACCGCAAAAAGTCCTTGCATAATCCGAAAATTTTGAGTAAAAGGTCTTTAGAATTTCGCTTAAACGACATTTATTTAGTTGATTTTAAAAACTAGATAGAGTATGAATGTCGATTGAATTTATAAACAACATTAATTTTAGAGTATAAGAAAATGGCTACACCTAAAAAGAAAACTTCAAAATCCCGCCGCGACATGCGTCGTTCGCACGATGCCCTCAAAGGCAACGCCTACATGGAATGCCCGAACTGCGGTGAATTGAAAAAACCTCATAACGTATGCCCTTCTTGCGGCCAGTACGACAATCGCGAAGTAGTTGCCAAAAAAGCTACCGCCGAATAATATTATATGTAACGACCTCAAACTCCCCGTTTGAGCGATATCTTTGAAATGGAGCAGGTTTTGTCTGATAATAATCTGGTCATCTCAGTTGATGCTATGGGGGGAGACAACTCCCCCCGAGTCGTTATCGAAGGCTTGAGCATCGCTGCCAAAAAAAACCCCGACATCCGTTTTATCCTCTTCGGAGACACGGCCCGGGTAACTCCTATTCTCAATGAATTTTCCAATCTCAAAAAGGTCTGCGAACTCCGGCACGCTCCGGAAATGGTTCACAACGAGGACAAACCCTCAACAGTTATCCGCAACCGCAACACCAGCATGTACATGGCCATTGACGCCGTCCGCAAAGGCGAGGCTCAGGCCGTCGTTTCCGCCGGCAACACCGGCGCTCTGATGGCTATTTCCAAGCTGGTCTTAAAAACCATTACCAAGATTCACCGCCCGGCGATTGTCAGCATTATGCCGCATCGCAACGGCAGATATGTCATACTGGACTTGGGCGCCAACACCGAATGCAACGCCGTCAACCTCGCGGAATTCGCGCTGATGGGAGACATTCTGGCGCGTCATGCCCTCGGCATTGCCAAACCCCGGGTTGCCCTGCTCAATATTGGCGCCGAAGAAATGAAGGGCAAGGAGGAAATCCGGCAGGCCGCCCAGATGATTAAAAATTCGCACATGAACATTGAATTCACCGGCTATATCGAACCGCACGAAATTCCCAACGGCGTGGCCGATGTCGTGGTAGCCGACGGTTTTACCGGCAATATCGCGCTCAAATCGACCGAAGGCACCGCCCGTCTGGTTATCCGCCTGCTCAAAGACGCCGTAAAAAATTCTTTTCTGGCCAAGCTGGGCCTGCCTTTCATGCTCGGCGTCATGCTTAAGGTCAAAAAAACGATGGACCCCAGATTATACAACGGCGCCATGTTTGTCGG
>JAFUQJ010000137.1 GCA_017480995.1 Alphaproteobacteria bacterium
CAGAGCCTCATGCACCGCGTTGAGCTGCCCGCGGCCGCCGTCCAGCAGAATAACGTCGGGCCTGTTCTCCGGCGTCATCTTGTCGAACCGCCGCAGCAGAACCTCTTTCATCATTGCAAAATCGTCGTTGGTAATTTCGGGGTTTTTGATATTGAAGGTACGATAATTTTTCTTGTCAAAACCCTCGGGCGTCGCCACCACCATCGCCCCGATGGCATAACTGCCCTGAATATGCGAGTTGTCATAAATTTCAATCCGCCGCGGCAAATCGGGCAGGCCGAAACGCTCCTTAAAATCCCTGAGATTGTTTTCGACGCTGGCCATCAGCGCGACTTTGCGCGCAATCGACGCGCGGGCGTTTTCCTCCGCCATTGCCACCAGCCTGGCCTTGTTGCCTTTTTGGCTGCAGACGATCTTGGTGCCGACCGCCTCGCCCAAAAAGGCGCCGTTTTCCAAAACCTGCCCGAGGACAATCTCTTTCGGCGGCACGTGTCCGGTATAAAAGCTGCTGATAAAAGCCTCCAGAATCTCGCTGTCGGAAGCGTCTTCCGTCTGTGTCGGAAAATACGGCGCATTGCCGCAGTTCTGCCCCGAACGGATAAAAAATATCTGAATGCATACCAGATTCTTGTCGCGCGCCAGCGCAATCACGTCGGCCGATTTTATCCCGGCGTACTCAACGTTTTGCTTGGACTGGACGGCTGTCAGCGCGCGGATGCGGTCGCGCAGAACGATCGCCGTTTCGTAATCCTCGCGGGCGCTGGCCTCGTTCATTGCCGCCGACAGCTCATCCTGAATCCTGCTGTTCCGACCTTCCAGAAAATCAACCGCTTCCTGAACCAGCTTTCGATAGTCCGCGGCCGAAATCCGCCCGACGCACGGTCCCGAACAGCGCTTGATCTGATACTGCAGACACGGCCGCTGCCGATTATGAAACACCGCGTCCGAACACGAACGCAGCAAAAACGCCTTCTGCAAAACGTCTATCACGCTGTTGACCGCGCCGACGCTGGCAAACGGTCCGAAATATTTGTTTTTGTCGCGCCGCTGCCCGCGGTATTTGCGCAGACACGGATAATCGGCCTGCATGTCAATCATCAGGTGCGGAAACGTCTTGTCGTCTTTGAGCAAAATATTGTAACGCGGCTTAAATTTCTTAATCAGCTCATTTTCAACCAACAGCGCCCGCGCTTCGTTTTCAACGATAATAAACTCCATCCGCACGATTTGCGCCACCATTTGGCGCAGCCGCACCGGCAGTTTGTCGACATGCGAATAGGCGACGATCCGCTTTTTGATGTTTTTGGCTTTGCCGACATACAAAACCTCGTCATATTCGCTGATCATCCGATACACGCCGGGTGTTTCGGGCGCAATCTTAATGTGCCGCCTTAAATTTTCCAGTCCTTTCTCAATGTCAAACAATCGCTGCCGGCTCCTATATCAAAACCCACTCGCCGCGGCTGATTAAAACCTGGGCGTATATATAAGCTATAAAGCACAACAGCATAAACAACCCCTCGCCGCGCGTAATTTTATTCTTAAACATCATAATCGGCAGCAGCATAAACGAAGCGAACATCATAACCCAGACGTCAAACAAA
>JAFUQJ010000020.1 GCA_017480995.1 Alphaproteobacteria bacterium
CAAGGACAACAGGATTCAGGTCAACTCCATTTGGAGTTGTAATCACCGTAGGTGGCGCGAAGCGCTTAAGAACCCCGGGTTTACCCGGGGATATCTAGGTGGTAATAAAGCCTTATGATTCCCTGGATCCTCGTGTCTATTCCTCGCTTCGCTCGGGCACGAGGATGACAAAAAAGAGAGGGAGGGCACGAGGATGACGAAGAGAAGGCTTTGCGGTCGGGATAACAAGGGGGGTGGACCCTAGGGTCAAGCCCGAGGGTGACAGAAAAGAGAGGATACGAGGATGACAAGAATAAAAAGGTACCCGAGAGTGAAACAAAAGAGGGACAAGCCCGACAGAAATATTTGATGTCAATGAAAGGGAGTTTTAACCAATTGCGCTTATGATAGGCTTGGGCAAGGAGGATGCTGATGTTCAAAAGATGGCTCAAAGCGATAGAAGTTTACGGCGACAAGCGCATGCTGACGATGATTCTGCTCGGGTTTTCGAGCGGATTTCCGTATCTTCTGGTTTTTGGGACATTCAGTTTGTGGCTCAAAGACGCCGGCGTTTCCCTGGCGGCAATCGGCCTGTTTTCGCTGGCCAAGGCGCCGTACAGCTTCAAATGGCTGTGGTCGCCGATTGTCGACCGGGTACGGCTGCCGTTGTTTGATCGTTTGGGGCGGCGGCGCGGCTGGGCTTTGTTTGCGCAAATCTGGCTGATGGCGGCAATTTGGGGCATGGCCGTTACCAATCCGGCGCAGAATCCGGTAAACATGGCGGTGTTCGCTTTTCTTATGGTGGTGGCTTCGGCAACGCAGGATATTGTTTTGGACGCATACCGAATTGAATCCTTCAATAACCGCGAACAGGGCGCCGGGGTGGCGGTGTTTGTGCTCGGATACCGGTTCGGAACGCTTTTTTCGGGTGCGGGGGCCTTGTTTCTGGCGGCAGTCATGCCGTGGGAAGACGTTTATAAAATCATGTCGCTCGGCGCGTTGGTCGGTATGGCGGCAATTTTGTGCGCCAAAAAAGAGAATGAGCCGGCGCGGGAAGAAACAACGGAAAAACGCGGTTTGTGGCAGCGCGGCATCGGTTTTCTGAAAAAATCGGTGGTGGCGCCGCTGGCCGACTTTATGAAACGGCCGAAATGGATTGTTATTCTGCTGTTTATCTTTTTGTACCGGATGACGGACGCCTACATGGCGCCGATGGCGTATCCGTTTTATGACGATATGGGATTCAGCAAAATCGAGATTGCTTCAATCATCAAATTATTCGGCATTATGGCGACAATCGGCGGAACGCTGGTCGGCGGCGCGCTGGTCAGCCGTTATGGGATTGTCCGCTCGCTGATGTTTTGCGGCATTTTGCAGGGGCTGACCAATATGTCTTTTGTCTGGCAGGCATATGCCGGGCACGACCTGTCGGTTTTGATGGTGACGATTTCTCTGGACAATATTGCCGCCGGAATGGGAACCGCCGCTTTTGTGGCTTATCTCTCGTCGCTTTGCAACAAGGAATATACGGCAACGCAGTATGCGCTGCTGTCTTCGTTTATGAGTCTGGCGCGCGATATTTTTGCGGCGACGTCGGGATTTTTGGCGGCGGCGGTTTCATGGCCGGCCTTTTTCTGGCTGACGTCTTTTATGGTGGTGCCGTCGCTGCTGCTGCTTGTTTATATGATAAAGGCCAAAGTTATCCGCGGCTAGACCTTGTAGGGCAGTCTGGAATAGATAAATTCGCTCAGCCATGACGGCAGAATCGAGCCGAACCACGAGGCCAGACGCATCGGCCACGGAAAAGCAATCAGTCCGACGTTTTTTTCGAGCCTGTCGGCAATGATTTTGGCGGCCTGCGGCGCTTCCATGAAAAACGGCATCGGGCAGGTGTTTTGGTCGGTAATGCGCGAGCGCACAAAACCGGGACAAATTACGCTGACATTGATGTTCAAAGGTTTGAGGGCCAGACGCTGCGCCTCGCCCCAGGCTTTGACCGCCGCTTTGCTGGCGCTGTATGACGGGCAGGTCATGAGACCGTGGTATCCGGCAATTGAGCTGGTCAGGGCAAGGGTTTTGCCGGTGTCGCGGCGGCGTTTGAAAATCTCAATGGCCGGCAGCGCGGTGTTCAAAACGCCGAACAGATTGGTGTTGAAAGTGTTGTATATGTTTTCGTCGGTTTCGCGCAGGGTGGCCACGCCGGCATTGGCAAAAACCAAATTCAACGGCGCGATATTTTCGCATTCTTCGAGCCATTCCTTCGTCGCGTCGCGGTCGGTAACGTCCAGTATCTTGGTATAAACGTTTGTCTGATATTTGCGGCATTCGGCGGCAACGGCTTCCAGACGCTCGGCGCTGCGGCCGCACAAAAACAGATTTTTGGCGCCGGCGCAGGCATAATGGACGGCCAGAGCTTCGCCGATGCCGCTGGAAGCGCCGGTAATTAAAATATTCTGGAAATTTTGCATCTCTTGACTCCGAAGGTAAAAACTTGTTAAGTATTTGTGAGTATGATATGCGCAAGTATAAACATCGAGGCATGATTTGCAAGGGAGGATTTGAATCTATGAATGAAATTATCAATAGATTAAAAAAGGTTCGTAAAGGGGCAATGTTTATCATCGAGGCACCCTCGGGAACCGGAAAAGGAACCGTTGCCAAGGAAATCCTCAAGAACGACAGCAACATCAAATGGTCGGTTTCGGTGACGACGCGTCCGCCGCGTCCGGGCGAAGTCGACGGCGTCGATTATTACTTTGTGACCGATGAGCAATATAACGAGTTTTTGAAACAGGACGCTTTTTACGAATATGTCGACTCTCAGTACGGCGCGCGTTACGGCACGCTGCGTTCGGAAGTCGACAGCTTTATCAATGTCGGGCAGGACGTTTTGTTTGACATGGATTGGGCGGGCTGCCGCCAGATGCGCAAAAAAGCGGGCGACGACGTGGTGACGATTTATCTGCTGCCGCCTTCAATCAAAGAACTGCGCGAGCGTCTGGTCAAACGCGGCACCGATTCACCGGAGGTTATTGAAAAGCGCATGGGCATAATTCTTGAAAAACTCAGTCATTGGGACGAGTTTGATTACGTTATCGTCAATGTCGATTTGGACGAGACGGTCAAAAAAATCCAGAAGATTATTTCCGGCGAACGGATGAAGCGAGTGCGTCAGGTCGGAATGAAAGGATTTGTCAACGAGCTGATAAAAGAGGCTAGTAACCCTTAATCTTCTGGCGCTGTTCGTCGTTCATGGACTGAAAGACGAGGCGGGCGTTTTCCTTTGCCTGCGGGATGTTCAGCAGCGCTGCCCTGCGGTACAGTTTATAGGCTTCGATGTAATCGACCTGTACGCCGACGCCTTTGGTATACATCCAGGCCAAGACTTCAATCGCTTTCGGATCGTTGAGGTGCAGGCGGTAATGAAGCTCGTCAAGCTCAAGCGGAGTGACGCGGTTTTGTTCAATCGCTTTGAGCGTTTGTTCCCATTTCAGCTGTTTGGCCCTGAGCGCGGCTTCGCGCGCCGGTATCGGATTGACCAGACTGACGGCATCCGGCAGTTTTTGAACATCGGCGTCGCCGGCGGTGTTCGGCAGCGAAGCGTCGGCAATTTTTTCGGTGCCGAGAATGTCGGGCATTTTGCGGTTTTTGACAAACAGCGGCAGGTAGCCCTGATTGTCGGAGCGGATAATGTCCCGGTAAAGATCGTCCAGACTGGCGGCCGCGGCGTCGGCGCTTAAAAACAGCAGGGGCAGGGTATATATGAAAGCGGCGAGTTGTTTTTTCATTGTTTTTACATCATATTTAAATCGTTGTAATTATAACAAATTATTGCTATACAGGTCTAGAGGTTTTTGAGGATTATAAACATATTTAGAGGCATACAGATGAAAAATATCTATAATTCGATTGCGGAAATGGTCGGAAAGACGCCTTTGCTGCGTTTGAACGGGCTGATGAAAAAATACGGGCTTAAGGCGGACATTCTGGCCAAGTGCGAGTTTTATAACCCGTTGTTTTCGGTCAAGGACCGTGCGGCGCTCAGTATGGTGGAAAAGCTCGAAAAACAAGGTCGGATTACGCCGGAAACAATTTTTGTCGAGGCAACCAGCGGCAATACCGGCATTGCGCTGGCCGCCATTTGCGCGCAGCGGGGATATAAGCTGGTGATTGCAATGCCCGAGAATATGAGCCGCGAGCGTATTCTGCTGATGCGGCATCTGGGCGCCGAAGTTATTCTGACGCCGAAGGAAGACGGCATGAAAGGGGCTTTGGCCAAAGCCGACATGCTGCGCGAAAAGAATTCCGACGTTATTATTTTTGACCAGTTCAGCAACGAGGCCAACGTCGACGCGCACCGGTTCGGCACCAGCGTCGAGATTTTGGAAGACACCGGCGGCGACATCGACATGCTGGTGGCCGGGGTGGGCACCTCGGGGACGCTGACGGGAACGGCCGCAACTCTGAAGACCTCCAATCCGGATTTGCATGTGGTGGCGGTGGAGCCCAAGAGCAGCGCCGTGCTCAACGGACAGGATTCCGGGGCGCACGATATTCCGGGCATCGGCGCCGGATTTGTGCCGCCGCTGTATGAGGCCGGACTGGTTGACGAAGTTTTTGACGTGACCGACGCGCAGGCCTTGAAAACCGCCGAAGAAACGGCGCAAACCGAAGGTTTGCCGATCGGGATTTCGGCCGGCGCCGCCGTTTTTGCCGCGCTGCAGATTGCCAAACGCCCAGAGTTTGCGGGAAAGCAGATTGTGGTCATTTTGCCGGATGCAATCGACCGCTATCTGTCAAAACTCGGATAACAGAACGGATTTTTAGCTTGCTTAAATCCGCTTTTGTGAATATCTTTGAGGGTATAAGACAATAATATAAGATTTTGTGACATGAAACCGACTTCGATTTTGGGGCGTTATCTTACCCGCCAGATTTTGTTCAACTTCTTTGCCGTGCTGTTTATGGTAGTGAGCGTGGTGATGCTGTTTGAGGTGGTGGAGCTGCTGCGCCGTACTTCCGACCGGCCGGAAGTCGGGTTCGGGCTGGTGATGCAGCTGGCGCTGACCAAACTGCCCAAAACCGTTGAGATGGTTTTTCCGTTTGTGGTCATGATTGCCGCGATGGCGACGTTTTGGAAACTCAGCAAAAGCAACGAGTTTGTGATTATGCGCGCGGCCGGCGTTTCAATCTGGGGATTTTTGCTGCCGGTGCTGGCGGCGGTTTTTGCGGTCGGAGTTGTCAATATCACGATGATTAACCCGATTTCGGCGCGGATGTATGACATGTACGAGACGTTGTATTATCGGATGAAGACCAAGAATCCGAACGCCGTTTTGTTTTCCGACCAGGGGTTGTGGATCCGCGAGGCGATTGACGACAACAACGTCATGGTTTTGCAGGCCAAGTCTTTGCGGCAGGGAAAGGAAGACTTGCTGCTGCGCGGCGTGACGATTATCGAAATGGATCGCAAGTCGCAGCCCGGCCGCCGGATTGAGGCTTTTGCCGGCGTTTTGCAGGAAGGAAAGTTTGTTCTCAAGGACGTTCACATCTTTCGTCCCGGGTATTCGACCGAATCGATGGGAAGCCTGGAATACAAGACGACGCTGAACGGCGACCGCATTAAAGAAAATTTTGTGGAGCCCGAGGCGATTTCTTTTTGGGCGCTGCCCGACATTATAGATTTTTACGAAAACTCCGGCTTTTCGGCGCAGCGGCATCGCCTGCGCTACTATTCGCTGCTGGTTTCGCCGCTGCTGCTTTGCGCAATGGTGCTGGTGGCGGCCGTGTTTGCGCTGCGTCCCAACAACCGCCGCGGCGGTGTGATGTATCTGATTGTCGGCGGTATTACCACCGGTTTTCTGGTTTATTTTATGACGCAGCTGGTTTATGCTTTCGGGATTAATGGGTTTATTCCGATTGCTCTGGCGGTGTCGACGCCGTTTTTAATCACGACGTTAATCAGCGTGTCTTTGCTGCTGCACCTGGAAGACGGGTAAAAACCGCGTATAACGCCTCATCCAGAGGTGTTTGTACAAGTCGAAAGTTTCCTCACGTACCTTTATGTACGCTGCGGTACTTTCGCTTTCCAAACATCTCTGCCTGAAGCCTTCTCCGCAGTTTTTCATTTTTGAAAAAAATGCTGGATTTTTAATTTTTTTATGATATATAAGAACCATAGTTATGGTTTATTATAGGAAGCGGGGTTGCAAAAACTCCCGCTTTTTTGTTAGGAGAATCGCCAAATGACGGA
>JAFUQJ010000138.1 GCA_017480995.1 Alphaproteobacteria bacterium
GTCCATCTGCGCCGCACCCGTGATCATGTTCTTTACATAGTCCGCGTGGCCCGGGCAGTCTACGTGCGCATAGTGACGATTCGCCGTCTCATATTCTACGTGCGACGTCGAAATGGTAATTCCGCGCGCTTTCTCTTCAGGTGCCTTGTCAATCTGGTCATAGGCCGTGAAACTGGCGCCGCCCTGTTCCGCCAATACTTTCGTAATGGCCGCCGTCAACGTCGTCTTACCGTGGTCTACGTGACCGATCGTTCCGATATTGCAGTGCGGCTTCGTCCGCTCAAACTTCTCTTTTGCCATTTAGATTTACTCCAAATAAAATTAGTTAATAAAAAAACAAATTTAAAATTAAAATGATTTTAGCGAGACAGATAGAGGTGCGACGGGAAGCGCAGAAACTTGAGCGTACATAGAAGTACGTGAGTTTCGAGCACCGCATCGCGCCTCTAGGTGCCCGCTAAAATCATTTTATGAATTTTTGGCTTTCACCTTGTCAGCCACATCCTTCGGTACTTCGGCATAATGATCGAAGACCATCGAAAACTGGGCACGTCCCTGAGACAACGAACGCAGCGTGTTGACATAGCCAAACATGTTGGCCAGCGGAACATGCGCGTCGATAACGCGGGCATTGGCGCGCTGATCCATGCCGTTGACCAAGCCGCGGCGGGAGTTCAGATCACCGATAATATCGCCCATATATTCTTCAGGAGTGACAACCTCAACCTTCATAATCGGTTCCAACAGTTTCGGAGACGCCTGACGCATACCTTCTCTGAAAGCTGCACGGGCAGCGATTTCAAAGCACATAACGTTAGAGTCAACCTCGTGGTAAGCACCGTCATAAAGATTGCATTTGACACCGGTAACCGGATATCCGGCGATAACACCGGCATCCATGGCCGTGCGCAAACCCTTTTCGACGCCGGGGATATATTCCTTGGGAACGTTACCGCCGACAACCGTGTTCTCAAATTCAAATCCGTTATAACCTTCAATCGGTTCGAATTTGATTTTGACCTTGGCAAACTGACCGGCACCGCCGGACTGTTTCTTGTGCGTATATTCGATATCGCAGGATTTGGTGATGGTTTCGCGATAAGCCACCTGCGGCTCGCCGACATTGCACTCGACTTTGAATTCGCGTTTCAAACGATCGACGATAATCTCCAGGTGAAGTTCGCCCATGCCTTTGATGATGGTCTGACCGCTGTCCGGATCCGACGATACTTTGAAAGACGGATCTTCCATTGCCAGACGGGACAAAGCCAGGCCCATTTTCTCGACGTCGGCTTTGGTCTTCGGCTCAACGGCCAACTCAATAACCGGCTCCGGGAAAACCATGTTTTCCAAAACGATCGGCTTGGAAGCGTCACACAGCGTATCGCCGGTGGTCGTGTCTTTCAGACCGGCCAGAGCGATAATATCGCCGGCATGAGCTTCTTTCAGGTCTTCACGTTTGTTGGAATGCATCAGCAGCATGCGGCCGACGCGTTCTTTTTTGTCCTTGACCGAGTTATAAATGTAAGAACCGGCAATCATGGTACCCGAATAAATGCGGGTAAACGTGAGCGAGCCGACAAACGGATCGTTCATGATTTTGAAAGCCAGGGCAGCCAGAGGCTGTTCATCCGCAGGTTTGCGGGTTTCTTCGGCATCGGTGTTGGGATTAACGCCCGTAATGGCGGGAATGTCCAAAGGCGACGGCAGGTAGTCGATAACCGCGTCAAGCAGAGGCTGAACGCCCTTGTTCTTGAAAGCGGTGCCGCAGAAGACCGGAACAAAATCCTGAGCAATGGTACCCTTGCGGATGCACTTCTTCAGCGTTTCGACCGAAACGTCTTTGCCTTCCAGATAATCTTCCATGGCCTGCTCGTCTTCTTCAACGGCCAGTTCGACCAGCTGATGATGATATTCCTCGGCCTTGTCTTTCAAATCAGCCGGAATTTCCTGAATCTCAATCGGAGAATCAGCGGTATCGCCGGTATAGACGATAGCGTTCATGTTGAGCAGATCGACAACGCCGCGGAATTCAGCTTCGGCACCGATCGGCAGCTGCATGGCCAAAGGCTTCGCGCCCAGACGATCAACGATCATGTCCAGACAGCGGTAGAAATTAGCCCCGATTCGGTCCATTTTGTTGCAGAAGCAGATTCTCGGCACGCCGTATTTGTCCGCCTGTCTCCAGACGGTCTCGGACTGCGGCTCTACGCCGGCAACAGAATCAAACACGGTGATTGCACCGTCCAATACGCGCAGCGAACGCTCGACTTCAACGGTAAAGTCAACGTGGCCGGGAGTATCAATCAGGTTAATTCTGTGGTTTTTCCAGAAACAGGTTGTGGCCGCGGACGTAATGGTAATGCCGCGTTCCTGCTCCTGTTCCATCCAGTCCATGGTGGCGGCGCCTTCATGAACTTCGCCGATTTTATGCGTTTGGCCGGTATAGTACAGAATGCGCTCACTGGTAGTCGTTTTACCGGCATCAATGTGCGCCATGATACCGATGTTTCTATACATTTCCAATTTATGTGTACGAGCCATTGTATTTTCCTATACGCTATCGGTTAAAATTTATAATGGGAGAAAGCCTTGTTGGCTTCGGCCATTCTATGAGTATCCTCACGCTTCTTAACGGCGGAACCTTTATTGGCGACAGCATCCAGCAGTTCGTTGGCGAGCTTTTCGGTCATAGTGGTTTCCGAACGTTTTTTGGCGGCATCGATGATCCAGCGGATAGCCAGAGCCTGACGGCGGTCCGGACGGACTTCCATCGGTACCTGATATGTCGCACCGCCGACGCGGCGGGACTTAACCTCGACCAGAGGTTTGACATTTTCGATGGCTTCGGCAAAAATCTTCAAAGCATCCTGTTTCGATTTGGCGGCGATGATATCAAAAGCGGAATAGACGATTTTCTCGGCTACGGCTTTCTTACCATGCTCCATTACATTGTTAATGAATTTAGCGACTACCTTATCGCCGAATTTGGCGTCGGGCAGTACGATTCTTTTTTCAGCTGTATGACGACGTGACATCTTCTATACTCCTTATTTCGGTCTCTTGGCGCCGTACAAAGAACGACGTTGACGACGTTTAGATACACCTTGAGTATCCAAGGTACCACGAATGATATGATAACGAACACCAGGTAAGTCTTTTACACGGCCGCCTCTAATCAGTACCACTGAGTGTTCTTGAAGATTGTGACCTTCACCAGGGATATAACTGATTACTTCAAAGCCGTTTGTCAGACGAACGCGAGCCACTTTACGCAAAGCGGAGTTCGGTTTTTTCGGGGTTGTCGTATAAACCCTTGTACAAACACCGCGTTTTTGTGGGCAAGCTTTCAAAGCCGGAACTTTGTTTCTCTTCACTTTTGGTGTTCGTGATTTACGAATTAACTGATTAATTGTAGGCATCACAAATTTCCTTAAAGTATTAAAATTATTATTAAAATTTACTCTCAAAAGCCGTGCGCAAGACATGAAAAAGCCCTGCTCTTTCTTCATTGAGTCTCGGCATACTAGATTCATCTGTCCGCCAAGTCAACCATTTTTTACAAAAAAAAGTTTTTGAGTCCAAAAAAGCGACGGACAGAAACAACCAAACGGTCTAACCCTCTGATTAGACTCTGCCTCCGCCGCCGAACCGCCGGCATTTTTGAGTCTATTTGAGTCCAAACGCGTTTGACGGACCGCCTGTTTATACGGGAAGGAGCCGCGGCGGCGGATAAACAGTCTCCGCAAGAGCTTCACCAAACATGCAAAGCGGCATAATTCTTGCATAACAGACAAATAATCCTTGCCTTTCTCAACGGAAAATAATATTTTCAAAAACATTAAGTAACTTTAAATCGAGGAAATATTATGACAGCTTCCAATGACGATATCGCATGCGCCAAAAGAACCATTGACCGCGAAGTTGACACGCTCCGGATCATGGAAAACGAACTGGACGCCTCTTTGTCCAAAGCTCTTGACCTCATGCAAAACGCGCAGGGCCGCGTTCTTGTCACCGGCATGGGAAAATCCGGCCACATCGGCCGCAAAATCGCCGCAACCTTAGCCTCCACCGGCACGCCTTCGTTCTTTGTCCACCCGGCCGAAGCCAGCCATGGCGATCTCGGCATGTTTACCGAAAAAGACGTTGTCCTCGCCATCTCCAACGGCGGTGAATCGCGCGAATTGTCCGACATTCTGGTTTATTGCAAACGCTATGGCATTCCGTTGATTGCCATGACCAAAAACCCCGACAGTTCCCTCGGCAAAGCCGGCGACATTCTGCTCCGCCTGCCTGACAACGGCGAAGCCTGCCCGCTCGGACTGGCGCCGACCTCGTCAACCACCGCCACTCTGGTTCTGGGCGACGTTTTGGCCGTCTGCCTGATGGAACGCAAAGGCTTTTCGCAGATTGACTACAAAAAACGCCACCCCGGCGGCAAACTCGGCGCCATTCTCCAAAAAGTGTCCGACCTCATGCATACCGGAGACGAAATTCCGTTAATCGGAGAAGACGCCTCCATGCAGGAAGCCATGCTCACCATGAGTTCCAAAATGCTCGGCTGCGTCGGCATTGTCAATAACGACGGCGACCTGATCGGCATCATCACCGACGGCGACCTCCGCCGCTGCATGTCTTCCGACATTCTGAGCCGCAAAGCCGCCGACGTCATGACGCGCAACCCCAAGGTCATTGCTCCCGACGTTCTGGCCGCCGAAGCGCTCAAAACCATGAACAATACCGGCAAAGGCATTACCCAGCTGTTTGTCACGCAGGACAACAAGCCGATCGGCATCATTCATATTCATGACTGCCTGCGCGTCGGCGTGGCCTGATCGTCAGCATGGTAGACATAAAAGACATAGACGCGTATTTCAACGCCGATTCGGAACAGCCGAAAAACCGGCCGGAAGACAAACGTAGCCGCCATTCGCGCTTTGTGCATGCGGCCAAACTTCTGCTGCCGAGCATCGCGGCTGTTCTGATCGGCGTTCTGCTGGTGTTTCCGAGCATCAAAAAAGACATTCGCGACATCCGCCTCGACATTACCCGTCCCAAACAGGGCGAACTCGAAAAACTCCATGTCGAAAACACCGTCTTTTACATCACCGACAAAAACAACCGCGTCAACAATTTCATTGCCGACAACATTGATGAAACCGAGCCCGGCTCCAAACTGATCAAATTTACCAACCCCGAGGGCATGCTCCCTTCTTCCCCGACGGTCTGGACCAACATCAAAGCGCCGGTCGGCTATTATAACCAAAAAACCGGAATTTTCGAACTCCGCGACGATGTAGAGCTTTTTTACAGCGAGGGCATGACCGTCAAAACCACCGAGGCTTTCTACAACTTTGAAGAAACCCGCGGCTACGGCGGCAAACCGGTGACCGCTGAAGGGTTTCTCGGAAATTTGTCGTCTCAGGGGTTTGAAATACTCAATTCCGATTCTATTTTAGCTTTTACCGGCCATACCGAGATGACCATAAAAGAAGAAAGTCTGCAAAGGAAAAACTGATGAAACTGGCTTACCTTACCTTTCTTGTCGCTTTGTCTGCCATTTCCGCCGCGGCCGCTTCGGACATCGACATTACCGCCGAACGGCGCGTCGAATGGCACCAAAAATCCCAAAAGATGGTCGCCACCGGCAACGCAGTCGCCTCCAAAGACGACATGACCGTCAAAGCCGACACGCTCACCGGCTACTACGGCAAAAACGGCACCAAGAGCAGCATCACCCGCGTTACCGCCGAAGGCAATGTTCGCATGTCAAGCGCCAAAGCCAGGGCCTTTGGCGACAATCTTGACTACGACCTTGTCAAGGACGAAGCCGTCCTCGTCGGCAAACCGGCCAAAATCGACACCGGCACCGAAACCATTACCGCCGAAGACAGCATCACCTACTATCCGCAGCAGCAAAAAGCGATTGCCCTCGGCAATGTTTCGGCCGTCGACAAAGAACAAAACAAACTGTATTCCGACAAAATGGTTGCCTATTTTGTTAAGGAAAACACCAAAGCCCAAAACCTGACTTTGCAAAAAGTCGATATTTTCGGAAACGTCAAAATCATCGCCAAAGACACGACCGTTACCGCCGACAAAGGAACCTACCTGCCGCAGGACGGTATGATCCGGCTGTTTGACAACGTCAGCATCAGCCAGAACGGCAATGTCCTGCACGGCGACAAAGCCGAAACCGACCTCAACACCGGCATCAGCAAACTGCTGTCAGGCTCGCCCAAAAACCGCGTCAAAGGCGTCTTTAAGGAAAAGAAATAACCCATGACAACAAGTTTTTCTCCCCAGTCCAAACTCGAAATTTTCAACATCGGCAAAAAGTATAAAAACCGGCCGGTGCTGCGCAACGTTTCTCTCAACGTCCGCCGCGGCGAAGCCGTCGGTCTGCTCGGTCCCAACGGCGCCGGCAAGACCACCTGTTTTTACTGCGTTACCGGCCTGATTACGCCGGACTACGGCGACGTCCACATCGACGGTCAGGACATTACCGATCTGCCGATGTATCGCCGCGCGCGTCTCGGCATCGGCTACCTGCCACAGGAAGCCTCGATTTTCCGCTCGCTGAGCGTTGAAGACAATATCAAGGCGGTCTTGGAAATCGTTATTGATGACGAAAGCAGGCGCGAAGACATGCTGGAAGAACTTTTGAGCGAGTTTTCAATTGCCCATCTGCGCAAAAGTCCGGCCATCGCCCTGTCCGGCGGCGAGCGGCGCCGGCTGGAAATCGCGCGGGCTCTGGCCAGCCAGCCGCATTACATTCTGCTGGACGAGCCTCTGGCCGGTATTGATCCGATTGCCGTCGGCGAAATCCGCAATCTGGTCTCGCAGCTCAAACACCGCGGCCTCGGCGTGCTCATAACCGACCACAACGTCCGCGAAACGCTTGACATCACCGACCGCGCCTATATCCTGCACGGCGGCACCGTTCTGATGGAAGGCACTCCCGCCGAAATCGTTGCCAACAAAGAAGTCCGCAAAGTTTACCTCGGCGACAACTTCTCGATGTAACCCCTCTGCGGCCCTGAGGATTTTGCAATGGCTCTTACGCCCAAGCTGGAAATACGGCAGTCTCAATCCCTGTTAATGACGCCGCAACTGCGCCAGGCGATTAATCTGCTGCAAATGTCCAATCTGGAGCTTTCCGAAGTTATCGAACAGGAACTGGCCAAAAATCCGCTGCTCGAACGCGAAGAGGATGCCGTTTCGTCTGACGAACCGGCTGCCGTCCCGACGATTGACGACTACGATTCCGAGCCTCCGGCCGCCGAAGACGAATTTGCCCCTGACAACATCGATTACGATTCCAACTTTGACGACTTCGGCAGCGACAGCACCGGCTATGAAGATACTTCTTATGACTGGGCCGATTACGGCCGCGGCAAAAACCCGCATCTCGACGAAGACTTTGACTATTGCGAAAAGAAACTGGCCGACACCGTTTCGGTTTATGCGCTGCTCGAACGGCAGATCGAACTCAACATTGCCTCGCCGAGACAGCGGATTATCGCCCGCCTCTTAAGCGAGCAGCTTGACGACGCGGGATATTTCCGCGGCGACATTGCGCAAATCGCCAGCCGTCTGCGCGCGCCGCAGAACGAAGTCGCCGAAGTTCTCGCCAAACTCCAGACTTTTGAACCTTCGGGAATTTTTGCGCGCGACCTCAAAGAATGCCTGACAATCCAGCTCAAAGACAACAACCGCTACGATCCGGCCATCGCCGGACTGCTTGACAATCTCGGCCTGCTGGCCGAACGCAAATTCAAAGAGCTGCAAAAAATCTGTGCGGCCGACGCGGAAGACCTGAGCGAAATGATTGCCGACATCAAAGCGCTCAATCCCAAACCGCTGAGCAGATACGACAACGATGTCGCCGCTTACGTGATTCCCGACGTTTTCGTAAAAAGCAACGCTGCCGGCGACTACCGCGTCGAACTCAACAACATGTCTTTGCCGCGCCTGCTGATTAATCATTCTTATTACACGGACATTCTCAAACGCGACAAGTCGTCCAAACGCTTTCTGAAGGAAAACCTCCGTCATGCCGGTTTTCTGATTAAGGCCATGCACCAGCGCGCCGAAACGATTTTACGCGTCAGCGAGGAAATCGTCCGCCAACAGCTGGATTTTTTCAACAAAGGGATTGACTGTCTCAAACCGCTGAGCCTGAAAGACATTGCCTACAACCTGGAGATGCACGAAAGCACCGTCAGCCGCGTCACCAACCGCAAATACATGCACACGCCGCGCGGCATATTTGAGCTCAAATACTTTTTCTCGCAGGCGGCGGGCAGCTACATCGGCAAAGAAGACACCTCCACGCTCAGCATCAAGCACAAAATCCGCCGGCTGATTGAGACCGAAACGCCCGACAACATCCTCTCCGACGACAACATTGTCACCCTTTTGGCCGGCGAAGGCATAAAGATTGCACGCCGCACCGTCGCCAAATACCGCGAGGCGCTCAAACTTCCGACTTCCGCGGAACGCAAGCGCCAAAAGCGCGGATAAACCAGCCGCCGAACTTGACTTTTATATTGACTTTGATAAAATAAAACTGTATTTGTAACAAACTGTTTGAATGCTTACAAATTTTAGCTGTTAAATCTAAAGCGTCAAAGATTTTAATATATATTTTGCAAGGAAGAATTATGAAAATCACATTATCTGGAAATCAAGTCGACATCGGCGAAAGACTTCGCCAGCATGTTGAAGAAAACGTTTTGAACGCCGTAAACAAATATTTCCCGGCTCCGGTCAGCTGCAGCGTCGTTTTCAGCAAAGAAAAAGACAACTTCATTGCCGAAGTTACGGTTCATCCTGCGAAAAACATCATCCTCAAAGGCACCGGCACCGCCGGCGATCCTTATTCGGCTTTTGACGCTGCCAACGAACATATTGCAATCCGTCTGCGCCGTCACAAAACCAGACTGAACGACCACAAAGGCAAAACCGGCCTTGCCGAAATTGCCAACGAAGCCGTCTTCTCGATTGACGAAAGCGCCGAAGAAGTCGAAATTGCCGACGCGCCGCTGACGATTGCCGAACTGGAAGCCAATATTCCGGTCTGCACCGTCTCGGAAGCGGTTATGTATATGGATTTGAATGACGAAGTCGCTCTGATGTTCAAAAACAGCGCCGACAACAAATTCAACATGGTATACCGCCGCAAAGACGGCAATATCGGCTGGGTAGAACCCAAAGAATAATATAAATCAATAAGCAAGAGGCTTTATTATGAACATTGCAGACATAATGACCGAGAAAAACATCTTTATCGGCATTAAATCAAATTCCAAGCGTGAATTTTTACAAGAACTGTCATCCCATGCCGCGGAGCAGACGGGCTTGGACGAACGCACTATTTTTGATAATCTGCTCGAAAGAGAAAACCTCGGCTCCACCGGATTTGGCGGCGGCACGGCGCTGCCTCACGGACGTTTTGAAGGCTTGAACCGGGTTTACGCCTTTTTGGCCAAACCTACGGCTCCTCTTGACTTTGACGCGATTGACGGCAAACCGGTCGACTTGGTTTTTGCGCTGCTTTCTCCGGAAGGCAACGGCGCCGACCATCTGACCGCGCTGGCCAAACTCTCCCGTATTCTCAAAGACGAAGCCTTGTGCCAAAAACTCCGCCAAATGTACAAACCGGTAGAGTTGTTTGCCCTGCTTAACAATGAAGACTAAGAAAAACCCCGCTTATCGGCGGGGTTTTTTGTAATAAGCCTAATATCAATAACTAAACACTTCCGAAGCAAGCACTGAAAAATTTTTCGGAAAGTATGCTTGCGCCGGCTAAAGCGAGCGACGTGTACAAAAGAGGTACACGAGCGAACCGCTGCCAAGCATGACAAGACTTTTGCAAAACTGGTATAACCGAAAAATGCCGGTTTCGTTCCGACGGCTTTGATAAAGGTTCGGGCTGCGCCGGCTAAGGCGAGCGACGTGTACAAAAGGGGTACACGAGCAAGCCGCAGCCAAGTATGACAAGACTTTTGCAAAACATGCATAACTTAAAAAGCGAAAAATGCCGGTTTCATCCCAACGGCTTTGATAAAGGTTCGTGCTGCGCCGGCTAAGGCAAGCGACGTGTACAAAAGAGGTA
>JAFUQJ010000021.1 GCA_017480995.1 Alphaproteobacteria bacterium
CAAGTTTCTCAAAGTCGTTAAAATCCCGCCACTGCCGGATAATGTCCTGCAAAGATTCTACTATGCGCTCGATTTGTCGAATGTCGCAGACAACATCGACGTAGTTGACCGACCGGTCTGCTTTTGTCATATCCGCCTCCTTTTTCCGTTACCTTTTTTTAATTAAAAGAAAGCCGCCTTTTCAATGAAAAAGGCGGGCGGATGTTCGAAAACCGTTTATCATCAGACGGCTCGGCTTATTTTGCCGAAGCATTATTCACCGACATCCGTCCGATACAGACGTAATTGTCGGCACAAAGTTTTAAAGTCGCCATGCCGCGACTGATGATAAAAAGGGTTTTCGACGCCCTGTGCGGCAACATACCGCATTGCTTAGCAGTATAAAGCAGATAAATTAATTTGTAAATCGTTATTCGCCGTTCTTAAATGATACCCATTTTTTGGGCAA
Source organism: Alphaproteobacteria bacterium (assembly GCA_017480995.1). Lineage (GTDB taxonomy): Bacteria > Pseudomonadota > Alphaproteobacteria > RF32 > CAG-239 > CAZU01. The sequence goes on from JAFUQJ010000021.1 coordinate 449, forward strand.
GAACCACGGCCTGAGTGCGATTGGTGGCGCCGACGGCCCGCAGCAGCGCGTTGATGTGCAGCTTGACGGTTGCTTCGGAAACGCCCATCTCATAGGCAATCTGCTTGTTGGACATTCCCTCGGCCACATAACTCAGCACCTCGGACTGCCGCGCGGTCAGATGCTTGCCGTTGGTGCGGCGGCCCGCAACGTTGGCACGGCCGTTTTCCATAATCGAAGGCGGCAGATAGGTTCCGCCGTCGATAATCAGTTTAAGTGCCGAATTGAGCACTTTGGTATCCATTCTTTTGGAAATGTATCCGGCAACGCCGAGCTCCAGCGCCTTTTTGACACTTTTGTTTTCGTCGGAGGCCGAAAGTATCACGATACGCGCTTTGGGCGCGGCTTTTTGCAGCTCGCGCAGACCGTCCTCCCATTTCATGTCGGGCATGTCCAGATCGATAACGATTAAATTAAGATTAGGTTCAGAGGCCGCAATTTTCTGCGCCTGCGTAAAATTGGACGCCTGAGAAACAATCGCATTAGGCGCCAGTTTTTCCAAATTCATGCTCAAGCCGTCCCGAAACAAAGCATGGTCGTCCGCGATAAGAATCTTCATCTGATCTCTCCTGCATCAAAACCGCCAATAGTCCGAGTTCAGCAACCGAAGCCTATCAGGCAAATTTTAAAATTCAGTTAATACTTTAGTCTGCTATATATGAGGCAAAGTCCCGAATTTAAAGTACAATTTCAAATTTTTATCTTACAAATACAGATACTCGACGCCGGCTTCGCGAAACATCTCTTCGGAATAAACCAGCTTGTCGCGCCAGGTGCCGGCCGGCGCGTTTGCATCGGCCTCAACCCTGCGGGTGACAACCATTTTAATCCCCGACTGGATAATTGCGCGGGCGCAGTCCGGACAAGGCATCGCCGTGACATAAATTACGCAGCCCTTGAGAGACGCGCCGATGAGGCAGGCGTTATAAACGGCATTGCGTTCGGCATGCTCAAAAAAGTCATACTTGGTCGGCCGCTCCAGACGCTCGGGTTTGTTGTCGTCCACGCCCCGAACCAGACCGTTGTATCCGGTGGAGCGGATTTCGCGGTCGGGCCCGACGACGACCGCGCCGACCTTGAGCGAAGGATCTTTGGACCAGGTTTTGACCAGTTCGGCCACTTCCATAAAGCGTTTATGCCATTTTTCGGAAAACATCATTTCCTCCCGTCATGCTGTTTATTTATGCAAATTCTAATGATTTTATTTTTAACAGGCAAGGTTTATGTGCAAAGCGCGCAACGAAAAATTCCGCCGTATAAAAAAGCATTGTCTTATTCAAGACTTTTACTTGACATCAACCGCAAAATACACCAAGTTATAGCCAGTGCATTTTTAATTAACAGGAGAAGAAAATGAGTGCTATTATTGATATTCACGCAAGAGAAATTATGGACTCCCGCGGCACGCCCACGGTTGAAGCCGAAGTTGTTCTGCAGAGCGGCGCTTTCGGCCGCGCAGCCGTTCCGTCCGGCGCTTCGACCGGCGTTCACGAGGCTGTCGAGCTGCGTGACGGCGACAAAAAACGCTTCGGCGGCAAAGGCGTTCTGAAAGCCGTTGAAAACGTCAACGACAAGATTTATGACGCTTTGGCCGGCCTGGAAGCCGAAGATCAGATCGAAATCGACCGCACCATGATTGACCTTGACGGCACCGAAAATAAAGGCAAACTCGGCGCCAACGCCATGCTGGCCGTTTCGATGGCCGTTGCCAAGGCGCAGGCCGAAGAAGCCGAGCTGCCCCTGTACCGCTATCTCGGCGGCACCATGGCCCGCACTCTGCCGGTTCCGATGATGAACATTCTGAACGGCGGCAAACACGCCGACAACCCGATTGACATTCAGGAATTCATGATTATGCCGGTTTCCGCCGCCAATATCAAAGAAGCTATTCGCATGGGCGCCGAAATCTTCCAGACTCTGAAAAAGAATCTGAAAGCCGCCGGCCACAACACCAACGTCGGCGACGAAGGCGGTTTTGCTCCGAACCTCAAATCTGCCGAAGAAGCCCTGACCTTCATCGTCAACTCGATTAAAGACGCCGGCTACAAACCGGGCGACGACGTCGTGCTGGCCATTGACGCCGCTTCTTCCGAATTTTACAAAGACGGAAAATACGAAATGGAAGGCGAAGGCAAGTCCTATACCAACGCGCAGATGGTCGAGTTCTACAAAGACCTGTGCAATCGTTTTCCGATTTTCTCGATTGAAGACGGCATGGCCGAAGACGACTGGGAAGGCTGGAAGATGCTGACCGACACGCTCGGCGACAAAATCCAGCTGGTCGGCGACGATTTGTTCGTTACCAACCCGAAACGTCTGGCCATGGGCATTGAAAAAGGCGTTGCCAACTCCATTTTGGTCAAAGTCAACCAAATCGGCACCCTGACCGAAACCATGCAAGCCGTTGACCTGGCTCACCGCAACAAGTATACCGCCGTATTGTCTCACCGCTCGGGCGAAACCGAAGACGCGACAATCGCCGATATCGCCGTTGCCACCAACTGCGGCCAGATCAAGACCGGTTCGATGTCCCGTACCGACCGCATGGCCAAATACAACCAGCTCATCCGCATTGAGGAAGAGCTCGGCGACATGGCCGTCTATGCCGGAAAATCCATCCTGAAAAAATAATCGGGAAGCAACTTAAAAAACAGCCCTCTTCGGAGGGCTGTTTTTTTGTTGACTTGCAGACGCTGCCGCGTATAATCCGCCTCATAATCAACAATTATTAACGCTTATGAAGATAATTTTTCTCTCTGCCAAAGGCAGGCATCGATGTATGTTTTTGGCTCTTTTGACCGGAATGCTGATGTTTTGCCTGCCGCTGACCGTCACGCTGGTTATCCGCTCTTTCTGCGGCGCGGCCGCCGATCAGTGCTATCTGCGTCATCCGCTGCTGCCGCTGGCGCTTTCGTTTGTGCCGGCGCTGGTACTGAAAAGCCGGAAATTTTTGATGGCCGCGTTCGGCAAAATCGGTTTCTGTCTGATTCTGGAACTCAGCATGACGGCTCTGATGTTTTGGTTTTCGCCAAACTTTGAACCGCTGTTTGCCCGTCAGGGCCTGATTGTGCCGCCGCTTCTGCTTGCCGCCTCGGCCGCCGGCTTTTTTACGAAAAAGCTCCTGCTGCCGCAGACGCTCCGTTTTTATTTTTTTGCAACGGTCGGTATCAGCGCAATCATCGATCTGACGGCATCGCTCGCGGGGGCCGCAACGCCGGGATTTATTCTCAGCCTGGGAATCTCTCTGCTGTTTGTCTTCTTGCAGTTTGCCCATGCGCGGATTTTGCAGGAACGCCTGAAGCAGGAGGCTTTTGCCGACCGGAATCTGCGCACGCTGATTATGAATTACGGATTGATTTTTTCAATCAACCTTGCCGGCATGATGCTGACGACGCATCCGATGAAAATGCTGCTGGCCTTTATGTTTGACGACATTGCCGCCAAAAATGCCGCAGACATCCGTCGTCGTTGATGCCGTTGCCCCCCCAAAAAAAACGCGCCGTTTTACCGGTGCGTTTTTTGTTGTCAGCGAAGCGGCGTCTTGACGGCAGCCGGTCTTTGCCCCGGCAGAGAGCGCGTCAGCATCGAGACCAGCGGCGCATATCTTTTGGGTGTTTCCTTCTTCCAGCCGACAGCGGCAAGATTTTGGCAGCGCCGGATGTTTCTGACAGCATTGTCAATCTGGGTGCGCGCATCGGCGTCCAAGTCGGCGGGATCGCCTTTCATGATATTGTAACCGCTCGGCGAAGCCAGCAGCGGTTGGCCGAACGGCGCCATGTGAAAATCATAGTCCGGGCAGCCCATAGCCTGTTTCCATTGTCTGAGCGTAACCAAATCTTTGCCGAACAAAATCGGATCGGCAACAAGCAGCTCCGTTTTCGGACTGTCTTTGTATATCGGCGCTTCTATCGCCGTCGCAATATGATAGTCGTATTTTATCTCCTCAAATTGCCCGCTCTGCTCGTTGCGTAGGTGAACACTGACATAATTCGTGAAATTGTCTCCGCGCTTGGAACTCATGGAGCAGATTTTGGACGGCGCGCAGCCGTCTTTTTGCGCGGCCGAAGCAATCACATGCGCCAGGCAATAGCAGATATCGCATTCATAGCGATAGCAGTCTTCGGGAATTGCGGCTATCCAGCGGCGGTAAGCCTGATTGTATTTGCGAACTTTGGCGGGATCTATTTCCATTGCTTTTCTCCGGGCCGATACAAATATACCATAGCATATTCCGACGCAAAACGAAAGCCCTTTTAGACAATTCGGCCAGGTCTGCTTGTCAAAACGAAAACAATGACTAAATCTAAAGTGTTCACGATGATGGTATGTAAAACAAAGAAATTATATTTCTTTTGCCGGTTAGAGTGAACGCCATCGTTTCTCCACAGACGACAAAAGAAATATGATGTTCTTTAGTCTCAATAAAGCGGGAAACGGGAAAGCGGGGATTTTTGAAAAATCCCCGCTTTCTGATTATCCGAGTTTGGCAATCGCCGCATCTATGCGCCGCAAAGTTTCTTCTTTTCCCAAAACGACGGCCAGTTCGGTGGCGCCGCCGGGCGTGGTTTCCTTGCCGCTGAGCGCAATGCGCGCCGGATACAGAACCTGACCGTTTTTGACGCCGAGCTTTTCGGCCAGCGCCTTCAGGCTTTCAAACAACGCCTCGTTGCTCCATTCGTTCTGGGCCTCGAGCACCTTTTTGATTTCGGGCAGATTGGCTCCGGCAACCTCAATGTCGGTTTTCATCTTCTTATTAACATACAGTTCCGCATCGTATTCCGGCAAAGCGACAACAAAATCAATCTGTTCGGGTATCTGCGCCAGCGTTTCGATGCGCGGCTGCAAAGCGCGGCTCAGCGCCTCGAGGTCGACATGCGCCGGCACGTCCTTATAATAAGGCAGCGCCAGTTTATGAAATTCGGCCGCGGGTAACGCACGAATATAAATGCCGTTCATCCAGGTCAGTTTGACAATGTCAAAAATCGCCGGGGATTTGTTAAGCCGGTCAACCGAGAAAATCTTTTCGAGCTCGGCGATTGAGAAAATCTCTTCCTCGGTGCCGGGATTCCAGCCCAGCAGCGCAATATAGTTGATGATTGCTTCGGGCAGATAACCTTTAGCAACCAAATCCTGAAACGAAGCGTCGCCGTTGCGTTTGGACAGCTTGTGCTGCGCGTCTTTCATTACGGTCGGCAGGTGGACGTAAACCGGACGCTGCCAGCCGAAAGTATCATACATCAGATTGTATTTCGGCGTTGAGGGCAGATATTCGTTGCCGCGGACAACATGGGTGATTTCCATCAGATGATCATCAATCACATTGGCAAAGTTATAGGTCGGAAAACCGTCGGACTTGAGCAGCACGCCTTCGTCAAGTTCGTCATAATCAATCTCGATAATGCCGTAGACCTTGTCTTCATACTTGGACTTGCCGCTTTTGTTAATGGTCTGGCGGATAACATAGGGTTCGCCGGCGGCAATGCGTTTTCTGGCCTCTTCCAGCGGAATCCGTTTACAGGGATCTTCAAACTTGCAGATAATCTCGTTACCGTCTTCGTCGACCTGTTCTTCGCGCTCGCCGCAGAAGCAATAATGCGCGCCGCCCAATTCAACCAGCTTGTGCGCATAAGGCGCATACAGGCTTTTGCGCTCGGACTGAACATACGGACCGTAATTACCGCCGATGTCGGGGCCTTCGTCCCAGTTCATGCCGACGGTTTTGAGCGTATTGTAAATAATCTCGGTCGCGCCTTCGACATAACGCTTCTGGTCGGTATCCTCAATACGCAAAACAAAGTCTCCGCCGTTGGCCTTGGCAATCAGGTATTCATACAGCGCCGTGCGCAGGTTGCCGATGTGCATATAACCGGTCGGGCTCGGAGCAAAACGGGTACGTGTTTTCATTTTCAGACTCTCTAATAAAAAATTTCAGCTTTGTTTACGATAGCGCAAGCAATTTATTTTCTCAAGAGTTTTTGCGGCGGCTGTTCAGATATTTTTATGAATAGCCGCTAATTTGTACACAGCCCCTCTTGACATACGAATATCGTATATAATATACTAATTTCGTATACCCATATATACGAGGGATTAATTTTCTGAAAAAGGAGGAAATATGGCTTATTATCCCAATCCGTTTGACGAAGACGAGGAAGAACGCCGCCGGCGCCTCGGGCTGGCAGCAGATACAGAAACAGAAGAAAGCACAGAGCCCAAGCCGATGTCGGAAATGTCAACCCGCGAGGCTGTTGCCGCGGCATATGACAAACAACACCCATACGGCGGAACTGCAACCATGACCGGCCCCTTGGGCAATATTTCTTATTATGATGAAGAGTTAAACAAACCGAAAATTATTAACACCTCTCAGGCCAACAATAAAGAAGCTTCTTATGAACTAGGAACATTAAGTGGCAGAAATGAATCTAATAATAATTACTGTGCCATAGGCGGTGATAAAAGTGGTGGTTACAGTTTTGGAAAATATCAAATAGCAAGTAAACCTGGAACTATGAATGATTATATTAATTATCTGAGTAAAAATGAGCAATATAAACCCTATGCAGATCAATTAAATAAATCCGGAGGAAATCAGGCTGCTGTAAACGGTAGCAACTCTTTTATTAATAAGTGGAAAGAAATTTGTAAAGATGATAATTTTAATCAAACTCAAGAAAAATTTATTTTTGATACGCATTATGAGCCAATAAAAAACAAATTAAATAATATTCCAGGACTTAATATCGAATCCCGAAGCCCAGTACTTAAGGATGTGATATTTTCATCTGCTGTCCAACATCGTAATAACACACCCAATATTATAAAAAACGCTTTTAACAATTCTCCCCATCTTGCTCAAATGAGTGATGAAGATATAATAAAGGGAATATATAATGAAAGAAAAAATATCAACAAGTATTTCACCAAATCGTCTCCGGCTGAGCAAAATGCTATACAACAGCGAATGGAAAGGGAAAAAGAAGAAGCTCTGCGTCTTCTAAAATTATATCGTTAAATAGAGTCAACCGGTTATTAGACCTGCACAACAGGTCTAATAACCATGTGAATATTTATATATAAAGGTTATCATTTCTTTTAATTGTATTTGCCATATTGACGGCGCTATCAACATTGATGATGTTCCACAAGAAAAAATATCATTTTCATTATCTATACAACGTCGACTTTGTGTTGCAATATTATTATAAAATTCTATATAACTTTTTTCTAAAGTTTTCCAATTTTTAAGAAGCAATTCTTTAGCATTTTTTTGTTTTTTTAAAGAATAATTCTGCTCGATTAAATCTAATAAAACTTTTTTTAGACATTCGTTTTCTTCATTAGTTATTTGTGACATTTCAAAGTCAGAATAACCTTTATTTTCATTCCAACGATGACTTATACATTTCTCACACAGTTCTGCCGCCTGCTTATTAACTTGCTCATAATCAGCATATGAAAGAGTATCAGAAGCCATTGTATTTGTTCCTATTAATAGGACAAACATAAATATTATATACTTCATTTAATTTCCCCAATAAGGTTATAAAATAACACTATCTTATTACATAAAATTCGCAAGTACTTTTTATTATTTGCTATTCTACTGAGTTTTAGACCTATAAATCTTTGACCTATGGAAGTCATATAAAACGGAGTGCACGACTTAATAGTGAGCAATAAAGGAGCGTTTAGTAATCAATACAACTCTGCCGAAGAAACATGCGCAAAATATAAACCCCAAGATTATGATGAAGAACGTAAGCGTTGGTATCGCAGATACAGAAACAGAAGAAAGCATTGAACCCAAGCCGATGTCGGAAATGTCAACCCGCGAGGCCGTCGCCGCAGCTTACGACCGACAGCACCCGTACGGCGGAACCGTAACAATGACCGGTCCCTTGGGCAATATCTCCTATTATGACGAAGAGTTAAACAAACCGAAAAATAATTCTCATATACTTAACACAAAAAATTTTGATGATGATATAATATCTAATAACAATTCTACTTTTTCGAATATTTCCAATTGGATAGATGAAAAGAATAGAATTTCCACGTTACCCATTTCTGATGAAAATAAACATCAGTATATGTCATGCTTAGCAGGTAAAGGAGGAACTCTAATGAACCTAGCAGGTCTCACTTTGGGAATTGGCAAAGAAGCATTGGACATCACCACTAAATTATCTAATCCAAACCTAAAGCAACAATATGGAGGAACTTTCGGTGTTTTAGGCGATAGCATGAAGGATATGAGAAATAACTTTCGAGGGCTACAACACGCTTATGACGGTTGTAGTGATTGTCAAGCTTTGCTTTATCATAAAAAACCATAATACTCTTGCTAATTAACAACAAAGCTGATAATCTTTATTATGTTGGGAGATATCAGCTTTGTTTTTGCGCATAAAATCAATATTGATATGGGGTGGATTATATATCTGGATTAATTTTGTTTTAATCGGTATGGCTTTGCTTCTGGTGCTTTTCGGCCTTGATAAATTTGCGGATATTTTATTTGATTTTTTTCATAGTCCATATTTCTTTTGGGGAATTTCTCTGCTACTGTTTGCATTCCCGCCAAATTTTCCTTCGTACCTCTCACCAAACCAGCTGCTTTATTTTATGTTTGTCGGATGGCTGCCTTTTTTTGCGTATTTACCGATAGTCACGACAAATATTATTTATCTGTGTTTATTTATGCTTAGTTCAAGCGCAGCTATTGCTCGCTTTACAAAATGGGATGTTTCTGAAAAAGTCTTTACATTAATCTTGATAGGATTAGTATTCCTTTTTCTTGTTCTCGGAAACATTGTTTTTGCTGATTAATCATATCTTCCTATTAGAACATCAGCGGCGCATGGAATATTGGTAGTTTAAAATGAAATACACAACAAAAACACTAAATACTATAAAAAAAGCATTTGCTTATATTTTAACGGTTATTTGTATTTTTGTTGCGCTTTTTCCCTTATTTATAATCTCGGATTATCAAGGAAGATGTTTAAGTGATGGAAACGTATGGGATTATTCCCGAAACGAATGCCGCGAAGATTGCCTTGTCTGGGGAGCAGAATTTGGATGTATCCAATTGTCTCCTTTGTACATAAAAAAAATCAAACAATGTCAGAAACCAACCGAATGTCTGGATAATAATGATTATAAAACAATTTGTTTAGATAATCATAAAGCCTGGAACAATAAAATCCAAAAATGTCATTTACTTTTTAATTTAGCAGATTGTTTTAAACTTACCGGAAACTGGATTTACCCTGATATTTGCAATAAATAAAAATTAAGCTGCGTTTGTTTAAGGCTTATTATCTTCATCTCGCTCAAATGAGTGATGAAGATATAAAAATAGCCAATCAGCCGAACAACAGGTATATTCAAGACTGTTCACCAGCATCTTTTGCAAAAAACTTTATAACTGCAAGTAAAGATACTCAAATTCCTAAAACGCTTACAACAGGTATTAAGCCTTTGGACGCAGCTATAGAATCACGCCTTACTAAAAATATACCGATATTTTGTTAAAAGAGCTAAAAATTAACCGGCCAAAAGCACATCGGCGGCAGCACGCGCCTGTTCGGTAATGGTTTCGCCGGCGAGCATGCGCGCGATTTCCTCGCGCTTTTCGGCTGCCGACAATTCGCGGACATAGGTGGTTGTGACATTATCCGCGGTCTTTTTCTCTACCTTAAAATGATTGTTTCCTCTGGCGGCAACCTGCGGCGAATGGGTTACGACCAAAACCTGCACCCGCTGTCCGAGTTTGGCCAGCCTTTCGCCTACGGCCTGTGCGGTTGCGCCGCCGACACCGGCGTCAACTTCGTCAAAAATCATAGTACAGACGCTGGAGCTCTGCGCCAGATTGACTTTGAGCGCGAGCATAAAACGCGCCAGTTCGCCCCCGGAAGCAATCTTGTTTATCGGTCCCTGCGGCGAGTTGGGATTGGTGGCAACCGTAAAATAAACATTGTCAAACCCGCTTTCCGACCAGCCACTTTCTTCCTTTTTCTCAATCAGGGTAACAAATTTGGCCTTTTCCATTTTGAGCGGCGGAAGCTCGGCCATAACCAGAGCGTCCAGCTCGGCAGCCGTTTTTACCCGTGCCTGACGCAGCGCATTTGCCGCCTCAATATAGGCCTGCCGCTTTTCCTGTTCGGCTCCGCGCAAGGCATTGATACCATCCTCGCCGAGCTCGATATTGGTCAGCCGGGCTTTGAAATTTTGCAGCGTGTCGGCAAGTTCGTCAATCCCTACTCCGTGTTTGCGCGCCAGATCTTTGAGCGCAAACAGGCGGCTGTCGATATTTTCCTGCTCGTCGGAATTAAGGTTTATATCGGCGGAAGCGCTCTCAATCCGCTCCACCGCGTCAATCACCTCCACCAGCGCGCGATCCAGCGCGTCGTAAATTTCGGCATATCTGCCGTCAACATACTGGTTGGCTTTGTCAATCGCGCTTTCGGCCGAGCGCAGCGCCGACTGCACATCGCGTCCCTCGGTCAGCACGCCGTAGGCATAATTGAGACTTTCCATAATTTTTTCGGCGTGCATCAGTTCCTGCCTGCGGGCAGACAGCTCCGCCTCTTCTCCGGCGCGCGGATTTATCCGCTCCAGCTCGCGCACCCAGTGGCGCAGGTTGTCTTCTTCCTCTTTGGCCTTGGCAATGTCGGCCTCGGCACGCGCGCGGGCAGCGGCGGCTTCCTTATATTCCCGATAAGCCGCAGCCGTTGCCGCCAGCAGTTTGTCCAGACCGCCGAAAGCATCAAGCACGCCCTGATGCGCGGCAGGGTTGAGCAGGCCCTGATTGTCAAACTGGCCGTGGACTTCAACCAGACAGCGGCCGATGTCTTTGAGCAGTTTGGCGCTTATCGGCTGGTCGTTGAAAAAGATTTTGCCTTTGCCGTTTTGGTCAAGCGTGCGCTTGATAATCATCTCGCCGCCGACCTCAAGCTCGTTTTCGGCCAAAAGCCCGCTTAATTCCAAGTTTTGCGGCTCGGCGTCAAAAACGGCGGTAACGCTCAGTTTGTCAGCTCCGCGGCGGATGAGCGAAGTTTCGGCTCTTTTGCCCAAAACCAGTCCCAGCGAGTCCAGCAAAATCGACTTGCCGGCGCCGGTTTCGCCCGTCAATACGCTCAAGCCAGACTTAAAATCCAAGTCTAGCCGGTCAATCAAAACCACATTGCGAATTGAGAGCGATTGCAGCATTTTTATTTGTCCGTCTTGACGATCCTCTGCGCCCGAACGTTCCATTTGGACTTCGGATAATTATGGTTCAGGACCTTGGCCGCGTCGGCGGCTTCTTTGCTCAGGCCGAGTATCTGATAGATTTCCACCTGTCGGTACAGCGCCTCCTCAATATGGCCGGTGGTCTGGTATTCGTTGACAACGACCGAAAAACGGTTGAGCGCCGAGAGATAATTGTTCTGCCCGAGGTAGAAACGGCCGATTTCCATTTCATGCCCGGCCAGGTGATCATTAATCAGGTTAATCTTTTTGCGGGCGTCGGCGGCATATTCGGTGTCGGGAAAACGCACAATCACCTGATTAAAGGCTTCCATGGCGAGCCGGGAGTTTTCCTGATCTTTTTCGATGCCGACAATCTGCTCGTAGTAGCACAGGCCCTTCATATAATAGGCATAGGCGATGTCTTTGTTGCCGGGATGATATTTGATGAAGCGCTCCAAGGCCATGACCGCATCGTCATACTTCTGGTCTTTGTAATAGGCATAGGCGCCCATCAGTTTGGCTTTGGTCGCCCATTTGGAATAAGGGTGCTCGAGCTCGACCTTCTCAAAATTTTCGGCCGCTTTGGCATACTGCGTTTTGTTCAGGCTTTTGTAGCCGCGGTTGTACAAATACTCGGCCGACAGGCGCTCCGGCTCTTCCGGCGCGGAAGCACAGGCGGCGGCAGTTAAGACGAGTCCCAAAATCAAGGCCAGTTTTTTCATTTTTTCATCCTCATACAATTTCGTAATTGGCAGTGTCGGCAAACAGTCTTTTCAAAATCTCATTGTTATGGAAGTGTCCGGTTTTGGCGGCTTTGAGTTTCCCCAAAATACGGAAGCCCGAAGTATACATATCGCCGATTGCGTCAATCACCTTATGGTTGACGCATTCGTTATCGACGCGGAAACCGCCTTCGTTCAAAATCGTTTCGCCGTCGAGCACCACCGCATTGTCCAGACTGCCGCCTTTAATCAAGCCGACGGACTTGAGATAGTCAACCTGATATTTTTCGCAGAAAGTGCGGCATTGCGCAACATGGTCTTTGAAGTCCCGCAGGGTGACGGGCTCGCAAAATTCCTGACGCCCGACAACCTTGGACGGAAAATCGATGACAAAATCAATGTTGAATTCATCGGCGGGCGAAAGCTCGATCGTATTGCCCTTGTCATCGGCAAAACGCACGGTTTTCAGAACTTTCAGGACTTTGCGCGGCGCTTGCTGCTCTTTCAGTCCGGCCTGTTCCAGCGCGGCGACGAAAGGCGCGGCCGAACCGTCCATAATCGGCATTTCGGGACCGTCGATTTCAATCAGGGCATTATCAACGCCCAAGACGCTCAAAGCCGCCATCAGATGCTCGATTGTCGAAACGACATTACCCTGTTTGTCGCCCAGACAAGTACAGTTGCGGGTGTCGACAACGTTTGCATACAACGCTTTGATTTCGGGCTGTCCGGGAAGATCCGTCCGTTTGAAAACGATGCCGTGGTTCTGCGGCGCCGGTTTGAGCGTGAGGACACTTTCGCATCCGGAGTGCAGACCGATACCCTTAATCACAAGTTCCTGCGCCAATGTGTGCTGCTGCATGAATAATCCTTCGCAAGTTCGGCAAAAACAAAAATAAGGCAGCCTGTAAGCCGGGTTCTGTATTCCGGTTGCCCGGAACGATAGCCATTCATCTGGGCCGTTTATCGCTAAACGGCTCGTCGCGACCTACCTCTGGAGTGGAGAGAGAACGCTCCGTAAAATCCGGTTTACAAGGCCGAAGCCTCATACCTGGAATCCCCTAACTTGGTCTTGCATCAGACAGGGTTTACCTTGCCAGGCCCGTTACCGGACCTGCGGTGAGCTCTTACCTCGCCTTTTCAACCTTACCGGGAAATCCCGGCGGTATGTTTCTGTGGCACTTTCCCTTGGATTGCTCCAGCCAGACGTTATCTGGTGTCTTGTTCTCCTGAAGCCCGGACTTTCCTCGCCATGGGCAAAGCCATAACGCGGCTATCCGGCTGCCTTGGCGGTTAGAATAACATTTACG
>JAFUQJ010000139.1 GCA_017480995.1 Alphaproteobacteria bacterium
CAAACTCACTTCTGTGAGTTCGCGTCTCTGTATCCGCCGTTTCCATAAAAAAAACCGCCCTTGCGGACGGCTTTTTTATGGGGCGGATTATGAGACTCGAACTCACGACATCTGGTACCACAAACCAGCGCTCTAACCAACTGAGCTAAATCCGCCATCGGATATCACCAAATTACTACATAGATTAAAATACAAAGTCAAGCTAAAAGTTGTTTTGCAAAAAAAATTTATTTCGCGGCATTTTCCGCACGCAAATTAACAATTTATTTTCTTTTTAAAGCTAAGCTGGCAAAAACAGGCCATCAACAGAAGTGTAAGAGTCCAAGCAATGAAAACCTTTTTCAGATTTAATTCTTTGTTCGGAAAGGCGGTTCTCGCCGCGGCGTTCTGCCTGTGCGCGTTCACGCCGGCGCAGGCGGCGCGCACCCAGTCGTCGATTATCATCGACGCCTATTCGGGAAAGGTTCTTTCCGCCAGCAACGCCGACGAACTGCGCTATCCGGCTTCTCTTACCAAACTGATGACTCTTTACATTACTTTCGGCGAACTCGAAAGCGGCCGCCTGAAAATGACCGACAAACTCAAAGTTTCGCGCACCGCCGCCAACCGCTCGCCGTCAAAGCTCGGCCTCAAACCCGGCTCTTACATCACCGTGCACGACGCCGTCATGGCTCTGATTGTCAAATCGGCCAACGACTGCGCCACCGTTTTGGCCGAGGGCATCGGCTACAGCGAAGAAAACTTTGCCAATACCATGACCAAAGTCGCGCGGGAACTCGGCATGAAAAACACCACCTTCAAAAACGCTTCCGGCCTTCCCAACCGCGCCCAGAAAACGACCGCCCGCGACATGGCTGTTCTGGGTGCCGCCATGTATCATCATTATCCGCAGTATTACAAACTCTTTTCCGCCAAAAGTTTTACCTGGCAGGGCCGCAAAATGTACACTCACAACCACCTGCTCAAAACCTTTAAGGGCGCCGACGGCATGAAAACAGGCTTTACCAACGCCGCCGGCTACAATATCGTAACCTCCGCCGAACAAAACGGCAACCGCGTTATTGCCGTAACCATGGGACACAACACGCTCCGGCAGCGTGACCGCAAGGTTGCCTCGTTGATGACCAGAGGCCTGCACAAACTGGCCCTTGCCGACAATATCGAAAAACCGGTTCTCTATGCCGACGCCGGTGCTTCCGCCTCCGCCGATGCCGCCGAAATAGCCCGGACCGCGGATGAAACCTCCGCCGACAAGGCGCGCTGGGGCGTACAGGTCGGCGCCTTTTCAAATTACGCCAAAGCCCGCAACTATGCGCTGCAAATCCGCCGGGGACTGAACAGCAATTACATCAAAAAAGCCCGGATTGACATTGAAGCCGCCGCCAAAGGCGCCGCCGTCGTCTATCGCTCCAAACTGGTCGGCCTCGAAAAAAATCAGGCGGATAAAACCTGCAATCGTTTGAAAAAAGAAAACAAATCCTGTATAGTGATTGCGTCCAACCCGATTCAACAACTGGCCATGGCTGAGCAAAAATAATGTCTGATACCCCGCATCAAGCACATATCATCGTCATCGGCAACGAAAAAGGCGGCACCGGCAAATCGACGATCGCCATGCACCTTGCCGTCAAGCTGCTGAACGAAGGCTTCTCGGTCGCCACCATGGATTTTGACGGCCGTCAGAGTTCTTTGACCAAATACGTCCAAAACCGCAAAAACTTCTGCGCGGCAAACGGCCTGCATCTCGGCATTCCCGAACACTATGTCGTCAAGCCGGCGGCGGACTATGCCCGCATCCCCGAAGACCTGAATCGCATCCACGACCTGATTCTGGACATCCGCGGCCGTTACGACGCCATTATCATAGACACGCCCGGCAGCAAAAATTACCTGTTTGAAGCGGCGCATCAATATGCCGACACGCTGATTACCCCGATGACCGACAGCCTGGTCGACATGGGCGCTCTTGCCGACATTGACTTTGCCGACGCGCGCGTCAAAGCTCCCGGCCACTATGCTGATTTTGTCTGGGAAACCAAAAAACAGCTGGCCGCGCGCGGCAAAAGTTTCCTCAACTGGATTGTCTGCGGCAACAAAATCTCGGCCACCCGCTCGCGCAACAAGGAATTTATTTTCGAACAGCTCGAAAAAATCGGCAAGCTGTACGGCTTCCGCTTTTGTCCCGGCCTCAAAGACCGCGTTATCTACCGCGAGCTGTTTCTCGAAGGCCTGACCGTGCTCGACATGAATCTGCCCGGCCTGAACCGGCGCATGACCACCTCGCATCTGGCCGCCAAGATGGAAATCAAAAATCTGGCCGAGTTCATCTGCCCCTAAACCCTATGATAAGTTGATATTAAGACTTGTTTTTATGAGCCGGAGTGCTAAACTTCGGCTCATAATCATATTCGTTCAGACAAGAGGAAAAATCATGATAAAAACTGTTGCGACTACGCCTTATACCGACCAGAAAATGGGCACTGCCGGCCTGCGCCGCAAATCTCAGACCGTGCTTCAGCCGAATTACGTCGAAAACTTCATGCAGAGTATTTTCAACGTTATCGGCGATCTCAAAGGCAAAACCTTTGTCGTCGGCGGCGACGGACGTTTTTACAACGACACGGCAATTCAGAAAATCATCAAGATGGCGGCGGCCAACGGCGCGGCCAAACTGATTGTCGGCCAAAACGGCTTTATGTCAACCCCGGCCGGCTCCAACGTCATTCTCAAAAACAAGGCCGACGGCGGTTTTATCCTTTCCGCTTCGCATAACCCCGGCGGCAAATCCGGCGACTTCGGCATCAAATATTCCAATGCCAGCGGCGGCCAGATTCCGAGCTCGGTCAGCGACAAAATTTATCAGGAAACGCTCAACGTCAAAGAATACAAAATCTGCGACATTGAAGACGTTGACCTGTCGCGGCTCGGCACGCAGGAAGTCTGCGGCATGCAGATTGAAGTCATCGATCCGGTCAAAGACTATGTTGAAATGATGCAGCAAATTTTTGATTTTGCGGCTATCCGCCGGTTATTCGAAAACGGCTTTACCATGCGTTTTGACGCCATGAACGCCGTCACCGGCCCCTATGCCCGCAAAATCTTCGAAGAGCTGCTCGGCGCGCCCGAAGGCTCGGTTGTCAATGACACGCCGCTGCCCGATTTCGGCGGCCTGCATCCCGATCCCAACATGGTCTACGCCAAAGAACTGGTTGACTTCATGTTTTCCGACAAAGCGGCCGACTTCGGCGCCGCCAACGACGGCGACGGCGACCGCAACATGATTCTCGGCCCCGGATTTTTTGTAACGCCGAGTGACTCGCTGGCCATTATCACCGACAATTTCAACCTGATTCCGGCATACAAAAACGGCATCTACGGCGTTGCCAAATCGGCCGCCACCTCCACCGCCGTCGCGCGCGTTGCTCAGACGCACGGCATCGGCTATTACGAAGTCCCGACCGGCTGGAAATATTTCGTCAACCTCATGGATTCCAAACGCATCACTTTCTGCGGCGAAGAAAGTTTCGGCACCGGATCGTCCCACATCCGCGAAAAAGACGGCATCTGGGCGGTTCTGTTCTGGCTGAACATCATTGCCGCCACCGGCAAATCCGTTGAGCAGATTACCCGCGAACACTGGCAGAAATACGGCCGCAGCTACTATGTCCGCTTTGACTTCGAAGGCGTTGACACCGCCGTTGCCGACAAACTCATGGCCGATCTTGAAGCGCGTCTGCCCGAGCTTCCCGGTCAGACGCTGGAAGGTTTCACGGTTTCCGACGCCGGCGCTTTCGTTTATAACGATCCGGTTGACCACAGCTCGACCAAAAACGGCCTGATTATCCGCTTTGCCGACGGCTCGCGGATTGTCTACCGCCTCTCGGGCACCGGTTCCTCGGGCGCAACCATTCGCGTTTATCTGGAGCGCTACAGCAAAACCGACCTGAACGACGATCCGCTCAAAATGTTAACCGAGATTTTCAAAATCGCCATGGCGGTTGCGGAAATCCCCGAAAGAACAGGAAAACACCAGGCCGATGTTGTCACCTAGTTTGAAATACGGCATTGTTCTGGCCTTTTTGTCGGTGCTGGCGGCGCGTTCCGCCGGTGCCGGCTTATATGGCTTCAACAGCGCCAATCCCTACACGCCGGAAGAAAAAATTCTCGACATGAAATATCTGCCGATGCAGATTCGCAACTATCGCGCCGACATGCGCGACAACCTGCAGATGCTGATAGACTACGCCAAAGAAAACAAGCCGGATTTCAAAATCATTACCCACGAAGGTCAGGAGCTGTTGTACCGCAGCGCCTGGGAAGACGCGCGCGACGGCTACAATCTTTCGCGCCGCAAAAAAGGCAGCATCGAAGACACCACCTTTTTGTCCCGCGAAAACGAAACGCCGCAACAGCCCAAACCCGACACGCCGGAATACAAATATCTCCGCTCAATCGACGCGGTTGCGCTCAACAACCTGTTTTGCGGTGACGGCAAAGAACAGAACATCACGTTCAACAACAATCTCGGACTTATCGGCATCGACTACTGCCAATCTTCCGAAGCCGCGGACCGGGCAATTGTCCGCTCGGTGCTGGACAAGAAAATCCTATACGTGTTCGAAAATCCGGAAAACGCGTTTAACGACATTGCTTCCCAGCCGTTGATTAACGATTCGGCCAAAAATGTCAACAAGATCGCGGACGCGCGCAACATTCTGCTCCTGACCGACGACAGCCGCTACACCTCCAAAGACCGCTTTGTGCAGGACATCAGCCGCACCAATTACGATATTGTCGTCATCAAACCGCTGTTTGCGCATACCAAGCGTTTCAGTCCCGAAGACATCCGCCGGATGCAGTTCAAGAAAAACGGTTCGCGCCGCCTGCTCATTGCCGAAATGAACGTCTCCGAAGCCTCGCCGCAGGACTATTTCTGGCGTGACCGCTGGAAAATCGGGGCGCCTTCCTGGCTGGTCCGCAAATCCTTTGTCGAACCGAACGCCGTAATCGCGCAATACTGGAACGAAGAATGGCGGCGCATTATTGCCAGGCATTTCAAGGATATTGTCGCCACCGGCTTTGACGGCGTCTTTTTCACCGGCCTGCAGAATCATTTTTATTTTGAACAGCAAACCCCTCTTGAGTAACGCCCATGAATGAAGTTGAAGTTTTAGACATCTCGCGCGAAGCGGTTTTTACCCTCCTCAAGGTCGTAACCCCGGTTTTGCTGGTTGCGCTGTTTGTCGGCCTGATTGTCGGTATTTTTCAGGCCTTGACGCAGATTCAGGAAATGACGCTGGCCTTTGTCCCCAAAATCATCAGCGTTTTTGTTGCGATTATCCTGCTCTTTCCGTTTATGCTCGGACAAATGCGCGCTTTAACCGAATCTTTGTTTGACCGGATAGCCGGCGGATAGCGCCCATGGAAAACCTCGTCAGCCTGAACATTTATGCCTTTTTGATGGTATTTCTGCGTCTCGGCACGGCACTGATGATAATGCCGGGCTTTATGAGTTCTTATGTCAACACGCAGGTTCGCCTTTCGGTCTCTGTTGCCCTGTCGATTGTTCTGATGCCGCTGATTGCGCCGCAGCTGCCGCCGCAGCCGCGGGAAACGCTGCTGTTTTTGCAGTATATTTTCTCGGAAATCGTCGTCGGCCTGTTTATCGGACTGGTTATGCAGATTCTCTTCACCGCGCTTAATCTGGCCGGTTTTACCGCCGGACAGGCCATCGGTTTCGGCAACGCGCAGATATTTGACCCTGCCACCCAAAACCAGTCGATTGTGGTTGAGACCTTTTTGAGCATTGTCGCGCTGACGGTCATTTTTCTGACCGATATTCATCACCTGATGCTGAGTGCCGTCATCGACAGCTATGCGCTGCTGCCGGTTTCGGCCAAACTTCCGCTCGGCGATTTTGCCGACAACCTGAGCCGCAGTTTCAATCAGTCGTTTGTCATCGGTTTCAAGATAGGCTCGCCTTTCATCGCTTTTACGATTATTTTTTACAGCGGTATCGGCCTGGTCTCGCGTCTGATGCCGCAGCTCAACATTTTTTTCCTGTCCCTGCCGCTGCAGATATATTTGGGCCTGGGCCTGCTGTTCATTACCGCGCCGGTAATGATTATCTGGTTCACCAAATATTTTGAAGACGGCGTTCAGCAGTTTTTACGCTAGGGAGGCGCGAGAATGGTTGCTCCCGAAGAAGAAGACGAAGCCTCCAAAACCGAAGAACCTTCGGAACGAAAAATCAGCAAAGCCAAAGAAGAAGGCGACGTGGCAATCTCGCAGGACGCCAAGAGCTTTTTAATGCTCATGGGCATGCTTTTTGTCATCTGGCTTTTGTTCCCGCTGATGATGAAATGGTTTTACACCGCCGGCGTCGGCTACATCGAAAACGCCGCCGACATCGAGGTGTCGCCCAAAAACTTCCGCGGTCTGTTCACCGGCGCCGCGCTCAACCTGCTTAAGATTCTGAGCTTCCCGTTTTTGATTTTCATGACACTCGGCGTACTCGGAAGCATTGCTCAGACCGGCTTTATTTATGCCCCCAAAAAACTCGAACCCAAATGGGAAAAGCTCAACATCTTCGCTTCGCTGGCCAATTTCATCAACATGAAAAAAGTCGTTGAAGCGCTCAAGGGAATTGTCAAAATAACGGTCATCTCGTTTGTGGCCCTGCTGGTCATCAAACCCTATCTCGGCAAAGTCGAACTTTTGCCGGCCATGGACAATGTCGCCATTCTCAAATTTATCCACAAAATCGTCGTCCTGCTGCTGTTTACGGTCACGATTGCGGTTTTGGTCATCGCGCTGGCCGATTACGCCTATCAGAAGTACACCCACCTGAAAAAGCTGCGCATGACCAAGCAGGAAGTCAAAGACGAATACAAACAGATGGAAGGCGATCCGCTGATTAAATCGCGCATCCGCCAGGTGCGCATGGAACGCGCGCGCCATCGCATGATGGAAGCGGTGCCGAGGTCGGACGTCGTCATCGTCAACCCGACGCACTATGCGGTTGCGCTTGAATACAAAATGAACGAGATGGACGCGCCGAAAGTCACCGCCAAAGGTATTGACACCGTTGCGCTGAGAATCAAGGCGCTGGCCGAAGAAAACGAAATCCCCGTGGTCGAAAATCCGCCGCTGGCCCGAGCCCTGTTCGCCTCGACCGAACTGGACCAGACCATCCCGGAAGAACATTTTAAAGCTGTCGCAGAGGTAATCGGATATGTTATGCAACTCAAAAATCAACAATAGGCCGGACAAACAGCTCCAAGCCTGCCTGATTAAGCTGGCTTTTGCCCTGGTCGGATTAACGGCGCTGATAATCCTGTTTTTTCTGTATCCGGAATACTACCTTTATCTGGTGGCTTCCTGCGCCGCCTGCGCCAGTTACTGCCTGCTGCTGACCATCAAAACGCTCGACGCCGGCGAAGCCGCCATCAGCTACGGCGGCTTTGCCAACGAAATTATCCGCAGCGACTTCAAAGCCCGCCGGATTGAAACGCCGAAAGGCGAAGCCGTTATCCAGAACGATCCGGCCAAAGACCTGTTTAGGCAAAACACCGTTCTGCGCTTTCTCGAAAAACATCTGGCCGAGGGCCCGACCAACAAGAACGCCCTCGGCCGCCTCAAAACCGCCTGCAAAAACCTCAGCGCCGAAAAAGTCACGCTCTCCCTGACGCTCCGCCCCGAAACCGACCGCGTTTTCAACGGCCTCGAATGGTATGAGGTTTCGCTGCGGCCGATGTATCTCAAAAAGCCCCAGATTTTCGAAGGCGCCTTTTCAATCAAAAAAATCCGCAAGGAAACCTATTTTTACTGGTCGGCCGACAACATTACCGCGCGCCGCAACATGGAGCAGATTTTCCGCGAAGAAAGCGCGCGCCTGCACGATTTTCTCGACGACATGCCGATCGGCCTCTACACCGCCGACAAAGATTACCGCTTCGAATACGTCAACCATAATTTCGCCGCTTTGCTGCAACATCCGGAAACCGAGCTGCAGGGACGCCGGCTGAACGATTTTCTGGCGCCGAACTCGCTCTTTCCCGAAAAGAAAGATTCCTGGCAGGGAAAACTGCATTTTACCAACGGCAAAGGCGAAACTGCCGAAGCCTACGTCTTTCAGACCAACTACCGCGAAGACGAAAAGATTAAGGTGCGCGGCGCCGTCATCGGCCGCCTGCCCAGCACCAACCAGCTTGAGGCCGCGCTGGAAAAAGCGTCTGACAAAATCGGCTGGCTGTTCAACAATTCGCCGGTCGGCATCCTGTTTGTCGACGACGACGGCAAAATCGCCGACACCAACGCAACCGCCGTCAAATTTTTTGCCCCGCGTCTGGCCGCCCGTCTCAAAGACAGCAATCTTCAGGATCTGCTGAATCCGGCCGAGCGCGAAACCTTCCGCGGCGTCTGCGCCAAACTCCACGCCGAGCCGGCCTCGTCGTTAAGCCTTGACATCCACCTCAACGCCGAGCGCCCCGATCTCATCACCACTCTGTATCTCAGCGGCATGCACCGTTTTCACGCCGCGCAGAACGAAACGGCGCCGGGCTTTGTCATTTACCTGATTGACGTGACCAAACAACGTTCGCTTGAACAGCAGTTTGCCCAGGCTCAGAAAATGCAGGCGGTCGGTCAGCTGGCCGGCGGCGTCGCGCATGATTTCAACAACCTGCTGACCGCCATGATCGGCTTTACCGATTTGCTGCTGCAGCGCCACGGCGTCGGCGATCCGTCTTTTGCCGACCTCATTCAGATTAAACAGAACGCCAACCGCGCCGCCAGTCTGGTCCGGCAGCTGCTGGCCTTCTCGCGCAAACAGCCGCTTCAGCCCAAACTGATAGACATTACCGAAAGTTTTGCCGAACTTTCGCACATGCTCAAACGCATTCTCGGCGAAAAAATCACGCTGCAAATTCATCATCAGTCCGACCTCGGTTACGTCAAGGTCGATCCGGTGCAGCTCTCGCAGGTTATCATCAATCTGGCCGTCAACGCCAAAGACGCCATGAACGGCGACGGCACCCTGCACATCGCCACCCGCACCCACACGCTCAAAGAAACGTTCCGTTTCGGCGACGATACCGTCAAGCCGGGCGAATTTGTCGTCATCGACGTCAAAGACAGCGGCTGCGGCATTCCGCCCGAAAACATGAGCCGCATCTTTGATCCTTTCTTCTCGACCAAAGAAAATATCGTCGGCTCCGGCACCGGCCTCGGCCTGGCCATGGTCTACGGCATTGTCCGGCAGACCGAAGGCTACATCACCGTCGACAGCACCGTCGGCGTCGGCACCACTTTCTCGATTCATCTGCCGCGGTTTGAAGAAAAACCCGAGGAAGAGACCGAAACGGACCGCGAGGTCGTCACCAACAAGGCCGGCCGCACAATCCTGCGCGTGCAGGAAAAAATCAGCGCGCCGTTAAACGTCAACCAGAAAATCATTATGGGCATGAACGTTTCCAACGCGATTGACCGCTCGCACGCAGCCTCTTCCAAAGACAACCAGCAAATCCGGATTCTATTCGTCGAAGACGAAGATTCGGTTCGCAGTTTTGCTGTGCGCGCGCTCAAAAAGAAAGGCTACGACGTCATCGGCTGCAATTCCGGCGAAAACGCGCTTGAACAACTCGAAAAAGACAATAAATTCGACCTTCTGATAACCGATATGGTCATGCCCGGCATCAGCGGCGCCGAACTGACCAAAATCGTCAAGGAAAAACTCAAAGACATCAAAGTCATTCTGGCGTCCGGCTACTCCGAAGAAATTGTCCGCCAGGAACTTGACAACTTTGACGATTTCGACTTTATTACTAAACCGTACAGCCTCGGCGACCTGACCGCCAAGGTCTACGACGTAACCAAAGAGAAATAACGAAATGGTCCCCGCAGCATCGACATCCCGGCAGTTTGCCCTCGAATTTCCGCACCGCGAAAGCCTCGGCCGCGAAGATTTTCTGGTTGCCGACTGCAATGTCGAAGCCGTTACCCTGATTGACCGTTGGCCGGACTGGCCTTATTTCGGCATTTGCATTTACGGCCCCGAAGGCTGCGGCAAAACGCACCTGGCCAACGTCTTTGCCACCAATGTCGCCCGTCTGACCGAACATCCCTACAAGGTTCCGAGCATCCGCGCCGAGCAGCTGAACCTGAACGGCGTGCGCAAAATTTTTGAAGAACACAAATGCCTGATTGTCGAAAACCTCGAAAACCTCGTCAGTCAGGAAACCTTGTTTCACATCTACAACCTGTATCGCGACGAAGGCGGAAACATTCTTTTTACCGCCAACACCGCGCCGGCGCGGCTGCCGATAAGCCTGCCCGACCTGCGTTCGCGTCTCAACATCCTGCCGGCCATCGAAATCAAAATCCCGGATGACGACCTGCTCTCGGCCCTGCTGGTCAAACTTTTTGACGACCGGCAGATTCTCCCCGCGCCTGAGGTAATCGGCTATATGCTCGGCAACATGCAGCGCTCGTTCTCTTATGCGCGCCGCCTGGTCGAAGAAATCGACAACATCTCGCTCGAGCGCAAACACGCCATTACGATTCCGATTGTCAAAGAAGCCATAGCCGCCCTCGCCGCTCCCGCACAGGGCAGCCTGTTTTGAATTTCCGTGCGTTCGTTCATACAAAAAACCCCGCGGCAGGCGGGGCTTTTTTTGGTTTACAACTTAATAATTATTTTCTGCGCAGGAACGACGGGATTTCCAAATTCAACCTGTCTTCCTGACCGAACTCGCCGTCGGAAAAACTCGGGCTGACAGGCTCCTGCTTGCGCTCGGCCTCTTTCTGCTTTTTCTGATTCCGCCTGGCAATCGAGAAACCGGTCACTCTTTCGATAAAAGTCGGGGTTCTCGTATATTTTTCTTCTTCGCTGACAATCAGTTCTTCAACATCTTCCGGCTTGCGGACAGCTGCTTTCAAAGGATTGTGCTCGGGAAATAATTCCGGCTCTTCTTCAACCGCGCGCACGGCGGTTTTGGCCTTAAAGGTGTTTTCGGCCGAGGGTATGGCGTTTTCGAGCATTTCTTCTTCGCTCATATCGTCGGGCTTGTTAATAATAGCTTTAAACAAAGAAGAGGCGTTCGGCAGTTCTTCCATAACGCTGGATTTCTCAAGAGAATCAAAATCATCGAATTTGACCTCGGGCTGAGCCTCCGGCGTTACGGCAACGCTTACGACTTCTTCTTCCTCGGCATCGTCCTGCAGGGAGGAGGCCGTTGCTTTATCTATGACTTCGTCAAGCTGCGCGGGCTCAAGCTCGCTCTTAACAGCCGAGAAGACCTCCAAATTGTCTTGCAGACCGACATTCGGAGCGGAAGGTTCAGCATCAACCTTCACAAAACTTTCTTCGACATAGCTCGGGGCGATTACCGGTTTGACAGCCGGCGCTTTGCCGCCCTTGCCGTCTTCAATTCCAGTGGCGACAATCGAAACGCGGATTTTCTCGCCCAGCGTCTCGTCAAAACTGGAACCGAAAATAATGTTGGCTTCCTCGTCGACTTCTTCTTTGATGCGGTTGGCCGCGTCGTCAATCTCAAACAGTTTGACGTCGCTGCCGCCGGTAATGTTAATCAAAACGCCTTTGGCGCCGCGCATCGAGCAATCGTCGAGCAGCGGATTGGCCAGCGCCTGTTCGGCGGCCCGGATCGCGCGGTCTTCGCCTTCGGCTTCGCCGGTGCCCATAATCGCTTTACCTTTGTCTTCCATAATCGCCTTGATATCGGCAAAATCAAGGTTAATCAGGCCCGGCATCATCATCAGATCGGTAATTGAACGCACGCCGGCATACAAAACGTTGTCCGCCATTACAAAAGCGTCGACCAAAGTCGTGTTTTTGTCAGCGATTCTAAACAAATTCTGGTTCGGAATGACGATAATGCTGTCGACTTCTTTGGTAAAGTTTTCCAGCGCCGTCTCAGCGGTCTGATAACGCTTTTTGCCCTCAAACTGAAAAGGCTTGGTAACCACGCCGACGGTCAGGATTCCCTTTTCTTTGGCAATTTTTGCCACAACCGGCGCCGCACCGGAACCGGTACCGCCGCCCATACCTGCGGTAATAAACACCATGTTGGCGCCTTCAAGCTCGCGCTCGATTTCCTCGCGGGCTTCTTCGGCCGCCATTTTGCCGACTTCGGGACGAGCGCCGGCGCCGAGACCTTTGGTCGTCTGCAAGCCGAGCTGAATCTTGCGGCTGGACTTGGAATTTTCCAACGCCTGGGCATCGGTGTTGGCAACAATAAAATCTACGCCTTCCAAATTTTGGGAAATCATGTTGTTAACGGCGTTTCCGCCGCCGCCGCCGACACCGATAACCGAGATTCTCGGCTTAAGTTGCATCATGTTTTTGTCCGGTACAGCTAACTTGATTGACATGGTATTTCTTACTCCCAAATCCGATTTTTTACTTGAAAACAGAATAAAGCAAAATACCTTAAGGTTTCGTTACCAAGAAAACATTTTTGATTTTTATTTGCAAAAAATTTCCGTCCGGCTCAGGAGAACAAAATTCTCAGCCACGAGGCAATCTGCGCGCCGACGCCGCTGCCTGCGGCCGCCGGTTTGTTGACAATCTTGCCGGGCTTGCGCTCGGGCGAATTCAAAACGAACAAGAGCATGCCGATGCAGGTCGAAAAAGCCGGGCCGTACAGTTCGTCGGGCAGGTTCAGAATATTTTTCGGACGGCCGAGCCGCACCTGCTTGTCGAGCACCATTGAGGCAATCTCGCGCACACCCGGCAGCTGCGAAGCGCCGCCCGTCAAAACCACGCGGTGAGACGAGACGTTGTGCAGACCGACCTCCGCCAGTTTGCGGTTGACCATTTCAAAAGTCTCTTCGATTCGCGGCGTAATGATGCTGATCAAATCCGCCCGCGGAATTTGTTTGATGGAGCTGTCGTCTTCTTCGCCCACCGGATAAACGTTAATGGTTTCAAGATTGTCCTGGCTGGTCAGAAAAGCGCAGCCGTGCAGCGTCTTCAGCCTTTCCGCATGCGAAAAAGAAGTCGTCAGACCGTAGGCGATGTCATTGGTCACGTTGTTGCCGCCGACCGGTATCGCTCCGAAATAAACCGGATACCCGTGTTTGAAACTGGCAATCGAAGTCGTGCCGCCGCCCATGTCAACCACCGTCGCGCCGAGTTCGCGTTCGTCGTCCACCAGACACGAAAGCCCCGATGCATAGGAAGAAAACGTCTTGCCGGCAATTTCCAGATGCGCGTTCTCAATCACCGTCGCCACGTTCCGATAGGCAATGTCCGGCACCAGACCGAGCAAAATATCAACCGACAGCGTTTCGCCGAAAATATTGCGCGGATCCTTGATTTCTTCGCCGCCGTCGAGCCGATAGTTGGTTGACAGACAATGAACCAGCTCGCAGCCTTCGACGTTAATTTTGTGAATTCCTTTTTCGACCACTTTCATGAGGTCGTTTTCGTTAACCGGCCGGTTTTTGTTCAGCGCAATCGACGATTCCTTAATCACGCTTTTGGTTTTCTCGCCCGAGATGTTGACAATCACGCGGTCAATCCGCTCGTTGGCCATTTGCTCTGCGGTTTCCACCGCATTGCAGACCGACAGCGTCGCCTGGTTAATGTCGGTAATGACGCCGTTTTTGATTCCCTTTGAGGCGTTGTATCCGTAGCCCGCAATATTAATCTTGCGGTCGCGGCTCATTTTGGCGATAACACAGCACACTTTGGAAGACCCGATATCCAGGGCGGCAATGGTCGTAGCTCTGTTAAACGAATGTGTCACGATCTCTTTTCCTCATCCTCAAATTTTGTGCTCGGCCGCATTTTGGTTAAGCTGCGGCTTGCCTTCACGGCCGGACTTGCGGATTTTCACCACAATCTTATGGGGTAATCTTAAATCGATGATGGTTAATTTACGCTTAAAAATGCCTTTGGTTTCGTTCAGTTTTAACAATTTTTTCCATGCTTCGCCGATGTTTTCTTCCGGCAGTTTGACGGTTATGCCTTCGCGAATGTCGTTGAGAATCAGATTCCAGCGCCGTCCCGAAATAAAATTGGCCACCTTGACTTTTTCAAGATAATCGTATTTTTCGTCTTTGAGGGCTTCCATCAGGTTTTTGAAGTTTTCGGGCGCACCGGCGCCGACAATCAGCAAAATCGACTCGCTGATATGATACTCGGCCTCAATCACCTTGCCGTCCGCGTCCAGCGGATAAAACTTCTCGTTAATCTGCCAGATCGCCTTGACTTCCTTCTCCCGCACCTCAATATGCAGAATATTGGGAAAAAACCTTTTATGCACGACCGCTTCCCGAACCCACGGCAGCTGCTCCAGCTTTTGTTTGATGTCATAGACGTCGATTTTGAGAATGTTATCGCCGCGTTTGAGCTGCAAAAGCGCGTTAATTTCCTCTTTCGAGGTTTTGTCGCGGCCCGAGATGACCACGTCGTCCAAAACGAAACCCTGCACCGCCGCCCAGTCGTAAAATTCGCTTTTCCAACCGTCGATTTTTTTATTTACCCAGTCGTTTTTCAGCGTAAGCGCCAGCCCTGCCCAAAAGGCGATAAACAGCAGCACGGCAAGGCTGCCGGCCAGCCGCCAGGGCCATTCTTTTTCCGGCCGCAGAACATTTTCCGCCGCCGGTTTTTTGACTGTCTCCGTTTTATTTTGAACTTCAGCCGTCATTTATTTGTGTATACCCAAACGTTTGACTTCCCACTCCAGAGTAATCGACGTGTGTTCCTTCACCTTCTGCACGATTGTTTCGCCCAGCGTTTCCAGATCATGCGCGGTCGCCTTGCCGGTATTGACCAAAAAATTGCAGTGCTTTTCCGAAACCTTGGCGCCGTTGACGCGCAAATCGGCGCAGCCCGACTTTTTAATCAGCTCCCAGGCGCGCAGCCCCTCCGGATTTTTGAAAGTCGAGCCCGCCGTGCGCACGTTGTGCGGTTGCGACTTCTCGCGATACGCCTTCTGCTCGGCCATAATCTCTTTGGTTTTCCCGGGATCCTGCGGCTCGGTTCTGAGTGTCAGCGACGTGATAATCCAGTCGTCGGGAAAACAGCTGCTGCGATAACCGAGCGTCAGTTCCTCGGCCGGTACCTCGCGCAGTTCCCCTTCGCCGTTGACAATCGTCACTTTGAGCAAAACGTCTTTCGTTTCCTTGCCGAAACAGCCGGCGTTGGTTTTGATCGAACCGCCGAGATGCCCCGGTATCGAAACCAGAAACTCCAGACCGCCGAGCCCGTTTTCGAGCATGACTTTCTTGAGTTCGCCGTTGCGCACGCCCGCACCGCAGGTAATCACGCCGTCGCCGAGCTCAATCCGCCGGTAATACTTGCTGTCCAGTTTGACCACCACGCCCGGCACGCCGCCGTCGCGCACCAGCAGGTTGGAACCGCCGCCGATAACGCAGATCGGCAGATTATAGGGTTTGGTGCGCATAAACCATTCCAGATCCTTGTCATCCTCGGGATAAAACATCACTTCCGCCGGTCCGCCGACGCCGAACCATGTATGCTTGGCCAAAGGCTCGTCGCAGACATAGCGCCCCCGCACCTCGGGAAGCAGTTTCACCAGCTCGTTTTTCTTATGCCCCAAACCAAACATCGTCCTTCTCCTTTATGCCCTGACAACTTCTTTTTCGATTGCGTCGGCAAACCGTTTTGCCGCGTCCTTAATTCCGACTTTGCGCGCATTGGCCGACATTTTTTCCAGACGACCGGCGTTTTGCAGCAGATCTTCAAGAATTTTCTTAACTTTTTCGGCCGTGAATTCATCCTGCCGCAAGACCACGGCGCCGCCCGCTTCCGCCAAATCTTTGGTATTGGAGGTCTGGTGGTCGTCGGCCGCCGTCGGCAGCGGCACCAAAACCGAAGGCACGCCGGCAACCGCAATCTCCGACACCGACGAAGCGCCCGAACGCGAAATCACCAAATGTGTGGCGGCATACAAACCGGCCATGTCTTCAAAGAAATGGCTGGCGGCGACTTCGCATTCGGCATTTTGATAAGCCTTTTCAATCTGTTCTTCCTCGCCCTTGCGGCACTGCTGAAAGATTTTCAGACGCCGCTGCTGTTCCGGCGTCAGCAGTTGCACCGCCTGCGGCACCACCTCGCCGAAAATCTTCGCCCCCTGACTGCCGCCCAGAACCAGAAGCTGCATTTTGCCGCCGGCTGCCGGCGCCGCAAAAGGCTTTTCCGCCAGCGCCGCAATATTTGCGCGCACCGGCATTCCGCACAAGACGCTCTTCGCGCCGGCCGGCACCTGTCTGACATTGCGGAAGCTCTGCGCCGTCAGCGCCGCGTACTTGCACAAATAACGGTTCGTCCGGCTCATCACCGAATTTTGCTCGTGCAAAATCAGATCCGTCCCCGACAGCAGCGCCGCCATACAGGCCGGAAAAGACGCGTATCCGCCGAACCCGACTACGCAGACCGGCCGCTTGCGCAGCAGAATAAACAGCGCCTGCACGATACCGACGCAGGTTTTCAAAAGGCTTTTGACTTTAAACAGCCCGGACTTGCCGACAACGCCGCCCGACAGCACCGCCGCGTTGGGCATCTGTCCGAGCCGGCCTTTATAGTTGTCCTTGCCGCGGCAATCGGTAATCAGCATCAGGTCATAGCCGCGTTTTTCCAGTTCCTCGGCCAGAGATTCCGCCGGATACACATGCCCGCCGGTGCCGCCGGCCGTCAAAATAACCAAAGGCTTTTTGTCAATATTCTTCATCTTTGTCCTCCGCGTGAACGTTCTTGCGCGTAATTGCCAGCAGCATTCCCATTCCGAGCGCGGTGCCGAGCAGCGCCGAGCCGCCGTAAGAAATAAACGGCAGCGCCATTCCCTTGGTCGGCGCAATATGCAGGGTGGAAGCCATGTTAATAATCGCCTGCAGACCAAAACTCGCCACCAGCCCCGAAGACGCCAGAATGATAAACAGATTGTTTTCTTTGCACGAGAGCAGCATTGTCCGCATGACGATTGCCGCAAACAGCCCGACAATCACCAGGCAGAAAATCATGCCGTATTCTTCCGCCGCCACCGCAAAAATAAAATCGGTATGCGCGTCGGGAATGTGCAGTTTGGCCACGCCCTCGCCCGGACCGACGCCGAACCAGCCGCCGTTTTCAAACGCGGCCATCGCCTTTTTTACCTGGTAGCTCAGCTCCGGCGAAAACAACTGCAAAATACGCGCCTGTGCATGCGGAAAAAAGGCGTAAATTCCGACTGCACCGACAAGTCCCGCGGCGGCCAGCGCCCATATAAAAATCAGCGGCACGCCCGACAAAAAAAGCTGAAAACACCAGATTGCGGCAACCACGACGCACATTCCGACATCGGGCTGCGCCAGCAGCAAAACGGCCGTCAGCCCGAACAAACCGGCAGAAAGCGCAACACCCGGAAAGTCCTGATATTTTTTGCCGGCCTCAAACAGCAGCGCCGCCACCATCACAAACAACGGCTTGACAAACTCCGACGGCTGCAGCTGAAACCCCAGTATCGAAATCCAGCGCGTCGAACCTTTGTTTTCGACGCCGAAGAACAAAGTCAACAGCATCAGCAAAATTGTCGCCGCATAGCCGACGACCGCAATCCGGCGGATGTTTTTGAGCGAAAGCATCGAGAGAAACAGCATTCCGGCCACCGCCGCCGGCAGAAACAGCATTTGCTTTTTGACAAAGTGAAAACTGCCGAAGCCGATTCGGTTGGCCACCGAAGGACTGGCCGAAAAGGTCAGAAACGCGCCGAGAATGATAATTGCCGCAAACATCACCAGCAGGACCTTGTCGATTGTCCACCACCAGTTTGCAAAAACGCTGCGGCTGTTTCTCGAAAAGCTGATCATTTTTCCCTTTCTCTTATCTCATCTGCAAAGCCGTCAGACCGATAACCGCCAAAACCGCGCCGACGATCCAAAAACGCAGCACCACGCGGGTTTCGGGCCAGCCGCACTGCTCAAAATGATGATGTATCGGCGCCATTTTGAAAAACCTTTTGCCGGTGCGTCTGAACCAGAAAACCTGAATCATCACCGAAAGCGCCTCGGCCACAAAAACAAACCCGACAATTGCGAGCAGGATTTCCTGTTTCAGAATAACCGCCGTCGTGCCGAGCAGACCGCCCAGCGCCAACGAACCGGTATCTCCCATAAAGACTTTGGCCGGCGCGGCGTTAAACCACAAAAAGCCCAGACACCCGCCGACAACCGCGGCGCAGACCACCGCCACCTCGGCCGCGTGCGGAACCGGCAAAAGATAGTAGTCTTTCACAAATTCCGAACCGGCAATATAGGCAAAAATCATAAACACCGTAAACGCGGCAACCAGCAGCCCCGAAGCCAGCCCGTCCAGCCCGTCGCTGAGATTAACCGCGTTTGAGCTGCCGACAATTACCACCATGGCAAACGGAACATAGAACCACCACAAGTCCACAATCAAATTCATAAAATACGGAAAATTAAGAACAAAACGCTCATTTTCAGGCATCAGCCACGAAATAACGCCGACCGCGGCCAAAGCCGTCGAGAACTGCAAAAACAGCTTCATCCTGGCCGTCATGGCATTGGCCGTCTGCTTGGTTACCTTGACATAGTCATCGACAAAGCCGACAAAACCGAACACCAGCAAGACCAGAATACAAACCCAAATCAGCGGATTGGAAAGCTCGCCGCAGATCAGCATGCTGACGATTGCCGAACCGAGGATCAGGAGTCCGCCCATCGTCGGCGTGCCTTTTTTGGTCAGCAGATGCGTTTTGGGCCCGTCCTTGCGGATCGGCTGCCCCTTGG
Source organism: Alphaproteobacteria bacterium (assembly GCA_017480995.1). Taxonomy (GTDB): domain Bacteria; phylum Pseudomonadota; class Alphaproteobacteria; order RF32; family CAG-239; genus CAZU01. The sequence goes on from JAFUQJ010000139.1 coordinate 18,775, forward strand.
CCTGATGCGCGTGCAAAATCTTGATCAGCCTGTCGCCGAAAGACAAAGCCAGAATCAGCGCGACAAAAAAAGCCATAAAACAGCGGGCATAGACGGTGTTCAGATATTCCGGCGCCGACAGCAGGTTAAACAGATATTGCAGCATTGCGATTGTCCTCAAAATTGAAACTTTGCCGCATTATAACACCGCAAATCTAAATAAATGCTAAATGATTTGCAATTCATAACGACGCTCTGCAAATTACAGGCTTTTTCCGTTTTGCTGATAAATATAGGAGATAATTTCGGCTACCGCGGCAAAAGCCTCGAGCGGAATCTCTTCGTTAATGTCCACCGCGCGCAAAATCTGAATCAGGTCCGCGTCCTGACGGATTTCGATATTGTTGTCCAGTGCCAGCTGAATAATCTTTTGGGCGATTTCGCCCTGTCCTTTGGCGGTGACGACCGGCGCGTTGTGTTTTTGCGCGTCATACCCCAGCGCAACCGCATAATCGCTGTTATCTGTGGACAAATCATCTGCCCGGTTGTTTTGGGAGCCGTTTCTGCTATTATTATGGTCAGACATGTTTGACGCCTTTAAGATATTGTCTGCGGATATATTATCTTCGGGTGCCGAAATTGGCAAGCGCTTTGTTTGGCATATATCTTGCATGTCTGTTGCGTGTGGGGACACGCAGCCATACAGGGGAGTTTTCAAAAGATGGACTTTAAAAATCTTTCGGTTTTTAACGCAGCCAGTCAGAATATGCAGTATTTGTCGGCAAAACAAAAGGTTATTGCCGAAAACATTGCCAATGTCAATACGCCCGGCTATCTGGCCCGCGCGGTTGAAGAGCCGTCTTTTGCTTCCGAAATCTCTTCTTCCGTAACGCTCAAAACCACCAATCCCAAACATATCGGCCTGAACGGCAGCCGCTCTTACCGCGTCTACACGCCCAATCCTTCGGCCGCGCTCACGATTGACGGCAACGGCGTGATTCTGGAAGACCAGATGAATCAGGCCAGCAAAGCCAGCAGTGAATATAAGAAGACGATTACCATTTTCAACAAATACAAATCGCTTTTGCAAACGGCGAACACCAAGATTAACGCCTGAGAGGGGAACTTAGAATGCCGAACAATCTGACAATCAGCGCTGATATCGCCGCCTCGGGAATGCGGGCGCAGGCCGAGCGTCTGAAAGTGATTTCGCAGAACATGGCCAACGCCGATTCCGTATCCGACGTGCCGGGCGGCGAACCGTACCGCCGGCAGGTAGTGAGTTTCCAAAACTACGTTGATCAGGAAACCGGCGCGCAGATGGTCCGCGTTAACAAAATTCAATATGACAATTCGCAGTTTGAAAAAAAATACGAGCCCGGCAATCCCGGCGCCGACGCCAACGGCTATGTGCTGCTGCCCAACGTCAATCCGCTGATTGAGATGATGGACATGAAAGAGGCGCAGCGGGCTTATGAGGCCAATATGAACATGATGCGGACGGCGCGCGAAATGAGCTCCGCCACGCTTGATCTTTTGAAATAGGGAGATAAACAGTGATCAGTAATGTTTCCAGCGCCTTAAACGCATATCAGCAGGCTTTGAGCCGAATTAATGCCGGCGAGCAGAAAATTGCCGACGCCGCCGGTATTGAGCAGCCCAAACCCCAAGGTTTTGGCGACATGGTCAAAGCGGCGGTCGAAGATGTTGCCGCGCTCAACAGGCAGGCGGAGCGCACGTCAATTGCCGGCATTCAGGGCAAAGCCGACATTCAGGACGTTGTTCTGGCTGTATCCAACGCTGAAGTCGCCCTGGAAACGGTTGTCGCCGTACGCGACACGGCAATAAAAGCCTATAATACGATTATGCAGATGCCGATTTAATTAATTCTTTCTTGGTCATCCTCGGCCCCTCTTTTATATCGCCCTTGCCCCATTATGTCACCCTCGGGCTCATCTTTCATGTCACCCTCGGGCCCCTCTTTTATGTCACCCTCGGGCTTGACCCGAGGGTCCAGCCCCTCCTTGTCATCCCGACCGCAACACCCCTCTGTATCATCCTCGCGCCTGAAAGCCGCAGACCTGAGTCCTTCTCTTCGTCATCCTCGTATCCTCTCTTTTCTGTCACCCTCGGGCTTGACCCGAGGGTCCAGCCCCCCTTGTCATTCCGGCCGCAAAGCCCCTCTTTGTCATGCCCCTCTTTTATGTCATCCTCGTGCCCTCCCTTTCTTTTTTCGGTCATCCTCGTGCCCTCTTTCCTTCTGTCATCCTCGTGCCCGAGCGAAGCGAGGAATTGACACGAGGATCCAGAAAATTATATGGCTTTATTACCACTTGGATTCTCGGATCAGGGACTGCGTCCCGTCCGAGAATGACACTCTCTTTCTGTCACCCTCGCTCCCTCTCTTTTCTG
>JAFUQJ010000140.1 GCA_017480995.1 Alphaproteobacteria bacterium
AAGCCGCAGATGGTACGCCAATCTTGTAAGTAAATTCATACGCGGTAATTTTTAATTGTTTAACTTAAGAGAATATCTATATCTAAAGAATTTTTTCGATACGGACAGCCTACAAAAATTTTTGTCCAAAAACAAGAAAAAATTTTAAGGTTTACGCTTTTTCTTCCACAAACTGACATTTTTATTATGATCGTTCAACGACGCCGCAAAATTATGCCCGCCGTCGCCGCTTGCCACAAAATAAAGATAATCGCTCATCTCCGGATTTGCCGCCGCCAGCAAAGAAGCCAGCCCCGGATTGCAAATCGGCTTCGGCGGCAGACCGTAATATTTATAAGTATTATACGGACTGTCCACTTCCAGATCCTTGCGCGTCAAAGCCCGCTCAAGATCTGCCCGGCCGGAGGTCAGCGCATAAATAACCGTCGGATCCGTCTGCAGCCGCATTCCTTTGCGCAGTCGATTGACAAAAACCGAAGCCACCAGACCGCGTTCTTCGGCAATGCCGGTTTCTTTTTCCACAATCGAAGCCAGCACCAGCAGCTCCGCGCTGTTTTTGACCGGGAGCCCCTCGGCCCGCCGTTCCCACGCCTCGGCAACCGCTTTCTTCATCGCTTCCTGTGCCTGCCGGATAATGCTGTCTTTCGTGTCGCCGTAAACAAAACTGTATGTTTCGGGCAGAAGCCCCCCCTCGTCCGGCCGCAGCGTAATTTCGCCGCACAGATTGTCGTCGGCTTCGATAATATCGAGAATTTGCCTGGTCGTCAGCCCTTCGGGCACCGTAATCTTGCGATACAGGACCTCGCCGCGGGCCATTTTTTCAATTGCGTCAAACATCGAAATATGCGGCGTAAACTCATATTCTCCGGCTTTGATACTGGTATCCAGCCGATACCAGCGCGCCGCCAGCCGAAACAGCCACGGTTTTTCGATAACACCGGCTTCCTTGAGCTGCAAGGCTATTCCGGCTACCGTTGCTCCTTTGGAAACAACCGTTTGCACGGGCTTTTCCAAACGCCCCGGTTCATAAACCCAGTTCTTGACTTTGGCAACAACAATCACAACCGTCAAAAACAGTAAAAGAATAAGTTTTTTCATATTGTTACCCGCAAGATAAAAAACTCCCCTCAACGTTTTGATACGCCGAAGGGAGCCCCGTTAAATCAGATTTTCTTGAAAATGACGGAAGAGTTCGTTCCGCCGAAACCGAATGAATTTGACATCGCGGCTTTGATTTCGCGCTTTTTGGCCTTAAGCGGAACCAAATCAAAGTCAGCCAGCTCTTCTTCGGGATTATCAAGATTCAAAGTCGGCGGACAAGTCTGCGTCTGCAAAGCCATAATCGAATAAACCGCTTCAACCGCGCCGGCCGCGCCGAGCAGATGCCCAACGGCCGATTTGGTGGAAGACATCGAAACTTTCTTAATGCCTTCGTCGCCGAACAGCCGTTTGACGGCCATCGCCTCGCCGACGTCGCCGGCCGGCGTGGATGTTCCGTGCGCATTGATATAACCGATGTCGGAAAGCTCGACGCCGTGCTCGGCCGCATGCTCGGCGGCCATTTTCATCGCGTGGTAGGCGCCGTCGCCCGAAGGCGCGGTAATATGATAAGCGTCGCCGCTCATGCCGTAGCCGACAACCTCGGCATAGATTTTGGCGCCGCGTTTTTTGGCATGCTCATATTCTTCCAGCACCAGCGCGCCGGCTCCCTCGCCCATGACAAACCCGCTGCGGGCCTTGTCCCACGGACGGGAGGCTTTTTCGGGAGCATCGTTAAAATCGGAAGTAATCGCTTTCATTCTCGCAAAACCGGACAGCCCCAAAACGTTGACCGCCGATTCCGCGCCGCCGGCAACCATCAGATCGGCATCGCCGCGGGCAATCATCGCCGCGGCGTCGCCGATGGCGTGCGTACCGGTCGAGCAGGCCGTGACACAGGCATGATTCGGACCTTTAAGGCCGTATTTGATAGACAGGTTGCCCGAAATCAGATTAATCAGGCAGGACGGAATAAAGAACGGCGAAATGCGTTTCATTCCGCTTTCGTTAAAAGAAACCGAATTATCGTAAATCGTCTGCAAACCGCCGATACCCGAACCCATCATTACGCCGGCGCGGTATTTTTCCTCTTCGGCGGCCGTTTCGGGATTCCAGCCCGCGTCTTCAAGAGCGTCGCCGCCGGCGGCCAGACCGTAAAGAATAAATTTGTCATTTTTCTTTTGATCTTTGGGCGGCAAAACCGTATCGGGATTGAACTCATGTTCACCTTCGCCCCAAGGCACCTGACCGGCGATGGTAACCGGAATGTCTTTCAGATCGACATTTTCAATTTTTCTGATTCCGGATTTCCCGTCCAGCAGGCTTTTCCAGTTATGCTCGACACCGCGGCCGAGAGGAGAAACAATACCCATACCGGTTACAACAACTCTTCTCATACAAGTTTCCTCAATTGTTAGCGTCTACATAAGAATGAAACTCGCTTATAGGAGTATGAGCGAGTTTCACGATATTTCCAAAGTCATACAGACTTAAGCATTCTTAGAAAGATAATCGATAGCATCTTTTACGGTAAGAATTTTTTCTGCGGCTTCGTCAGGAATTTCGCAACCGAACTCTTCTTCGAAAGCCATAACCAATTCTACTGTATCCAGGCTGTCGGCGCCCAAATCGTCGATGAAGCTGGCGTTTTCGGTAACTTTAGATTCTTCTACGCCAAGATGCTCTGCAACGATTTTCTTAACGCGGTTTGCTGTATCAGTCATATGATAAACCTCAAAAAAATTAAAACAAATTAATCGGATCAAGCCGACCCGTGATTGACTTGTTAGCACAAATTTATCCGGTTTGACAAGCATTATTTTAAAAAAACGCACATCCGCCCCAAATAAAACTTGCTTTAAGGCGCAAAAAACTTATACTTTAGGGCTGATTGAAAGGTGGATAAAAAATGACTAACATTATTGAAGTTAAGCAGCTTACCAAAAAATTCAAGCTCAAGAAAAACGGCGGCGGCCTGAAAAGTTTTTTTTCCCCCGAATACAAAACGATAACCGCCGTTGACAGAATTTCTTTCGAGATCGGGAAAGGCGAACGCGTCGCTTTCATCGGGCCCAACGGCGCCGGCAAATCCACCACCATCAAAATGCTTTCCTCCATTCTGTATCCGACCTCGGGAACCGCATTGATAAAAGGGCTGGTTCCGTGGGAAAACCGCAAAAAAATCGCCTGCGACATCGGCACCGTTTTCGGCCAGCGCTCACAGTTGTGGTACAACCTGCCGGTGCAGGACAGCTTTGCGCTGATGGGCAAAATCTACAATCTGGAAGAAATCGCCTTCAAACGGCGCCTCTCGCGGCTGGTCCGGCTTTTTGAAATCCGCGATCTTCTGAACTCGCCCACGCGTTCCCTGTCTCTCGGCCAGCGCATGCGCTGCGAAATCGTCGCCTCGCTGCTTCACAAGCCGCAGATTTTGTTTCTTGACGAACCGACCATCGGCCTTGACGTCACCGCCAAGGA
>JAFUQJ010000141.1 GCA_017480995.1 Alphaproteobacteria bacterium
ATCCTCGGCCGAAACATTGTCCCTTTTCATAACCCTTTGCTTTTGAATTTCATAATCAACGTCGGCAACGATAATAAAATCGCAGTATTTGTCCCACTTCATCTCAAACAGCAGCGCAACGTCCAAAAAAAACAGATCGTCGCGCCCGGCATTGTTTCTGATGATTTTTTTCAGGTTTTCTTTCAAAAACGGGTGAATCAGGCTTTCCAGCAGCTTCAGCTTCCGATTGTCGGAAAACACCAAATTCCTGAGCGCCCTTTTGTCGGCCGCGCCGTTTTTGACCGTCCCCGGAAAATTTTGTTCAAGGACTTGCAAAAAGCCTTTGTCGAAATATATTCTTCTTACCCAGCCGTCAACGTCAAAAACGGGATACCCGAGCCGGTTGACGATTTTGGCAATCGTCGTTTTGCCGCAGCCGATAGAACCGGTAATTCCGATGAGCTTCATAAAATTATCCTTTTTCAAAAGGTTGGCGTGGTTATCAACAGACGCGTCGCTTCCTGTGCATAAAACCGCCTCTTTTTTGTTTTATATTATTTTATCACCGTAAAGTAAAATTTAATCTTATCACTTACGCACAGGCTGCGCCGAAATCCACAAACTGTGCATAAGAATTTTTATGCACATCATCTAAAGAATCAGCTTTTTCAGAGTCCCTTATTGAAAAATCGAAATATTAATTTTTGGTTAACGAATTATTCAGAAACTTGTTAACAAACAGTTAACTTTTGGATAACCGTCAGAATAAAAACTTATCAACAATACCCACACGACTATACAAACAACCAAAACATTTTAAAAATATTTAAGTAGCCCTGCGGGGCTGTTAATAACCTGCCGGGCAAAAAACATTGACAATAAAACAAAAACTTCTTATAAAAACACTGTCAATTCTGATAATCACTTTCCCCAATACAAAAGGTTTCCATGAATTTAAAAGATTTAAAGCAGAAATCTCCCACTGAGTTGCTGACTCAGGCGGAAGAACTCGGCATTGAAGACGCCTCTTCAATGCGTGTCCAGGATCTGATGTTCGCCATTCTGAAAAAAGTCGCCGGCGATGATCAAACCATTTACGGCGAAGGAACGATTGAAGTTCTTCAGGACGGCTTCGGTTTTCTGAGATCGGCGCAGTCCAATTATCTGGCCGGTCCCGACGACATTTACGTTTCTCCGGCTCAGGTCAAAAAATACGGTCTGCGCACCGGCGACACCGTCGAAGGCGAAATCCGCGCGCCCAAGGACAATGAGCGTTATTTTGCTTTGACCAAAGTCAATAAGATTAATTTCGAAGATCCCGAAAAATCCAAACTGCGGGTTAATTTTGACAACCTGACGCCGCTTTATCCGACCAAAAAGCTCAATTTTGACATTATCTGCGGCGAGAAAGACTATACTACCCGCGTCATTGACCTGATTTCGCCTCAGGGCAAGGGACAGCGCGGCCTGATTGTGGCGCCGCCGCGTACCGGAAAGACCGTTATGCTGCAAAACATTGCCCATGCGATTGCCGCCAATCATCCCGAATGTTATCTGATGGTGCTGCTGATTGACGAACGTCCCGAAGAGGTAACCGATATGACGCGTTCGGTCAAGGGCGAAGTCATTTCCTCGACTTTTGACGAACCCGCCACACGCCATGTTCAGGTTGCCGAAATGGTTGTCGAAAAGGCCAAGCGTTTGGTTGAGACCAAAAAAGACGTTGTTATTCTGCTCGATTCGATTACGCGTCTCGGCCGTGCCTATAATACCGTCATTCCGTCCTCCGGCAAGGTTCTGACCGGCGGTGTCGACGCCAATGCCCTGCAGCGGCCCAAACGGTTGCTTGGCGCGGCGCGCAACGTCGAAGAGGGCGGTTCCCTGACCATCATCGCCACCGCGCTGATTGATACCGGCTCGCGCATGGATGAGGTTATTTTCGAAGAATTTAAGGGAACCGGCAACTCCGAGATTATTCTCGATCGCAAACTGACCGACAAGCGCCTCTTCCCGACCATTGACATTACGCGTTCGGGCACGCGTAAGGAAGAGCTGCTGGTTGATCGCGACCGCCTGTCCAAAATGTGGGTTTTGCGCCGTGTTCTCATGCAGATGGGCATGACCGACGGTATGGAATTTTTGCTTGATAAACTCAAAAATTCCAAGGACAACGAAGATTTCTTCAATACCATGAATTCTTAAAAAAAGCAAAAACCGGCCAACAAAGCCGGTTTTTTTTTGACAATTCCGAAATTTTTGTTTGACATTTTTATTTTAAGTCTAATATCATAAACGACAGTTTGTTAATTTGAGACAAAGGTAATCATGCAGAATTGTCGTTTTGAATATTTGCGACTGCTGCGGTCAGACTTCAGAGGTTTGCCCGGGATTATCGCTTTGTCCGTTCATTACGTTTTTATCCTCATTATCAACCTCTAGATGCTTTTAAAGAATATCGAGTTTTAGCATTTAGGGGATATTGATAACAAACTTTCAAAAATCGTTTTTCAGAGGATAAAAATTCATGTCTGCATCATCATTAACCGTTAATTTCTGCCCGTCCGCGGCTCTTGTATATCTGTTTTTGCGTCTGTTTAAGCTGCTTTTGCGCAGCCTCTGAATGTTTTCATCATCGGAAATTTAGGCATTCAGAGGCAAACGGAATAAATTTCGCAAAATTGTAAAAACGCAAAAAGAGATAGAAAGATGAGTAAAGTCAAACAGATAAACAATGAATTGAATAACGTATTGGAAACCGTGGCCGCCGAGTTTAAGGAACAAAACGTCAGCGTGGTTATGCCGACTTATATTCCGCAGCGCGGCGAGATTTTGCAGGAATTTGCTTCCCGCGGCGTCGAAACGGTCATATCCGGCGGCATTCGCGGCGCACAGTGTTTCAAGAATATTCCGCAGTACGGAATGGAAGAGGACACCCTGCCCTATACGGACGGTTTTCCCGAGCATATCACCCGGCGCATTACCGCGTTGCTGCCGCGTGAAAGCGTAGAAAATCGTAAAGTGGCCGTTTTTTCTTACGTCAATAACCTCGGCTGGAGCCGGCATCTTGAAGAACGCGGACTGAATACCGAAATCGTCGCTACCGTCGAGCAGAATCTGCGCGGTTATTTTGAAGAAAAAGGAAATTTGCTGAAGATTCTTGATACCGCGGGTTTGTCGGCTTATAAAATTCCGACCCGCCATGTCAGCCATGAAACGCCGATAGACGAATTGATAGAAGTATATGACGCCGTCAAAAACGAAGACGGCCGCGTCGTAGTGCAGGATTGTTGTTCCGAAAACGGCAATGCCGGCGGTAAAGGCACCCTGTTTATCGATTCCTGCGAAGATTTTGTCAAAGACGTCATCAGCCATAAGGGCAAACGCAAAGTAGCCTGTTTTATCAACGGCTTTGAGAGTAATTTGTCGTTTTTTGCCGGCAATATGAAAGCCGACGAAAAAATGTTCGGCGCCAAAAAGATGAATATGACGCCGCAGATGGACGCCTTTAATCCCGATACGCTCGATGAGCTGCTGCAACAGGCGGCCGCTGCCGGCATAAACGAAGACAATATCGTGACCGTCGTCGGCCGCGGCACGCTCAAAGCCGTCGGCGATGAACACTTGACCAGCGGCGAGAGCAACGGCGTCGGCAACGATGTCGGTTATGTCTATCCCGAAAACATCCGCCGCCAGATTGCGGAAGTCGGCGCCAAATTGTCGCGTCTGATGGCTTTGAGCGGAAAAGTCGGTATTGCCGGCGCCGATTTGATTGTCGATAAGTCCGGCAAAGTCTGGATTAACGAAATCAACGACCGCCAGCAGGGACCGAC
>JAFUQJ010000142.1 GCA_017480995.1 Alphaproteobacteria bacterium
AGACGGGCAGGTTTTTGAACAGCAGCCCGGTTCAACCTGCGGCAGGTGCAGCGGCGTGCCGTGCGCGGACGGCTATTCGACCTTGACGTCCGCCTGCGCCGAAGGACGGATTCTGCGGCTGCAGAGCAGCAACACCGGCTGTCGCCGTTGTGAAAATATTTGAATTCTTCTCGTATGCAAAACTTACGACAGATCTTTTCAGCCGCCCTTTAAAACGGCGGATTTGGCCTATATATCTTTTTCAAATCATTAGAATGAAAGGATATAATATGCGAAATCAAGTTGTTAGCCGTAGTCTTTTGATCTTGTCCGGGATGTTTTTTCTGCTGCCGGAACTCCGGGCGCAGGAAATTTCGGATGTTCCGCCGCAGTTTTACCAGTCCAAAAGCGCGCGCCAGCGGATTGCCGCTTCCGAACAGCGCCGCGCCGGCCGCAGAATTGAAAACCTGATGCAGAAATATTCGGATTTCAAGGACCGTCTGCAAAAGGAATACGGCATCGGTTTTGCGCTTGATTTCTCGTTTATGCCGCAATACGGAGCGCCGAGCGGCAAAAAGACCGCTTTTCAGGGCATGCTTTATCCTTCTCTGACCTGGGAGACTTTCAACAACGAATACGGCAGCGGTACCTTGACGGCGGCGTATAATGCCGTGCAATACAGCGGCGCAACCGCACAGGACATCAACAACCGCATCGGCGCCGTTACCGGCATCAACGATTATACGACGGCGTCAAACACTTTTGACGAATTGTACTATACTTACCAGCTGCCCGGAAAATGGAATTGGCTGAGCGTGTCGCTCGGTCAGTTTCCGCTTTATAATTTTGACGGCACGACTTACCTGTCCAACCAGCAGCAGTATTTTATCAACTACGCCTTATCCCAAAACGCTTCCTCGACTTATCCGACTGCGTCTTTGGGCGGCTATCTCTCAATTTCGCCCAATGCCGAATGGAACTTCAGCTTTGGCGCGCAGGACGCCACCAATACCACCGGCCAGAGTATTTCAACCTCGCACCTGGACGAAGAGCATTATACCACGTTTGCGTCTTTGTCATATACGCCGACCATTGACAAACTCGGTGCCGGGCAGTATTCGGTTTTGCTGTATAATCAGCCCAATGTCAAAAAAGAGCCGCAGACGACCAACGGCTGGTCATTAAACGTCAGTCAGGATTTCGGCGAAAAATTCTCTGTTTTCGGGCGTATCAACGGCGTTTCCGGCTCACAGGCGGAAATCGACCAGTCTTGGGTGCTGGGCATGGCCGTAAACGATCCGTTCAATCGCAACAGTCTGGATCAGATAGGCTTTGCCGGCGCTTATAACAAAATCAACGAAAAGGCCGTCGGCGAAACACTGGCGCATGATGCCGAAACCGTTTTGGAAGCCTATTGGTCTTGGGGAATTTCCAAATGGATGACGATTACCCCGGATATTCAGTTTTACTTTAATCCGGCGCTCAATCCCAAATCCGACCACGCGACGGTGGTCAGTCTGCGCGCTTCGGTCTTTTTCTAAGAACGAACGATGTCTTTGGCCGGCCGGGCGCGGCGGTTTTGGGCAACCAGCGTCTGCTTTGAGCCTTTTGCCGGCCGGACAGCCGATTCTTTTTCGGTCGTCCGGGCGTCGGCATAGTCTGCCGCGGTCTGACGAGCCGTCAGCTTGGCACGGACTTGCCGCAGATGTTTGAAATTGTCCAGCGGATCAATGGCGATAACCGGCGGCATGATTTGCTGAACGGCGGCGCCTGCCAGCATCCGGTCTTGCAGAGGGATGTCTTTGTCACCCATATACATGGCCAGCAGCGTTTGAATTGTTTCAGGGTTGCCGGCCTTTATGTCGGATTTTATCTGCTTGACCATTTGCCGGATAATTTCGTCTTTGCCGTCTTCGCGAACGGTTCTGCTGATGTTGATCAGCTCGCCCTGTTTGGAAACTTTGCTGAAATAAACGTCCTTGTCTTCAATCTTTTCGTTGTTAAAGCTGACGATTGTATCATTATAGCACAGGACCATGTGATAGCCGGAGCCGGTATGGTTGCCGGAACTTTTGTGCGCAATCAGAAGAATATCCTGCGGATTGTCTTTGGTTTCTTCCTGAATAATTTGCAGCAGGTTATGCTGGCGGGTGGTCTTTTTGTAATTGCGGTGTTTGTAAAAAACATCGTGCAGTCCGTAATAACCGTTGGGGTTGTAATCACGGATTTTGCTTACAAACATGTCGACAAACTCGGGAGAATTTGTATTTTCGGCCGCTTCGGCCGTAACTTCCAAAGCGCTGCGCAGGCAGTGCAGTCCGACCGGAACGTCGCGTCCCCAGCGCTGCTTTAGAACCTGATTGCGGATTTTGCCTCTGTTGCCGCCGATTTCGTCCTGAACTTCTTTGGCCACGCGGAGTATTTCGTCGCCCATCTGCTGAGAACGCTCTGCGCAAAGCCGGGTATAGATTGAGTCGGTGCCGATCAGCTTGGTGCACATGTTTTCCAGTTCTTCGGCCGAATAGGCCGCCTGCAGACGCGCCTGTATGTCCGACAAACGATATTCTTTGCGAGTCGGTGTCGGATTTTCGCCGCTATTGCCGCGTCCCTGCGTTGCGGAAGGCTGGTTGCCCGAGAGCGGTGCGGAAGATAAAAGGTTCAATGCGACCAGTCCGTATATTTTGCCTTTGTTCAAAAGATAGCGTCCGGCCTTGCCGAGAGTGTGCCCGACATCCGAGAGCGTCGCGGCGGCAATTTTGTAGCCGTCGGTTTTTTGAATTTTGCGCCAATGACGCCGTCCCCGGCGGATTGTCGGATCCTGCCGAGCGGTGTCCCAGATTTCCTGCAGCTTTTCGATTAAATTTTGACTCATCTTTTTCTCCCGATTCTTTTCTTCAAAATACTAGCATATATAATACGTTAATTCAACAAATAGGTATAATTAATATGAAAATTGACTTTACAAATCTGTCCTTTTGGGGATAATTGAGACAGTTTTTTTCTGATGAATAGTGTATCGCCGATGAATAATAAATTTTTTTCTTTTCTCTGCGGAGGATTTTGTCTGATGATTTCCGCCTGCCAAAGCAACACGCGTCCGCCGATGATACCCGCGGTTGAGGTCAAACAATGCAGCAATCCCGCGCTGGAAATTATCGGTGGAGTCGAGCCGGTCTATTTTCTGCCGCTTTCCGTTCCGGTAGAGGCCCGGATCGATACCGGCGCCGAGACGTCGTCGGTCGGCGTTTCCAACCAGCGGAGTTTTGAGCGGGACGGCGAAAAATGGGTTGCTTTTGAAATCAACGGCACCCGTTATGAAAAAAGGGTTCAGCGTAAGGTAACCATTCGCCGGGTCGAGGGAAACGAGCAGCGCGTATCTGTTTTTATGGATGTCAAAATCGGTAATGAGCTTATCAATGCCGAGTTTACGCTGGCCGATCGTTCCAAATTTGAATATCAGGGGTTAATCGGGCGCAATATCCTCAAAGGACGCTTTATTGTTGATCCCTCGCTTGAACATACATTACGCTGAGGACACTTTCGTATGTTGAAAAAAATAGCTTCCGTCCGCGGAATTCTTTCGCTTTTTCTGCTTTTGTCAATGGCTTATGCGGGGTACTGCATTTATTACAAAGTCAGGTATTGGGGCTTTCATTTTACGCCCCGGCAGAGTGCCGACGTCTGGAGTATTGAGGCGCATATTTCTTTTGAGCCGACCGGCGAGCCGATAAAGGTTTCGCTGACCACGCCGCGCAGCAGCGACGCTTTTAAGATTCTGGAAGAAAATACCGTTGCCGAAGGCTATAAAGTCAGCAAAAACAAAACGGCGTCCCGTTTGATTTTGTCGAGTCCCGCCCGCGAGGAGCCGCAGGATATTTATTACAAGATTTTGCTTTTTGACAACAACGACAGCCGCGGAAAAATCCGTTCTGCCGCGCCGGCTGCGCCGACTCCTCCGGTTTTTGACGAACAGCGTCTGGCCGCAGCCCGTCAGCTGCTCAATCTGGCTCAGAAACAGGAAGGCGATGCCGTCACTCAGATTATCCGCCTGCTCAATGAAGAGCCGCTGCATCCGGCTGTTCAGTCCTATCTGCCGGTAAAAACCACTCAGAAAATTATGGTCGAGATCATCACCGACCTGCTGGCGTTGAAAAAAATTCCGTCGCGCACGGCTCGGGGGTTCCTGCTGCAGGAGAGCAAAAAGTCTCTTTCGCCCGATTTGATGATAGAGGCCTACCTGAACGGATCGTGGAGAATTTATGACATCAAAACCGGCAAAAAAGGCATTCCCGACAACTTTGTCCTGTTCCAGCGCGGCGGCCAGTCGCTGATTGACGTCGAAGGCGGCGAAAATTCCGTCATCAAGTTTTCGGTGCTCAAGTCGATTACCTCCTCGATGAATCTTGCCGGCAAGCGCGCCAAGCTGCTGAATCAGGAAAATCTTTTCCGATATTCGATTTACAACCTGCCGCTGGCGCAGCAGAACACGCTCAAATGGCTGTCGATTTTTCCGCTGGCGATTTTGATAATCGTTCTGATGCGCAACGTTATCGGGCTGCAGACCATGGGAACGTTTACGCCGATGCTGCTTGCCATGTCTCTGGTCAAGACCGGTTTCTGGCCGGGAATGTTGTGCTTTGCCATTATCATGACTTTGGGCCTGCTGATTCGTTTTGTCATGTCAAAATTCAATCTTTTGCTGGTTCCGAGAATTTCGGCGGTGGTCATCTTTGTGATTTTGATTATGCAGTCTTTGACCATTGTCGGCTATCAGCTGGATTTCAACATTGCCCAGTCGGCGGTCTTTTTCCCGATAATCATCATGGCCTGGATTATTGAGCGCGCTTCCATCACCTGGGAAGAAGACGGCGCCCTGAATGCCGGCCGCGAAATATTGTTCAGCCTGATTGTTGCCGTTGCAACCTATTTTGTTATCAGCAGCGAGTATATCCGTCACATCATGTTCGCGTTTAACGAGCTGAATCTGGTGGTCCTGTTTGCCGTGATGCTGCTCGGCACCTATACCGGATACCGTCTGATGGAACTCAAACGTTTTCGTCCTTTGGTAAAGAGTTAGCCGATGTTTGCGTGGTTGAAATCGTTTGCTTCTCCTCAAGAGCTTGCCCGGGCGGGCGTTTTGGGCATGAACCGCCGCAATTTCGACGTTATTTCCAAATACAACCGGAGATGCCTGTACCCGCTGGTGGATGACAAGGTCAAGACCAAAGAGCTGGCCGGCAAAATCGGTATCAGCACGCCGCGCCTGATCGGTACCATCGAATATCAGTTTGAGGCCAAAAATATTCTCGACATAATCAGCGGGCAGACCGAATTTGTTATCAAGCCGGCGCAGGGCAGCGGCGGCAAAGGCGTTCTGGTTGTCAGAGACTATCAGGAGCGGGAACGCGTTTTTATCACTGCTTCGGGCCGCCGCCTGACTTATAACGAGGTCTATCAGCATATTTCCAATATTTTGAGCGGCCTTTATTCTCTCGGCGGCAAATACGACACCGCCGTTATCGAAGAGCTGGTTCATTTTTCGGATATTTTCAAAGACTACAGTTATCAGGGCGTTCCCGACGTTCGGGTTATTGTCTACAAGGGCTTTCCGGCTCTGGCGATGACGCGTCTGCCGACCAGAGCTTCGGGCGGCCGCGCCAATCTGCATCAGGGCGCCATCGGCGTCGGCCTGGACATTGCCACCGGCCGGGCGCTGCACGGAGTCTGCCGCGATCGGCCGATTGCCGTTCAGCCCGATACCGGCGCCGATCTGATGAAAATAGAGGTTCCGTATTGGCGCGAGCATTTGTTAATCGGCGCGCAGGCCTATGAGATGACCGGGCTCGGCTATCTCGGCGCCGATATTGTGCTGGATGCGCGCCGCGGCCCGATGATGCTGGAGCTAAACGCTCGTCCCGGCCTGGCAATTCAGATTGCCAACGGCATCGGCCTCAAACACCGCCTGCAGGAAATTGACCGGACTTATCCTTCGGGGCTGTCGGCGGAAGAAAGGGTTGATTTTGTTCTTAACAGACGTGCAAAATGAAAAATCAATACCTATATAAGAACTAACCGATAAAAGTTAGGAGAAAACGATGTCTGAAGAAAAAACAAAAAAACTGGCCAAAAGTTCAACCAAGGGTATCAAGCCGGCCGAGACCAAAAAACTGGCGGTCAGCAAGACCCGCGCCAAGAAGATTAAGCATAACTACCAAGTCAAGGATGCCGAAAACGCGTTGCTGCTCAAGCTCAAGGACGGCGATGTCGTCATTGAGATGTTTCCCGACGTGGCGCCCAATCATGTGGAGCGGATTAAGGAGCTTGTCCGGGCCGAGTTTTACAACGGGCTCAAGTTTCACCGCGTTATTGACGGCTTTATGGCGCAGACCGGCTGTCCTTACGGCACCGGTACCGGCGGCAGCGGCAAAAAGCTCAAAGCCGAGTTTAACAAAATGCCGCACAGGCGCGGAACAGTCTCGATGGCGCGCGCGATGGACATTAATTCCGGCGACAGTCAGTTTTTCATCTGCTTCGGAGACTGCGGCTGGCTCGACGGCCAGTATACGGTCTGGGGGCAGGTGACGTCCGGCATGGAATACGTTGACGCAATCAAGAGAGGAACCGGTGCCAACGGCGAGGTTTCCGAACCTGACGAAATTATCAGTCTGCGGGTAATTGCCGATATTTAGTGCGTTTTTCTGTAAGAGAAGCAAAAAGGCCGGTTGTCAAGTCCGGCCTTTCTCATATATAGCAATCAACCAATAAGAGCATTTCACTAAATACATAAATACGAATAAAGCAAAGTTTTCAAATAGTCAACCAAAATAAAAAGGCGGAAGAACGAAATGAGAACAAAAGATACTCGCAACTTTTAATTTAACTTGACATAATATGAATATGGCATTAGCTTAAATCCGCGGCAGAAATTTGCCGGGTACCTGTAAAAGGTGCGGAGCCTTGACAAGCTCTTTATTTAGTGCGGCGTTGGATATGACGTCGATAATTTGTCGCAGAATCGTTTAAAAATTCTGCGCCGATAATATATCCCCGACAGTATCATGGTCGGGGAGCCCATGGTGTATGTTCAGAAGTTTTAAACTTTAAAGACCAAAGGGGAGCATTTCACTAAATATGCTTTGTCAACTCTCCGACCACCTTTAACCAGGTGGTTTTTTTGTATGGACGGAGAGACTTATGACTACTGTGCGGAGGATTCCCAAAACCATTCATTATTGCTGGTTTGGCGGCGGAGTAAAAAATCAATTAATTCAGAATTGCATGGCCACCTGGGAGAAAATTCTTCCGGATTATCAAATTCGCGAATGGAGCGAAAAAGGCCTTGAGCCGTTAAGAAAAAATCTCTATTTGCAACAGGCGCTCGCAGCCGGCAAATGGGCGTTTGTATCCGATGTCGTGCGTTTGTATGCCCTTTATACGGAGGGAGGGATTTATCTTGATACGGATGTTGAAGTCCTCCGCAGTTTTAACGACTTTTTAGACCATGATTTTTTTATAGGATCTGAGAAAAACAATAATTTCAAAAGTATTGGCACGGCCGTTATTGGCGCCGCACCCAAAAATCCGATTATTAAATCAATGTTGAACGTTTATGAAACATCTGCGTTTATTCGTGACGATGGACTGTTTGACTACACGCCGAATACGGTGCGCTTGGTCGATGTCTTGCTGCAAAACGGAGCACCCGAAGTATATACGGACGACAAAATAATATCCGTCAATGACAGCTCAAAGATTTATCCGGTTTCTTATTTTTGCCAAAGGACGCCGCAAAGTTATTGCGTTCATCATTTCAACTTCAGTTGGAAACCGGAATGGAAACGCAAAGACAAATGGAGTTTCAAATTATTGGGACACCGTT
Organism: Alphaproteobacteria bacterium; assembly: GCA_017480995.1. Classification (GTDB taxonomy): domain Bacteria; phylum Pseudomonadota; class Alphaproteobacteria; order RF32; family CAG-239; genus CAZU01. Next base: position 7,859 of record JAFUQJ010000142.1, read on the forward strand.
ACACTTTATCCAAAATAACTCTTCGCAAACCGGGTACCGAAAACTTCGTTCCCAATAATGAAACGGTCGTGTTTCGTTTGAAATATCATTTTTCCAAAATATTGGTGCTTTTTAAGAACAAATAATTTTTATAAGGACGGTGTGGTATGTTTAGAATGATTTGGAACAGTATTTTTAAGAAAATATATTCAAGAGAGAATATCGAAAACATTAAAGTGAAAACAATATTTGGAAAACAATACATTAAATGGAAAGAATATCGAAAATTAATCAAACAATATAACGCCTTTGCCGGTTACGGCGGACTTCCGTTTTTTCCGTTGGAAAATGAAAATCTGGCCAGAAAGTATATCAGTTATGCGGAAGCTCGTAATTTTAAAGACTTTTTATTAAATAGCATTCGTTCGGTTGAGGTCTCGAAATTAAAGCCTGCCACGGGCGAAATGCGCAGCCGCCAAATAAGAATTATGAAATTTGCAGATCAAATTATTAATTTGCTGAGAGAGAACGGCTTTAATGTTTTTATGGATGGCGGAACATTATTGGGAGCCGTGCGTCACCAGGGATTTATCCCTTGGGATGATGACATTGATTTAGCCTTGTTGCGCCCGGAATACGAAAAAATGGCAAAATGGCTGAAAAGCAAATTTTATTATATTGATACGGATGATATTAAAAATTTACATGAATGGCACGAAAGAATTGATAAAGAACTGCGCGAACATCCCAATGAACTTATTTGCATAAAATCTTATCTTGTCTTGAAAGTGTTGCAAGGAACATCATTGCAAGATTTTGTTGCCGTAGATCTTTTTGCATACGATTACTTTAATGATGCGTTAGCCGATGAAGACTATTGCCGATATGTGGCATCTGTTAGAAATTTTATTGATAACGCACGGAATTTTGGAGAAATATACGGATTTTTTAAAGAACAACGCCAAGAAAACAAAGTCGTTGTTTCTCTCAGTAATAAAATTTCATACGGTATCGATAATTTTGCTTTTACCAGATACAAATTTCGCGGTTTCAGAACTGAGGCAGATATTCTTCCGTTGAAAAAGCTGAAGTTTGAAGATTACGAATGGCCGGCTCCAGGTAACCCGCATAATTACCTTAGCCGGTTATATGGGGACTATATGGCATTGCCGCCCGATGCCGGATTACCCAAACATAATTTAGCTGAATTTTTTGCGCAGGAGAATTGAGATGGAAGTAATTTTACTATCGGCAGGAAAAGGGATTCGTACAAACCTCGGTTATCCGAAACAATTTTATCCGATTAACGGCAAACCGAGCATAGTTATGTCATTAGAGCTTTTTGACGGTCTACCGGAAGTTGAAAAAATTTTTGTTACTTACAATCGGGAATTTAAGAGCGAGTATGAAAAAATCTTTAAGGATTATCATATAGGCAAAGCTGTTCTGATTGAGGGAGGAAAGACACGCCAGGAATCGGTATTTGAAGCATTAAAACATGTAAAATCTTCCAGGGTAATAATTCATGAGGCTGCTCGCCCTCTTATTTCTAAAGAATTTGTATATGACATCTTGTCATATTCGGAGGAAGCGGTTGTCGTACCTGCTTTGCCGATTTCTTTTACGGTATCTGAAGGGCAGGACTATATGACCAAAATTCTTGATCGCAACAGGCTTAGGAATATTCAATTACCGCAATTATTTGACAGCCGGATATTACGGGAAGTTCACCAAAAGGCAAAAGATGAAGGATTTGAAGCTACCGAAGATAGTATGCTTGCTTTCAAATATGGTTATCCCGTTCGTTTTGTAGCGGGACTTGAAACAAATATAAAAATCACAACGTCGTTGGATATTTTAATTGTTAATCATATTGTCAGAGGAATAAGAGAATGAGAAATGTTATCCTTATTATAGGCGCAAGTTCCGGTATTGGTTTGTCAACGGCACAAAAATTAGCGGAAGACGAAAAGAACATCGTTATATGTTCTTCCCGAAATATTGAACAAAAGCCTCCTTTTGTCGGAAAGCAAAATATTATATTCAAGAATATGGATGTCGTCGATGAAAAGTCTGTCTGCGATTTATGTGATTTTATTGCCGAGAAATACCAAAATTTGGACGTTATCATAAATTGTGCGGGGTATGTAAAGCCTTTGGGCATATTTGAGATTTCACTCGAAGATTGGCACAAAACGCTGGAGGTTAATCTGACGGGTGTTTTTAACGTTACCAAATATGGTGCGGCGTTGATGAAGCGGAACGGAGGAAAAATAATCAACGTCGCCTCAACCGCAGGCTTAACGCCGCGGCCGGGCTGGGCTGCTTATGCCGCTGCAAAATCAGGTGTTATTAATTTCTCGACCACCATGTCAGAGGAATTAAAAATTTATGGTATAAGAGTATATTGTATTTGCCCCGGAAGAACCGCCACGCCGCTGCGAAAAATTTTGGCACCGGACGAAGATCCCATGACAATCATGCAGCCTAAAGCTGTTGCGGGTGTAATTAAATCGCTGATTGATGACTGTTCGAACGTTCTTGAGGGGCAGGCAATCATTGTTCGAGATCGCTACTGAATAACAGCAATGATTTATGCCTGCGCACATTACAATACGGATATCGGACGAACAAAAGATGAGACGCAGAATATAAATGATTATGCCGCGTTAAAAGGCTTGCGTATTGACAAATGGGTAAAAACGCAAAAGATAAATAATGTTCTTTCACGAATGTCTTCCGGCGACACGCTTTTGGTTTCTTACATAAGTTGTATAGGAAGTTCTTTGATATCAATCGAAAAAACAATCGGCGCTTGTTTGGATAAAAATATCAAAGTAATTATCATCAGCGGGAACTATGTTTTTGAAGACACGCCGCAAAACAGGCTGCTGCTGTCGGCCATGGGCATGGTACGGCGGCTGCAATCGGAACTAAAATCACAGACCATGCGCACTACCCTGAACCGGTTGCGCGGGCAGGGCAGAAAACTCGGGCGGCCGCGCGGCAGCGGCAATAAAAAAGTCAAACTGAGCGGCCGCGAGCCGGAAATCGGCGTTCTCCTGGAGCGAAAGCTGTCCAAAGCCGAGATTGCCAGGCGCCTCGGCGTCAACCGCATGACGCTGTACGCTTTTTTGAAACGGATGCAAAAATAAAACCGCCGGAATTCCGGCGGTTTTGTCTGAGCTGCGGCACTCAGGCCAGCTGCGGCCAGTTGGCCAGATGTTCGATAAAGTTTTCGACATGCTCGGCCCGGCGGTTCTGATAGTCAAGATAATAGGCGTGCTCCCAGACGTCGATGTTGAGCAGCGGATTGATGCCGCGGGCAATCGGCGTGTCGCCGTTGGCGGTGGTCATAATCTTAATGGCGTCGTCTTCTTCGTATACCCAAGCCCAGCCGCTGCCGAACTGTCCGACGGCCGCGTCTTTGAGTTGTTTTTTGAATTCGTCGTAAGAGCCGTATTGCTTGGTGATTTTATCAAGCAAAGCGTCTTCGGGAGCTCCGCCGAACGGAGACATCGAATCCCATAGAAATTCGTGGTTCCAGACCTGTCCGGCATTGTTGAAAATAGCCTGTTTGTCGGCTTTGCCGTAGGTGGCGCGGATAATCTCTTCCAGCGGCATGTCGGCATATTCGGTGCCCTCAATCAGCTTGTTCAGGGTGTTGACGTAATTGGGGTAATGCTTGCCGTAGTGGAAAGACAGCGTCCGCTCCGAGACATAAGGTTCGAGAGCGCTCATTTCGTAGGGCAGTTCTTTGACTTCAAACATAAAATTTCTCCTTGTGAGATAAAATATGATTATTCCTTGTGATGTTTAATATAGGAGTTGGTGCCGATTTCATCAAGCAGTTTTTGCTCTTTTTCAGCGAGTTCCCTTTGTTCTTGTTTGGAGCGGTGGTCGTCGATGATCTCATAGGTTTTTTGTTCTTTGAACATGTCGGCGATAAGGTCGCGGATTTCTTCAATCCGGCGGCGGATGCTGTTCAGCTTTGTTTCAAGCGCGGCGCGGAGTTTCAGATACTGTTTCGTATAAAGGCCGAAGTCGCCGCACAGCAGCGGGTTTTCCTGGGCAAACTTTTTTTCTTCTTCGTATTTGCGGTTAAGCAGCGCGAGTTCCCGGAGCGTGCGTTCTTCCGCTTCCTGCTGTTCGACCAGAAGTTTGCGCTGCTCGTCAATGTCAAACTTTTTGATGCGGGTAAGCGTTTTGAGAGACTTGGTCATTTAGGACGCTATGCCTCCAAAGAGAACGGAATCGCCAGAATGTTGCCGAGTATTTCATAACATTCTTCAAGGCTGAAACGCTCTTGCTTGCCCTGCGAAAGAAAGGCCTCGATTTTGGGATAATAGAATATCGCTTCGTCGACTTCACGGTTGGAGCCTTTTTTGTAAGCGCCCAGCCGGATGAGTTCGGCCATGTCTTCGTAGGCGGCGATGTATTTGCGCGCTTTGGCGACCAGCTCGTATTCTTCCTTGGTGTCGCAGTCGGGCATGGTACGCGAAATCGAGCGCAGGATATTGATTGCCGGATAACGGTTGCGCTCGGCAATCGCGCGGTCGAGCACGATGTGTCCGTCAAGAATGGAACGCACGGCGTCAGCCACCGGCTCGTTGTGATCGTCGCCGTCCACCAGCACCGTAAACAGGCCGGTAATCGTGCCGTTGCCGGAACCTGGGCCGGCGCGCTCCAGCAGCCTGGGCAGTTCGGAAAAGACGCTGGGGGTATAGCCTTTGGAAGCCGGCGGTTCGCCGACCGAAAGGGCAATCTCGCGCTGCGCCATGGCAAAACGCGTAATCGAATCCATCATGCACAAAACGTCTTTGTTTTCGTCGCGGAAAAATTCGGCTACCGCCATCGTCACGTAAGCGGCCTGCCGGCGCAGCAGCGGGCTTTCGTCGGAAGTCGCAAGCACCAGCACCGATTTGGCCAGGCCGTCGGCGCCCAGGACGTCTTCCACAAATTCTTTCGCTTCGCGGCCGCGTTCGCCGATAAGGCCGATAACCGACACGTCGGAATCGGTATGCCGCGCCATCATCGACATCAGGGTTGACTTTCCGACGCCCGAGCCGGCAAAAATGCCCATGCGCTGGCCTTTGCAGATGGTCAGAAAGGTATTGACGGCCTTAACGCCGAGGTCGACTTTGCCTTTGACGCGGTCGCGAAACTGCGCCGGCGGCGGCGAACATTTGATGAAATAAGGCTTGCTGCCTTTAATCAGCGGGCCTTTGCCGTCGATTGCCTCGCCGAAGGCGTTGATGATGCGGCCGAGCCACGACGGATGCGGATAAATGACCGGACGGGCGTCATCCGCCTCGACCGGGCAGCCCGGGCCGATGCCTTCCATTGAGGCATAGGGCATGAGCAGAATTTTGTCTTCCTTAAAACTGACGACTTCGCATGGGACTTTGCGCCCGTTGTTGTTGATGACGCTGCAGCGGTCGCCGACCGCCAGCTTGGCGAGAATCCCGCCGGCCTCGATAAACAGTCCCTGCACGCCGGTAACCTTGCCGAAATAGGCGGCGGTGTCCAATTTGTTGATTTCCTGCAGGATATTTTCGAGATAAGCGCCCAATTTATTGTCCTTCAATCTGTTGCGTCAACTTTATAATATACATGCTTATACTTAATTTTCAGCCATTTTTGCGGTTATCAACATCAAATGTTAATAATTATTAACAGCCTTGTCAAAAAAGTTAACAAATAAGAAATAACGGACTATGATAACAGCATCGGGTAGAAACAGTTTGTGTGGAAGGAACATTTGACATGCGTGTGCTGCTGGTTGAAGACGATTATGCCATCTCGCAAAGTATCGAAACCATGCTCAAAAAAGAGGGCATGATTGTTGATACCACCGATTTGGGCGAGGACGGCTTGGAAATCGGAAAACTCTATGATTATGACATCATCATTTTGGATTTGATGCTGCCGGACATGAACGGTTATGAAGTGCTCAAAAACCTCCGCGCTTCCAAGGTCAACACGCCGGTGCTGATCCTTTCCGGTCTGAGCGAACCGGACAAAAAGGTCAAGGGGCTGGGCTACGGCGCCGACGACTATCTGACCAAACCGTTTGACAAAGCCGAGCTGCTGGCCAGAATCCAGGCCGTTGTCCGCCGCTCCAAAGGGCATTCCAATTCCGTGATTAAGACCGGCGACGTCGAGGTTAATCTCGACAATCAGACCGTGACCGTCTGCGGCAAGGCCTTGCATCTGACCGGCAAGGAATACGGAATTATGGAGCTCCTTTCGCTGCGCAAGGGCTCAACGCTGAACAAAGACCAGTTTTTGAACCACCTCTACGGGGGAATCGACGAGCCCGAGCTCAAAATTATTGACGTCTTTATCTGCAAACTCCGCAAGAAACTTGAGAAAGCCTCCGGCGGCAAAAATTATATCGAGACCGTCTGGGGACGCGGATATGTTTTGGTTGATCCGGACGAGATAAAGAAATAGAAAACACATAAAACGAATTTACGAACTACGCCTTGAACTTTTTTAAGTTTCAAGGCGTATTTATTACGGGGAAAAAAATACATGAATAGTTATGTATTCAAACAATTTATAAAGCTGAAGGCTCTGTTTATCCGCGGTAAAAAGCTCAGAAACCGTTACAAGCGGATTTATTCGGCCCGCTTCTTTGCGCAAAAGGTGCGGCAGGTTCGCTGGGGCGTTTCATATTCCGTTTTCGACGGTGTGGAACTGCTGGAAAGCGCGCTTGCCAACATTCGGCCGCATGCGGATTATATAAGCGTCGTTTATCAGGATGTCTCCTGGTACGGCGAACCGGCGCCGGAACCCGTGCTGCCGTTGCTGGAAAAGCTGAAGGCGCAGGGACTGATTGACACGATTATTTTCTTTGAGCCGGATTTTCGGCGGAGCGCCGGCCAAAACGAACGGCGCAAGCGCAGCCTCGGCTTGCGGGATGCCAAAAGACACCGCGTTGAATACTATATGAGCATGGATGTGGACGAGTTTTATTTTGCCGACGAAATCGAAAACGCCAAGTATCGGATTGTCAGAAAAGGCATTACCCGCGCCTGCGTCGGGCAGGACACCTACGGCGAAGAACCGACGCAGAAATGTCTTTACAGCATAAATTCCTTTGTCCCGTTTTTCAGCCGCATCAATTTTTTCTCTCGGCACGCCAAAGACGCGCATCTTCCGTGCCTGTGCGATCCCAACCGCCAGCTCAATCATCAGCTGTTTGACAAATATTATGTGCTTAATACCTGCAGTATGCAGCACATGTCAAAGGTGCGGGTTGATCTTGCGCGCAAGCTGCGCAATTCCAGCGGCAAAATGTTTCCGGTTCCCGAGCGCTATTTTTTGTCGGCCAAAACGGAAAACTGGTTCGATATATCGATTTAGTTTTTGAAGCTGTGGTTTCTGCGCGCCGTCCTCATCATAATCCGGGCAAAGGATTTTTTGGCCGCATAGGTCATAAATAACGGTTCTTCGAGTTTGAGGGTGCCGAGCGTCTCTTCAAGAGCCTCAAAGCTGTCGTAAATGTTGCGGACGATGGAAAGGTCGTCTCTGACGACGTCGTAGAGCATTGTGGGGTTTCTTCTTGCCATAATATCTTTCTCCATTGTTTGTTAACAGCATTGACAACAGAGAGTATAATAACGCGGCCGGAGTTTGGGAAGACCATATTTTACGAACATACTGCACGAAAAATGCGTACACCTATCGGATAGCTTGCCTAAGCGCGGCCGGAAAAAAGACTGAGTCGGTTAACGTCGATTTTGAGTTCGTCGAGCGCTTTTTGCCATTTTTCTTCATCTTTAGTTTTAAAGACCAGCTCTTCGGAAGCGGGGGCGACCAGCCAGTCGTCGGCAATAATTTCCTTTTCCAGCTGTCCTGGCGCCCAGTTGGCATAGCCCATGGCGATAATCGATTCGCGCGGACCGCAGCCCCGGGCAATGTCGGATAAAACGTCAATCGAAGAAGAAATCGCGATGCCGCCGCCGGTTTCTACGCAGTCGTCCGGCAGATAATCGGTGGAATGCAGGACAAATCCGCGCACTTTGTCGACCGGGCCGCCCTGATACAAAGCCAGCGGCGGAATTGCCGCGGCGAAATTAATCGGCAGCTGTACCGCCAGATCGATAAAAGAATATTCGACTATTTTGCGGTTGATGACGAATCCCATGGCACCCTGCGCGGAATGGGCGCAAAGGTAAACAAGCGTATTCTTGAAATGCTCGTCTTCCATGCCGGGGCCGGCAATCAGGCAGTTTCCTTTCAGATATTTAATTTGAGCGTTATCCATATCATGCACCGTTTTCAACTATTCATACTTGTATTCTAGCATATTATATCGTAACTTAATAACAAAATTTCAAACTTGTGCGAAGATTTATCTGATGTCCGGCCCCTTGAAAATTCTGTTCCTGTGCTTATTTCTGACTGTTTGCGCGCCTGCCCGTGCCGGGGAAGGCGGGCAGGTTATCCTCGATTTGCAGGAAGAGGCAAAGCCTTATAACCTGCGCGAGGAATATGACAAATACTGGCAGGACGTCGACTTTTTTGATAAAAAATACGCCGGTTCGCAGATTGAAGAAGATTTTACTGACGACGTGATTGAGCGTCACCCCGAATATGCCGAAGAAAGCTCGGCTCTGCGCGAAAGGTTTTTGCGCAATACCGTCAAAGTGCGCCGCGCGTACAACAGTCTCAAGGCGCAGGTGCGGGAATTCCTGCTCAAACAGGAGGTGCCGCTGGTTGCCGCCGACGATCAGTATGAATTCGGCGAACCGGAGGTTTACCGTCCTTCTGCCGAAGCAGGCAAGGCTTTGGTTATCAAAGATTTTAAGAAGATTATCGCTTATTCCGACAATCCGCGGGAGCAGACCGCCGCTGCTGCCAAACTGGCGCGCGATGCCGGTCTTCCCGATTCGGAAGACGCAATGCAAAAAATGAAGCAGGCACTGCTCAAACGCGACTGGAAAACCGTTTTTACCTACGGTCTGTTTGACGGCAAAAACACGTTGGATGACATGCGCGGCATCGGCGAATGGAGCGGCGACAGGCAAAAACTGCGCGCGCGGATTGTCAATTCTCTTAAAGTCGTCAACGGGCGGGAAGAAGTCTCCGGCGCCGTTCAGATACAAATTCCCGATCAGGCTTTTGTCCTGCTGCAGGAATATAAAGGGCACCTGCCTTTGCGGATAAAAATCGCGCAAAGCGCCAATCTCGGGGATGTCAGTTTTAATCTGCCGCTGCCGTATCGCTTTTTTTCCGGGCCGGACAGTCTGGTCGGATACGCGGGGCTGGTGACGGTTCCGTTTTCTGCCCGGGTACAGGATACGGCGCAGCCTTTTAGCCTGACTGTCGAAATTTCGGCCGACGTCTGCCGCGATGACAAGTGTTCTTCCGTTGTCTTAAAACCGCGGCTGGAGATTGCCGCCGGCCCCGAAACGGACGCGGAATCCGCGGTCGCGTCGTTTTTGCGCCTGATTCGGCCTTATTATCCGCAGCCGTCCCGCGATGACATCCGGATAATTTCTTTTGCCGCGGAGCCGGCCGCCGGGGGCGGGCAGGTCTTGCGGCTGGAGCTGGAAACCTCGAAAAAGCCGTCGCGGGTAGATGTGTTTGTCGAAGGAGCGGAGGCTTCGGAATTTGCGCCGCCGCTGGTCAGAGTGGACGGCCGCCGGATAGTCGTCAGATTTCGGGCGCTGGATGACAAGGCGGATTATGTCGGGCGGCAGCTCGGCATTTTGGCGGCCGCTTCTCCGCAGGTGGTCTTGCGGCAGCGGGTGACAGTGGCGGAGCCGTCGTTGTTTGATGCGGAGAGTCCGCGCCTCAGCCTGATGATTGTCTGGTTTGCGTTTGTCGGCGGCTTGTTTCTTAACTTTATGCCCTGCGTTTTTCCGGTTCTCTCGCTCAAGATACTTTCTTTTACGCGTTTCGGCGCCGTCAGGCCCGAGCGCATCCGCCGCGACTTTGTTTATAATTTGCTGGGTATCTTTTGTTCTTTCGCGGTCTTAATCGGGGTTTTGATTGCGTTGAAGCAGCTTGGCTATGCCCTCGGCTGGGGAATGCAGTTCCAGAGCGTCTGGTTTATCAGTTTTATGACCTTTGTGATTGCGCTGTTTTTGGCGCAGGTCATGGGGCTGGTTAATCTTCGCGTGCCGGATTTTATTCAGAAACTGGCAGACCGGCGCGACCGCGGCGAAAAAGCGGTTCAGTTCTTTTCCGGAATGTTTCTGGTGCTGTTGTCCACGCCGTGCACCGCACCGTATCTGGGAACGGCGCTCGGATTCGCGCTGGCCGGTTCCGTCAGCGACATTATTATTGTCGTCGGCATGGTCGGTCTTGGTCTGGCAACGCCCTATATTCTGGTCGCATTGGTGCCGGATCTGGCTTATTATGTGCCCAAACCCGGCAAATGGATGACATGGTTTAACGCCGCCGTTTTGGCCATGCTGCTGCTGACGCTGGGCTGGCTGCTTTCGTTGCTGGCGGCTCAGGGCGGTTCCGCGCTCTTGTGGCATTATCTGCTGTTTGTTCCGGCGCTCTGGCTGGTTTTGTTTATCCGCAAGGCGCTGATTGAGGAGCTTGAACGGCAGGAGGACGATCCGCAGGTCTTTCTGACGATTCGCCGTGCCTTTAACCTGATAACGCTGGCCGTGCTGGCCGCCGTCGTCGTCTGGGGTATGACCGACGCTCAAAATGCCGTCAAGCGGCAGGACAGCGTCAAAGCGCCGCTGGTCAGCGAAAAGATTGACCGCCGTCAGATTGACGAACTGGTGCGCGGCGGCAACGTCGTTTTGCTGAAAATCGGCGCCGACTGGTGCCTGACCTGTCATTATAATGACGCGATGGTTCTGGATACGCCTTTTTCCGAAGAAATGTACCGCAAATACAATATCGTTCCGATTGAAATAGACTGGAGCCGCTATGATGCGGACGTTCTGGCCTTTATGGAAAAGTACGGCCGCAAGGGGCTGCCGTTTTACGTCTTGTTTTCAACGCGCGTGCCCGACGGCATGGTCCTGCCCGAAATTTTGAACGAAAAAGATTTTGAAGAGATTGTCAGAAATCAGGCGTATTGATCCCGCTGAAACTTTTGGCCTGATTGCGCGCCAGCGTGTCAACGCGTTCGTTTTCGGGGTGTCCGTTATGCCCTTTTACCCATACCCATTTTATCTGATGCCGGGGCAGAAGCTCGTCCAGCTTTTGCCATAGGTCGATGTTTTTGACCTGAGATTTTTTGTTGGTGGTGCGCCAGCCGTTCTTCTTCCAGTTGGGCAGCCAGGAGGTAACGCCGTCCATGACGTAGCGGCTGTCGGTATACAGCGTGATGCAGCATTCTTTTTTGAGCGCCAGAAGCGCTTCGATAACCGCGGTCAGTTCCATGCGGTTATTGGTCGTTTCCTTTTCGCCGCCGGAAAGCTCCTTTTCGACCGCGCCGCAGCGCAGAATGGCTCCCCAGCCGCCGGCGCCGGGATTTCCGGAGCAGGCGCCGTCTGTAAAAATCTCAATTTCGGGCATCAGAGTCCACCGTGAATATAGTCGCTGAAAAATTCGTTAATCAAAACCGTCGTCTCGTCTTCGCCGCGGATTGCCTTGGCCACGAAAGAACGCAGTTTGTTTTTGGGAACGGCGATTCTGAAATCGTGCGGCGCGGCTTTGTCGGCGCCGATAACGCCTTCAATCAGAAAATCGTCGTCAATATAAGGAGACAAGACAAGCTCGACGTTGCAGAAGCGGACAATTCCGCGCGGCGGCAGCCGCAGGTCCGGACGCGTAATCAGGTTAAGCTGGCCGTCGACGCCGGGAATCGCGTCCATTTGATTATAATTGCTGAACCGCACTTTGTTGTATTCGCCGCCGTTTTGCAGCGTCCGGCACGAAAGGTAGAGTTCGCGGGCAATCACGTTGCTTGCGTTGGAAGCCTGAATCGAAAAAGAGAGTTTGACGTATTGCGCCGGCGGATTGTCGATGCTGTTGGGATAAAGCATGTCTTCGTCGGCATTGTCGAGCACTTCGAGCCGGCGTTCGCTCATAATCAGCTCGACATTGGGCTGCGGGCAGCGGCCGAACATGCCAGCGATTACGGCATACGGCGCCGGCACGTTGTTGGAGCCGGAGCGGATATAAATGGCGCTGTTGCTGGTGGTCATCAGCGGCGCGATGTCGCTTTTGGGAATATAGGTCGCCAGAAAACCATCGCCGTCGGCGTCGCAGCTGATAACATGATTGCGGACTTTGTTGTGGCTCGGAATCGTGCAGCCCGAAATAGCGTTTTCAATCCAGCTCAGAAAGCGGTGCACGTTCTGCACTTTGACTTTGGCCTGCGCCACGTCGCCGACCTCCATGTCGCGCGAGCATTCGACGCCCCAGATAATGACGCCGCCTTCCGAGTTTCCGAATCCCGAAATTGCCTTGGCCAGGTTTTTGCGGTCGTCGCGGTGCAGTGTCGTAAAGTTTTTGCCGGAAGAAACCGCCTGTTTGAAGTCCAGAAACAACTCTTCGGTCTGGCGGTTCATGATAAATTCGTCAATGGCGTCTTCGCCGAAATAAATCAGTTTCTGAAAAATATCTTCCGCTCTCGACATTTCTGCTCTCCTTATGCTGTGGCCGGATATTTTCTCACGGCCGCCTCATCAGCCACTATAATATCATGAATCTTAAGATTCGCATAACGCTTTTTGAGTTCGCCCACAATCTGCGCGACAAGCTCTTCGGGCGCCGAGGCGCCGGCGCTGATTCCCAGCGTTCGGATATCAGCCAGTTCGTCCCAGGGCATCTCGGAAACGTCGTCAATCAAAAAGGCTTTGACGGCGCCGGCCTGCACAGCGATTTTTTTGAGCTGCTGCGAATTGGACGAGTTTTTGGAGCCGACCACGACAATCGCCGCGGCATGTTTGACCAGCTCGCGGATCGCGGCCTGCCGGTGGGTGGTGGCATAACAGGTGTCGCTTTGCGCCAGCGCTTCGATTTGTCCGAAGCGGCGCCGCAGAATGTCCGTAATTTCGGCCACGTCGGCAACCGAAAGCGTTGTCTGCGTGACCATGCCGATGGGCGCTTCGTCTTTAAATTTCAGCGATTCGGCTTCTTGCGGCGTGACAATGGTTTGGCAGCGGGAAACATCGTCAAGCTGGCCGACGGTGCCGATGATTTCGGGATGTCCGGCTTTGCCGATTACGACAATGTTTTTGCCTTCCTGAGCCAGACGGACAATTTTTTTATGCACTTTTTCAACCAGCGGGCAGGTCGCGTCAATCAGCCGGAGGCCGAGCTTTTCCGCTTCAAGATAAACGCTCTTCGGTGCGCCGTGGGCCGAGATAATCACCGGCCGGCCACGCTCGGCCGCTTCGGATAACTTTTCGATAAAAACAACGCCCTGCTGCCGGAGCGATTCGACCACATGTCGGTTATGCACGATTTCGTGCCGCACATAGATCGGCGCGCCGTAGTCGCGCAGAGCCTGTTCGACCAGTTTGACGGCGCGTCTGACGCCGCTGCAAAAACCGCGCGGCGAGGCCAGATATATGTCGGAAAGGGAAGTCATTGTTATTTTTTCAGGCATTCCTGCAGTTCGTCGTAGTCCATGTGTTTGTCAATGGCGCCGAGCAGGGTGTAGGTCGGCTTGGACGAGAATACGGTCTGCGCGATTTGCCGGATGTCGTCCAGCGTTACTTTGTCAATCCGCTCAATCATTTCCGGTATCGGAATAATGCGGTTGTAAATCAGATGCTGGCGCGCCAGAATTTCGGCAACCGAGGAAGAGCTTTCCAGCGACATCAGCATGCTGGCCTTGAGCTGGGTTTTGGCGCGGTCGAGCTCTTTCTGCAGGACTTTTTCGTTGCAGACTTTTTTAATCTCGTCAAGCACCACCGGCATCAGCGTCGGCAGGTCTTTGGCGCCGGTGCCTGCATAAATGCCGAAAATGCCGGCGCCGGTGTGTGAGCCGGTAAAGCTGTAGACCGAGTAGACCAGCCCGCGTTTTTCGCGGATTTCCTGAAACAGGCGCGATGACATTCCGCCGCCGAACAGCGTCGAGAACAGAATAATCGGATAATACTGCTCGGTCGAATACGGCACGCCGTTGAAGCCGAGCAGAACGTGAGCCTGTTCAATGTCGCGCTTTTCGAGATAAAAACCGCCCTTGTATTCCTGCGGCTCCGGCGTAAAGTTTGTCTTGGGCTGAACGGCGCTCATCCGCTCTTCCGTCATTTTGACAAAGCGGTCGTGGTCAATGTTTCCGACCGCGCAGACAACCATGTTTTCGGCGGCATAATTGGTTTTCAGGTAGTTTTGCAGCGTCTCGCGCGTAAAACCGCGGACAATTTCCTTGGGACCGAGAATCGAACGGCCGATTGCCTGGCTGCCAAAGGCGCTTTCCTGAAAATAATCAAAGACAATGTCGTCGGGCGTGTCAATGGTCTGCTTGATTTCCTGAACCACCACCTCGCGCTCTTTTTGCAGCTCGTCTTCCGGAAACGTCGAGTTCATCAGCGAATCGGCTAAAACGTCAAGCGCAAGTTCGGCGTCGTTTTTGAGCATTTTGGCATAATAAGCCGTAAACTCGCGCGAGGTGTAGGCATTGGACTGGCCGCCGACGTCCTCGATTGCTTCGGATATCTCCAGCGCGCTGCGGCGCTGCGTTCCCTTAAAAGACATGTGCTCCAGAAAATGGGATATTCCGTTGACTTCGGGTTTTTCGTAGGCGGAGCCCGTTTTCACCCAGATTCCGAGCGAAACCGTTTCCAGCTGCGGGTTGTCGGAGGTAATGACGCGTAATCCGTTTTTTAGAGTACTGATTTTTGACTGCATATTTTTATAGATTCCATTCCAATTCATAATGATTGCTGTTATATAATCATATTTATAGCTTATAATTTTAAAAATGAAAGGGATTAATTTATGGAAATGAAAACTCCACGCTTTGCAGTAGTATTGTCCGGCTGCGGCGTTTTTGACGGTTCTGAAATTCACGAAGCGGTACTGACCATGCTGGCGATTGAGCGTTCCGGCTGCGAATATCAGTGTTTTGCGCCCAACACCTGGCAGGCGCGCACGATCGACCATTTTACCGGACATGCCGCGGCAATTGCCGGAGATGAAGACAATCGCAATGTTTTGGCGGAGTCGGCGCGTATTTGCCGCGGAAACGTCAAAGATTTGGCGGAATTTCGTGCGCAGGATTTTGAGGGAATCGTTTTTCCGGGCGGTTTCGGCGCGGCTCTGAACCTCAGCGATTTTGCCATCAAAGGCGCCGAGTGCGACGTCAATCAGGAAGTCCGCCGCGCTTTGGAAGAAAGTTATCGTCAGGGGCTGGTCATCGGCGCCATGTGCATCGCGCCGGTGGTCTTGGCGCGCGTTTTGGGCCGGGAACATATCAAGATCACCGTAGGAAATGACCAAAACGTTGCCGCCGGCATTGCCAAAACGGGAGCCGAACACGAAAACAAAGACGCGACCGAAGTCTGCGTCGACGCGGAACATAAGATTGTCACGACGCCGTGCTACATGCTGGCAAAATCGATGAAAGAAGTTGCCGACGGCACCGCCAATCTGGTTGACGAAATGCTGGAACTGATGGATTATTAACCGCAAAAAAGAAAACCCCTTCCCGAAATTTCGGGGAGGGGCGTTTTTTGCAAAATCGGTTACTTGCCAAGGTTAATCATCGGAACCGAATTGCCGAGCATGTACTGCGGCAGTTTTCCGTCCCATTTGAGAACAGCTTCGTATTCGGTCAGACCTTTGTTCTTGGCCAGAGCCTGAGATTTAATCTCCATGGCTTCGGCTTCGGCCTTGGCGGTGATGACCTTTTGCTCGGCTTCCTCTTTGATTCTCTTGGTGTTGTTCACGGCTTCCTGGGCTTTCTGCTCGGCGATTACTTTGTCCTCGATGGCGCCTTCGAATTTATCAGAATAGTCAATGTTTATAAATTGAAAACTGATATTTTGGAAGAAGCGTTTGTCAAGGCGTTCCTGCAAACCGGAGATGACTGCAACTCGGGCATTGTCTCGGTTGCTCACCAATTCCTGAGCCTGCCATTTTCCGATAACGTCTTTCAGAACGTCATTCAGGATGGGAATAATCTTTTTGGCCTCATAGTCCTGTCCCACCGTTTCATACAAGATATGAACGTTTTCGGGATTGAGGTCGTATGTAAAGGTGTATTCCATTTCGGCAGTTTGAACGTCTGACGTGTAAGTGGACGTCTTCTCCGTCATCTTTTTGGTGCGAACGTCCAGTTCCACCATTGAGGAGATAAACGGCCACTTGATGCCTACGCCGTTAACGTAGGATTTCTGTTCAACCTTGCCCAGAGTGATGAGCACGCCGCGGTGTCCGGGAGCAATTGAGTAGAAAGTTCCGAACAGTAAGACGATAAAGAACAGAACGCCGACACCGATGCCAACCCATTTGAGGATGCTTTTTACCTCTACGCCTTTTTCTTCGCGATAATCATTTCTATACATAATGCTTGGGTTTTTAGGTAATGCCGTTGTTCGAAAACTTGGGAATTTCTGAAAGCCTGTTCGTTATAAAACAAAATTTTTTGATTTTAACTGGTCCCTGAAGCGCGTAGCTTCATACTTGAAACAAGCGGGCGGTCTTGCGAAAGACTCTTAATCAAAAAACTTCTGATGCAAAAAGCATTTTCATTATAAGAACAAAACTCCAATTAACAAATGCGTAAAAACATATTTGCCATCCGTTGTTATCCGATTTTCTGCATTACAATAATTTATTTATAATTTAACTCAATGATACGAATATATCATATTTTTATTATGCGTGCAATACCCAAAATGGACAAAAATAAATATTTTTTGTCTTGACTTTTTGTATCTAACTGTTTTTGAATGAAATTAATTTTTAGATTATCGGGAAAAAACACACCTGAAGCAGGCAAAATAAGAATTTTAGAAAAAACATAAAAAAAATACCCTTCCGGCCCGAAAGCGGGAGAGGGTATTTTCTTTAATCAGAGGTTCAGCCTACTTGGCGGAAGCGGTAATGCCGAGCTTTTCCAGCAGGGCTTTGCCGCCTTCGGTTGCTGCGAGAGCTTCGATTGCGCCGGCGATATTGAAACCGCCCTTGGGTGACAAGGCGCCCATTGCGTTGCTGATACCGCCCGTTACGTCACCGGCACCGGCAATGATGCGGATGTCGGCGCCCTTGATGTTCTCAGCCTGAGCCAAGCCGACTTTCTCGTTGGCTTCCACCTGGCGAATCTGTACCAGATAACTCTGATAGCCTTCGTTTTCGCCGATTTCCTTGGCCAGTGTCAGCTGAGCTTCGACAGATGCAAGCTGCATCTTCTTCTCGGCTTCGGCCTTGGCGTCGCCTTCGAGTTTGATACCCTCGGAGTTCTTGGTCGCCGTAATCAGCTTACCGTCGGCCGCCTTGGTTGTTTGAACAAGTTCGGCTTCGGCGTCGAGCTCGAGTTTCCGCTTGTTCGCTTCGGCGTTGATTTCGGTTTCGCGTTTTTTGGCCTCGGCATCGATGATGGCTTTTTCCTTGTCGATTTCCGCCTGTTTGATGGCACCGACTTTGGTCACTTCCATCTCGCGCTCTTTGGTGATTTTGGCCTGTTCTTTCACAGCCTGTTCCGATTGCTCGTTAGCGATACCGACTTCCTTGCTGACCGTTGCGCGGCGCAGTCCGACTTCTTTTTCCTTGTCCTGTTCTTTCAGGGCAATTTCACGTTCGGCCTGAATTTCCGCTTCGCGGGCCTGCTGGTTGTTTTCGGCAACGGCGATACGCGATTCCTTTTCGATTTCCGATTTCTTTTTCTTCATGATGTTGGAAATCACCTCTTCGCCTTTGGCATCACGTACGTCCATCAGCTCGATGTTTTTGACGGTTTCGACGCCCCATGATTTGAGCTCGTCTTTAACCTCGTCGGTGAACTGCTGACCATACTTGGAGCGTTCGCCCATAATCTCGTTCAGATAGTCCTTGGCGAGGATTGAACGAACGGCGCCCTGTACGATGCTCAAAAGCTGTTTCTTCAGTTCATCAATGCGGTTGATGCGCGATGCGGCGACTTCATAATCCGAAATTCGGAAGAAACTTTGAATGTCAACCACAAACGGCACACGTTCCTTGTCGAAGGCTTCGTAGTCGTTGATGTCGATACCGAAGATTGAAAGCGGCATGACGGTCACGCTGACGCCGAGCACGGGAATGGAGGTCGGGAACTGATAATAGCTGTTGCCGCAGAACTGCTTTTCCTGTTCGGCATTGCCGCGTTCGGGCGTTCCGTAGACCATGGTGTTTTTTCCGCGGCGCACGATGTGTACCTCATTGGTCGGCACAACGCGGCGCAGCGAAAAGATCCACTTCACGAAGAAGAACACGATTACCAGAGCAACAAGGCTCACACCCAGGATTACATAAGTCATTACGTCCATAATGCAAAAAATTTAAATGTTATTATTATTGTTATTAAAAAAGTTTCGTTATTTGAATGACTCGGCAGGGATGATTAACCTCTGTTTACAATCCGTAGTCATAATAATTTTTTTCAATGACACGGAACATATCATATTTTAATCGTGCGTGCAATACCCAAAATAGACAAAAGTAAAAATTTTTTGTCTTGACTTTTGCCAACATATTGAATGTAAACAAAATTTTTTTATGAATTTTATGGCTTTTTAGCCTTCAGAGCCGTTTTGACGGCGCGTTTTGCCGATAAATAAGCGGCTTCCAGGCAGCACGGATAATTTTGCATGGTCCAGTCTCCGGCAATAATCAGATTCGGATAACGCCCCTGAGCAGTGAGCGGCCGCCGCACGTTGACTTCTTCCGTCTGGGCGATTGTCGCGTGCTTGTGGCAGCTTACCTTGAAGGCGGGCACAAAAGCCGAATTGACGCCGCGCAGCTTGTCGATTTCCTGCCAGACGCGGCGCGCCAGTTCCTGTAAGTCGGTCTGAGCGTTGTCGGCGGCGGAAATCGTTACCGCCAGAATGTCGTCGTTGACAAAAATCCAGTCGGACAGCCCGTTGATGACGCCGACAAAAGAGGCCGCCTTGGGCAGGTTGATTTTCTGCGAAGTCTGATAAACGATGTTGATAATCGAATGGTGCGGCAATTCCGGTTCGTTAAACAATTTGGCATGGCTGCGGTTGTCCAGCGCGACAAAAACCGTGTCCTCGGGGCCGATTTCCACAAGTTCGCCGCCGAAATTGAGCTGCGCCGCCCGGCCGAACAGGCTGTCTATTTTCAAAAGTTTGCGATTCAGTTTGAGTTCGTCGACCGAACCCAGAAAAAAATTGGCAAATTTTTGCGACAAATCCTGTTTTGAATAATAAACGCGGCGTTTTTTGCGCGTCCACGGAAAAGTCAGCCACAGAATTTTACGAATAACGTCGCGCGCAATCTGCGAAGCGGGCGTATTGCACATCGACTTCAGAATATGCGCCAGAAACCGCTGATGCTGGCCGGACAGGCTGTCTTGTTCGACGTCCCAGAAATAGGCGTGCTTTTCCCATTCGCCGTCGTTAATGAAACGGGCCATGTTTTTGTTGGCGCCGATAACG
>JAFUQJ010000143.1 GCA_017480995.1 Alphaproteobacteria bacterium
TCAAACTCTCATATTAAATGCTTGATCCCGTCTAATTACTCATAAAGAATCTCTTGGTTCCTTTATTTCATACACTAGACAGTCTTATTGAAACGTTCTTCAATATCCGCTGTCTGCGTATCCTCTTCTCTTATTTACTCTTTTCTATAACTTGCCGCATCTTTCAAGGCTTGGCCTCTCATCGTCGGCGAGGTGGTTTATATGACACTCGTCTTCAGATGTCAACACCTTTTTTTCAAAAAAATTTAATTTTTGTGAAAAAATTTCTAATCACTTGATATGGCGTGAGATTAAAACAAAAAACTTCTCTTGTCAACCCGATTTATGTCTATGGCCGAACGGCCGAAGCTCCTTAAACGCCAGCCGAAAGTTTTGGATTCGGTTAGATTCTCTACTTTTTTTCTTGAAAAATAACATTACTTTTGTATTATATGCGTCAGTTGTTTACAATATATAAGGGAGGCTACAATAGCTAGAGAAAATACCAATGCGCCAGTACGCGATGATGACGGGCCGCGCATTAATGAAGACATCAGAGTAAGAGAAGTTCGTTTAATCGACGAAAACGGCGACAACCGCGGCATTGTTTCCATTCAGGAAGCTCTGAGAATTGCCGATGACGCAGGCCTGGACCTGATCGAGATATCGCCGCAGGCTGTTCCTCCCGTATGTAAAGTTCTGGATTACGGCAAATATAAATACGAGTTGCAAAAGCGCAAAGCCGAAGCCAAAAAGAACCAGAAAATTGTCGAAATCAAAGAGTTGAAACTGCGCCCGATGATTGACACCCATGACTACGAAGTCAAAGTCAAACAGGCCAGAAAGTTTTTGGGCGAAGGCAACAAGGTTAAATTCACCATGCGCTACAAAGGCCGCGAGCTGAGCGCCAACGATATGGGACGGGAAATTCTGAACCGCCTGCTTGATGACCTGGAAGGTGTCTGCAGGCTGGAATCAGAGCCCAAACTTGAAGGCAAGCAGATGATGATGATTGTCGCGCCGGAAAAATAAGCCGTTTTTGCGCTAAGAAAGACAAAAGCCCCCGGATTCCGAGGGCTTTTTGCTTACCATTGCTTTTCAAAAAAATAAATTTCTACCCCTGCCGGCGTACACTGCATCGCCAGAAGATAAAACTTTTCCTTATACAAAACCTGCAGCAGTTCCGCAAAATCATTAGGATTTCTGCGCTTTGTCTCCTGAGGAGGCTCCAAACGATACGGAATTCTGACCTGGATTTCGTTTCGTTCGACCTTAAAATAATCGGTCTTAACCCCGTCACGGATAACATAATGCAAACAGCCGTCTTTGACAGCAACGACAACCGCCTCTCTTCCTTTTTTGTCGGATGCCGCTTTCAGCTGAGCTTTAGCCTTATTCACATAATAGCTTTCGGGAAGAGAAATCTGCGCCTGCGCAAAGGCAAAACACATCATCAGCACACAACTCATCAACATTCTTTTCATGGCACAATAATTTTAAGATGTATAACAAAAGATAAACCCTTTATAATATCCCCGCATTATAAAAACAAGTAAAATCCTCTGTAAAAAGCGAATATAATATTGGTAATTCGCGCACACCTTATTATATTGGAAACCATGATGAAAGACGTAAAAGATTTAACCGCCGAAGAAGCGGCCCGCGAACTCGAACATTTGGCTGCCGAGATGGCCAAATCCGACATTGCTTACTATCAAAACGACGCTCCTTACCTGAGCGACGCCGAGTATGACCGCCTCAAACACCGCAACCTCGAAATCGAGGCCCGTTTTCCGCAGCTGATCCGCGCCGACAGTCCGTCCAAAAGAGTCGGCGCCGCCGTTAAAAGCGGCTTTTCCAAAATCACGCACCGCTTTCCGATGCTCTCGCTCGGCGACATTTTTTCGATTGAAGAAGTCGAAGACTTTATCCGCAGCGTCAAACGTTTTCTCAACACCACGGAAGAAATCGCCTTTATGAGCGAGCCCAAAATTGACGGTCTGTCTTTCTCCGCGCGATACGAAAACGGCGTCTTCGTTCAGGGAGCCACCCGCGGCGACGGCACCACCGGCGAAGACATTACCGAAAATCTCAAAACGATTCGCAGTCTGCCGCTGCAGCTGAAAAACGCCCCGGACGTATTGGAAGTCCGCGGCGAGGTTTATATGTCCAAAGCCGATTTTTTCGAGCTTAACGAACGTTACGAAAAAGAAGGCCGAAAGACTTTTGCCAACCCGCGCAACGCCGCCGCCGGTTCGCTGCGCCAGCTTGATCCCAAAATCACCGCCGAACGCAACCTGAGCATGTTTGCCTATACCTGGGGCGAGGTTTCCGAGCGTCCCTGGGAATCGCAGCAGGACTTTTTTAACCATTTGAACGACTGGGGCTTTCCGACCAATCCCAACAATACCCTATGCCGCAGCGTTAAGGAAATTGAAGAGAGTTTTGCGCGGCTGATGGAAATTCGCGCCTCCCTGCCCTATGACATTGACGGCGTTGTCTACAAGGTCAATTCGATTGCCCTGCAGGAGCGCCTGGGTTTTCTGACACGCACGCCGCGCTGGGCAATCGCTCACAAGTTTCCGGCCGAACAGGCGCTGACCACCGTTAATGCGATTCGCATACAGGTCGGCCGCACCGGCGCTCTGACACCGGTGGCCGATTTGGAGCCTGTCAACGTCGGCGGCGTTATCGTGTCGCACGCTACGCTGCATAACGAAGACGAAATCAAGCGCAAGGACATCCGTGTCGGCGACACCGTCGTCATTCAGCGCGCCGGCGACGTCATTCCGCAGATTGTCGCCGTTGTCACGGAAAAACGTTCTCCCGATTCGGTCGAATTCGAATTCCCGCATGTCTGTCCGCAATGCGGCGCGCATGCCGTCCGCGAAGAAGACGAAGCCGTCCGCCGCTGCACCGGCGGGCTGAGCTGTCCGGCTCAGGCGATCGAACGCATGATTCATTTTGTCTCGCGCGACGCTTTTGACATTGCCGGACTGGGCGATAAAATCATCGAAGATTTCTACCGTGAGGGAATTCTTCATACTCCCGCCGATATTTTCACGCTTGAAAGCCGCAACCGCGGCGGCGACGACTTGTTTTCCGCCGGCACCGGACTGCATCTTGAACGCAAAGAAGGCTGGGGCAAAAAATCGGTCGAAAACCTGTTTCTGGCGATTCGCGACAAGCGCGCAATCAGTCTGCCGCGCTTCATTTATGCGCTCGGCATCCGTCAGGTCGGCACCGCGACCGCGCTGCTGATTGCCAAGAATTACGGCAGCTTCCGGAATTTTATGAACGACATGATAAACAAAGAAACCGGCAAACTGGTTGCCATCGACGGCATCGGCGCGTCCATGGCTACCGATATGGTTGAATTTTTCGGCGAACCGCACAATATCGAAATCGTCAACCGGCTTTTATCCGAAGTCACCGTTGAAGACTATATTGACACCACCGATTATAATTCGCCGATTGCCGGCAAAACGATTGTCTTTACCGGCACGCTCGAACGCATGACGCGTTCGGAAGCCAAGGCCAAGGCTCAAAGTCTGGGCGCCAAAGTCGCCGGTTCCGTATCCGCCCATACCGACTATGTCGTTGTCGGAGCGGATGCCGGCAGCAAAGCCGTCAAAGCCAAAGAACTCGGCATCGCGATTCTGAGCGAAGAGGAATTTCTGGAACTGGCAAAATAGACGCTTATCTAGTCTCAATATCCAAAAAGAAAAACGCGTAACATTGTGCCAGCACAATGTTAAAGTATAAAATCAGCAGCGACAACGGCACTGCCGTCAGCCACAGCGGCGAGCCGGCAGACGACATCAGATAATACACCAGCGAACCGGACAAATTGATGATAATGGCAAGCAACAGCAGTTCCCAGTAATTGCCGCGGGTTTTCTCAAACGCCGACTTCAGCAGCCCGCTGCGGCCGATAAGCGAAGAAATCCAGGCAAAAACCGGACGATAAAAAATCAACGGCGCCAGTAAGGTCACCACCACGTTGATAACCGCGTCGATCACGTCGTCTTCCTGCATGTGCGACTGCAGAAAATAGCTGTACCCGTCAATAAACTCCGGCGGCATGTGCGGCAGAAACAGCGGCACTATCGGCAAAACCACCAGCGCGCTGACCACCATAACCGACAGCACCAGAATTTTGCTCGACGGCACCATCGAATTCAGCAGCGGCCGCAGCGACAGATATGGCTCCCGTTTGAAACAATAGCGGAACAAAGCGCCCCACAACACATACATTGCTCCCAAAACCGGCCAGAACCAAATCGTTTTCCAGCTGTATGCCGCCGCCGTGCAGACAACGTAATTCAACACCGCAAACAAAGCCGAAACGGGCAGATTTCCGCGGCCGAACCGCCACGCGTCCGTCAAAACCCTGGCTATCGGCAGCTTGCTGTTTTTGATTTCTTCCGTCATCCCCGCTCCTTATCTGACTGATGAATCCAGCGGATTAAAACGCAGGCGCATCACTTTCCACATATCATACTTTTCGGCATACTTATCGGCCAGAATCTGATACGGCGCGCAGATATAAACGGCGCGGCGGGCGCTGTCGGCAACCGAACGGAAGTGACTGTCGGAATTATAGCGGCTCGTATCGGCAATGTCAACGCGGCGCACCGAGCCGTCCTGATTGAGCTGCGCTCTGATTTCGACCACCATGTCTTCAATTCCCATTGCGCCGGGATCCAAATTCCAGCAGGCGCGCAGCCGGCCGGCAATCGCGTCGATTTCCGAAATCGAAAGCTCGCTGAAGTACGAACCGCCGATACCGCCTTCAATACCCGTATTATTAACGTCGGTTCCCTCTTTGATGGTCGCCGTCGTATCGGCATTACCCTCTTTTTCAAGCGCGTCAACCGAGGCCAGCAGACTCTTCAGCGGATTCGCAAGCTCGGGCTTGGAAGTGTCCTTCTTGGGCTCAGCCTTCTTTTTCGGCTCGGGCTTCTTGGGCTGCGGCGCTGCCTTGGGTTTGCGCGGCTGGGGTTTGATGTTCGGCTTTGCCGCCGGTTTGGGCGCTTCCAGAAAATCGTTCTTTATCGGTTTCGGCTCCGCGGCAGGTTCGGCTTCAGGCTCTTTTTTCTGAACTTGTTTTTCCGGCTCGGGTTCCGGTTTGGGCTCTTCCTTCGGCTCCTCTTTGGTATATTTCTTTTCTATCTTGCGCTTGACCATGCTGGCCTCGCGGTCTTCGTCGCCGAATTTCGCCTTGGGCGGAAGATTGGTCATCTCCGAGATTTTAACGTCTTTCAGATCAACGATAATCGGTACCTGCCCCGGCGTTGTCCGGTTGTTCCAGAACAACGGCAAATCGATAACGCACAGCAGAAACGCGGCTATGTGCAAAGCAATCGATTTTTTCAGAGGCGTATTCATCAGTGTTTGTTTTTCCTGCGCTGGGACAAAGGCTGCGGCTCGGTCTTGAGACCGACTTTCTCAAAACCGGCTTCTTTCAAGATTGCCATCAGCCCGATAACCCGGCCGTACTGCGCCGAAGTATCGCCCGAAATCGTCACCGTCAGCTTGTTGTTGGCATTTTGCAGCGCTTTGAGTTTTTCAATGATTTTATCGGCCGGAATCTCGGTTTCGCCGATGTAATAATAACCGTCTTTGTCAACGCTGATATTAATCGAAGTCTCCTCGCCTTCCAGCGCCTTGCCGCCGACTTTCGGCAAATCCAGCGCGATACCCGAGGTCATCAGCGGCGCCGCAACCATAAACACCACCAGCAGCACCATCATCACATCCATCAGATTGGTGATGTTGACATCGGCATTGCGGCGGTAACGCAGCGACGGACGGCGGTTGTTCGGGGCTAAAAACATGATTATTCTCCGGCCATTTCGGCTTTGATTGCCGTATCGTCGATTTCACGCGACAAAATGCTCGAAAACTCCGCCATGAAGTTTTCCATCCGTTTGGCGTATTTATCGATATCCGACGAAATTTTGTTGTAAGCGACAACTGCCGGAATGGCGGCAATCAGACCGAACGCCGTCGTAAACAGGGCTTCGGCGATGCCGGGAGCCATTGCGGCCAGCGAGTTGCTCTGGGTGGTGGCTATTGCGTTAAAGCTGTTGATGATGCCCCAAACCGTTCCGAACAGGCCGACCAGCGGCGCCACCGAACCGGTCGAAGCCAAAAAGCCCAAACGGTTGTCCAGCTCGTCCAGCTCTTTTTCCATCGAAACCGTCATCGCCTTTTCAATGCGCTGCTGCAGCGAAACGCCGCGCAGGCCGCGGTCGGTTTTGGACTTCAGAATATTGGTGCGTTTCCACTCGCGCATGGCTGCCACAAACATGGCCGCCATCGGATCGGTCGGATGATTGCCGATGCTCTCATACAAACGGTCCAGAGAGCCGCCGGACCAAAAACGCTCCTCAAACTTTTGCGAGCGCGATTTGAGCTGACGCAAAATTCCCCATTTTTCAAAGATAATCGCCCACGACCAGACCGAGGCGGCAATCAGCCCGATCATCACGACCTTGGTAACCATGTCCGACGCCCAGACCAAATCCCACATCGACATTTGAGCGGCAACTTCCTGTACTACTTCTGTTTCCATAGCAAAACCATACCTTTTTGATTAAAGATTTCATAAATTTTACCCGGAATTTAGCATAAAATCTTAAAGATTCAATTAATATGTTCTTATTGCGACATATTTTTTGCACAGTCGGCCGAACGGCGCGTCACGCCGTCTGAATCTTCATCCGCAGTTCTTTGGGAATCCGCACCGGACGCTTGGTTTTGAGCGACATATAAACAGCCTTGACGTCAATGCTCGCCAGAATCTGGTCTCCGCGCATGATGTCCTGATGCATGTCAACGCTCGCCCCGCCGACCGCCTCCACCCGGCAGCTCACCACCAGCTCGTCGTCCAACACCGCCGGCATCTGATAATCAATGTCGCAGTGACGCACCACAAAACCGTGTTTGTCCTCGTTCTCGAGCTCGTCCTGCTGACGGACGCCCAGCGCCCGGATATATTCGGTGCGCGCCCGCTCGGCAAATTTCAGATAATTGGCATAGTACACGATGCCGCCGGCGTCGGTATCCTCATAATACACGCGCACCGGAAACAAAAAAACGTCATCCTGCAATTCTCCGCAAGCCGGAGCAACCGGTTTTATAATCATCTTACCTTCTCTCTTACTCTGTTAGTTATCCAAAAGGTCCAACTGGGCCGAAACCTTTTCTTTCCGCAGCTGCGGCACGCCCAGATACTGGCAGCCCAGATCCGAAATCACGCGTCCGCGCGGCGTCCGCTGCAAGAGGCCGAGCTTAAGCAGAAACGGCTCGATAACCTCCTCAATGGTTTCGCGTTCTTCCGACAAAGCCGCCGCCAGCATATCGGCGCCGACCGGGCCGCCGCCGTAGTTCTGCACGATGCAGTTGAGATACCGGCGGTCGAAAGCGTCCAGCCCCATATCGTCGACATCCAGACGCTTGAGCGCGACGTCGGCGATTTTATTGTCAATTTCCGAAGCGCCGCAGACCGCGCCGAAATCGCGCACCCGGCGCAGCAGACGGCCGGCCACGCGCGGCGTTCCGCGCGAGCGTTTGGCAATCTCCAGCGCCCCGACGTCGGAAAGCGGCATTCCGAGCAGGTGCGCGCCGCGCAAAACAATCTTTTTCAAATCTTCGGGCGAATAAAAATCCAGCCGCAGCGGTATTCCGAAACGCTCGCGCAGCGGCGTCGAAAGCATGCCCGAACGCGTCGTCGCGCCCACCAGCGTAAACGGCTGCAAATCAATCCGCACCGACCGCGCCGAGGGCCCCTCGCCGATAATCAAATCAAGCTGAAAATCTTCCATTGCCGAATACAGAACTTCTTCAATCGCCGGATTCAGCCGATGAATTTCATCAATAAACAATACGTCGTTGCGTTCCAGATTAGTCAAAATAGCGGCCAAATCGCCGGACTTGGAAATCATCGGCGCCGCCGTGGCCCGGAACCCGACGCCAAGCTCTTTGGCCACGATTGACGCCAGCGTCGTTTTGCCGAGTCCCGGAGGGCCGAACAACAGCACATGGTCGAGCGCTTCGCCGCGCGACTTTGCCGCCTCGATAAATATCTTGAGATTTTCGCAGACGGCTTTCTGGCCCACAAAATCGGCCAGACTGGTCGGACGCAGATTCACCGGGTTGTTCTGCCCGGTCTCGTCTTCGCTCTGTTTTTTCGGACTCACGATCCGCTCTTCGTCAATCATTATCGATTAGTCCTTTTTAATAAATTCTTTCAAGGCCAGCTTAATCAGCCCGCTCATGTCGGCATCGGGCTCCTGCGCCATTGCCTGATTAACCGCGCGATACGCCTCCAGCCGCTGATACCCGAGGTTCACGAGCGCCGAAATGGCGTCTTCCATCAGCGTCGGATCCTCCGCCCGCGCCGTCAGCTTGTCCTCGTAGTTTTCGACCTGTTCGTCCGCATTCATTCCCTGATAATCCATTTCTTTGGCAAACTCCCCGACCGGAATCGTAACGATTTTGTCCTTGAGTTCGGTCACGATACGCGCCGCCAGTTTCGGCCCGACGCCGCTGGCCCGCGTAAACAAGGTCTTGTCCTGCGCCGCCACCGCCTGCGACAGCTGCTTGGGCGACAGCACCGACAAAATTGCCAGACAAACTTTGGCGCCCACGCCCTGAACCTTGGTCAGAGTCGTGAACCACTCTTTTTCCCACGCGTCGCCGAACCCGAACAGCGAGATGTTGTCTTCGCGCACAACCGTTTCAATCGCCATGCTCGTCTCCAGCCCGACAGTCAGGCGCCCGAGCGTTTTGGCCGAGGCAAAGACCAGATACCCGACGCCGTTGACGTCGATAATGCAGGAATCCTCGCCGATCGTATCAATTTTTCCGCGTAATTTGGCAATCATTCATATATTCCTCAAAAACCGTTTGTCAACATCCTAAACAAAAAGCGCCGGCAACTCAAGCGCTTTTTGAAATTTTAGAACAAAAAAAGAACTTTTAAGCCGCGGCAGAATTGTTTTTCTCGTATTGCTCCAGATATTCCAACCACTCCGGACACCCCTGTTCTTCAAAAAACCGCCGCAGGAAAAACAGCATGAATTCATGGCGCTTTTCGGCCTCCCGGCGGCCCGACGCGGTCATCATCATGTTTTTTAACCTAAGCAGTTTTTCAAAAAAATGATTGATAAAGTTATCCGATCGGCGGTTTGGCTTTTTGTACTCTTCGGCGCTCATATCAAGCTGCGGCCAGATTTCCGGCGCAAAGATCGGCGTATCGCAGCGAGCCAGCGCATAAGTCAGACAGCGGATTGTCCCGAGCGCGCCGATGGCGTCAAGCATATCGGCATCGGACACGATTTTTCCCTCCAAAGTCTGCGGTCTGATTCCCTGCAGCGCTTTGTTGTATCCCATATTGCGGATAATCGCGCAAACCTGTTCCTGCCTTTTCGGCGCAACCCCGGCCGCCGCCATAATCGACCGCGCATTGGTCAGTTTCTCGGCGTTTTCCGCACCAAACAGCTTATAATCGTCGGCATCGTGCAGCAGAGCGGCCAGCCCGGTCACCTCCGCATCGGCACCTTCGGCCGAAGCCAGCCGGAGCGCCGTTTCAAAAACCCGTTCCGTATGTTCAAAACCATGACCGGTATTGTCTTTGTCCAACAATGCGCGCACCGATGCGCAAACAGACTCAAAATTCATTTTTTCCTCTCTTTTCATCGACCGGCTGCCGCCCTGAAACTGTTATGGCAGATTGCCATGGCCAGCGCGTCCGATGAATCGTTGTTTTTGGGTTTGCAGCCCGGCATCAGAATTTTGACCATTGTTTCAACCTGCTTTTTGTCGGCTTTGCCGACGCCGACCACCGCTTTTTTGATTTTGTTCGGCTCATACTCCGTCACCGGAACGCCAAACAGCGCCGGCGCCAGTATCACCACGCCGCGCGCCATGCCGAGCTTAATCGTCGAATGCGGGTTGTCGTTCAGAAAAACCTGCTCAATCGCCGCCTCGTCGGGCTTGTACAATTCAATCACCTCGGACAATGTTTTGTGAATAACCGCCAGCCGCTCGGCAATCGTCTGCTTCGGCGAAGTCGGAATAAAACCGTCGGCCACATAATGCAGACGGTTGTTCTCAGCGTCAATCACGCCCCAGCCGGTGGAAGACAAACTCGGATCCAAACCCAAAATTCTGACCATTTCAGCCCCTCGTAAAAAAAATCCGCTGCCGGCAGTATAAAACAGGCAGCGGACTAAATCACCAAAAATCGGGAGTTATTCCTCAGGATTCAGCTTCTGCATCACCTCGTCGGAAATTTCCGCATTGTGATAAACGCGCTGAACATCGTCGTCATCTTCCAGCGCCTCGACAAAATCAAAAAACTTCTGCGCGGTTTCCAAATCGGTAATATCCGTTTTGACCATCGGTTTCCAATCCAGACGCGAAGCGGACGGCGTCCCGAAAACTTTTTCCAGAGCTTCGGTCACGGCGCCCAGATCATCGGGCAGCGTCTCGATTTCATGATGCTCGTCATCGCTGACAACGTCGTTGGCGCCGGCTTCCAGAGCGGTCTCAAACATTTTGTCGGCATCGGCGGCAGATAGCGGATATTCGATAAACCCGATCCGCTCAAAGTTAAAGGTAACCGAGCCGCTTTCGCCCATAACGCCGCCGCGCTTGCCGAAAATGGTGCGGACGTTACCGGCCGTGCGGTTTTTATTATCGGTCATCGCCTCAACGATAATAGCGACTTTTCCGGGGCCGAACCCTTCATAACGGGCGGAAACATAATCGGCGCCGCCGGTCGTCTGACTGGCCTTGGCAATGGCGCGCTCAATATTGTCCTTGGGCATGCTTTCGGCGCGGGCAGCCTGAATGGCAAGACGCAGACGCGGATTTTTATCAGGCTCGGGCAGACCGCTCTTGGCGGCAATGGTAATGTCGCGCGCCAGCTTGGCGAACATTTTTGCCTTTTTGGCATCCTGCGCGCCTTTACGATACATAATGTTTTTAAACTGGGAATGTCCAGACATTTGATTATTCCTCATTCTAAAATTTTGTAATGAAACTCGCAAGTTTTATACAACAAGCAAAAAACAAGCGCAAGAA
>JAFUQJ010000144.1 GCA_017480995.1 Alphaproteobacteria bacterium
GTCGGCAAAATCCTGTCTTAAATTTCTGTTCATAATAACTTGTTTATTATTTGTTTAACTTAATATCACAAGACCTAAATAGCACCGTTAAATCTGTTTTGCAATATTTTTGTCAAAATTTCCGAAAAAAGTTCTTGCGCCGCAGCTTAAAATGTGATATATATTTTTCATTAACACATATTATGAACAAATTAAAAAAATGAAAAAATGAAAAAAGTATTTAAGGTAATCATTATTGTCGCAGGGCTCGTATCGATCCTCGCCGCAACAATCGCAATCGTCGGCCACACCATGGCTCCGGCAAAAGTCGCAACTTATCTGATGATTTTGGCCGCAGCCATCGGCGCGGTCTACAGCCTCTGGAAATTCTCGGTCCAAATGGTTCGCAAAACGGATCATCCTGAGAAAAAACGCTCTGACGGCACCCCGGCACACCGCCTGTGGCCGATGTGGGCATTCCTCGGTTTCTTCCTGATTGAAGTCGCTCTGGCCGCCGCCTGCATCTACTTCGCAAAAAACATGTGGTGCGTGCGTGACCTGATTAACTTCGAGCTCACAGCGATAATCTCCGCCGTCGTGGTCTACTGGTTCACCCATTGCCTGACGAAGAAAGCCTGAACTTGCCCCGCACCCGACGCTCCCGCTTGTATCCCAAGCCGGAGCGTCTTGCTTTTTAAATAACCAATGTTAAAATTAGTAAAACTCGGAGAATGAGTCATATAATAAGAAACCAAAGCGGCTGCGAAAGGAGTGTACATAGAGGTACATGACTGAGCAGCCGACTTGCAGTTTCTGTATTAGATGACCGTTATACGAGTTTTACTCATAGCGGAGGGCGGAAATCGGATTAAGCAGACTAGCCTTATAGGCCGGGTAAAATCCGAAAAAGAGCCCGACAAAGCCCGAAAACGAAAACGGCAGCAAAACATAGGTCAGCGAGACCTTTGCCGTCAGAGAACTGAACTGCGACACCAGCTGCGCGCCCAAAAGACCGACCAGCACGCCGATTAAGCCGCCGATTAACGACAGAACCAAAGCCTCGGTCAGAAACTGCCAGCGGATATCCCACGTTTTGGCGCCGATTGCCATGCGAATGCCGATTTCGCGCGTGCGCTCGGTCACCGAGACAAGCATGATGTTCATAATGCCGATACCGCCCACCAACAGGGAAATCGAAGCAATCGAACCGAGCAGAATCGTCATGATTTTGGTCGAGTTCTGCATCATGTCCATCATCTGCGTCAAATTTCTGATAACAAAATCGTCTTCCTTATTGGTGCCGAGGTTATGGCGCTGCCGCAGCAGCGCGCGGATCTCTTCCTGAGAAG
The DNA here is from genome assembly GCA_017480995.1 of Alphaproteobacteria bacterium. Lineage (GTDB taxonomy): Bacteria > Pseudomonadota > Alphaproteobacteria > RF32 > CAG-239 > CAZU01. Next base: position 1,329 of record JAFUQJ010000144.1, read on the forward strand.
TATAAGTGCTGTCCGCATCGACGGCCTGCAGCATCACCATTTTGACCTGATCGGGAAAAGAAATGCCCATCACCTTCTTTTGCGCGGTCGAAAGCGGGATAAACACGCTGTCGTCCTGATCCTGTCCCATGCTGCTCTGGCCGCGTCCTTCCAACACCCCGACCACAACAAAAGGCATACCTTTGATACGGATTGTCTTGCCGAGCGGATCGACGTCGCCGAAAAGTTCCTTCACCACGGTCTGGCCGAGGATAGCCACTTTCGCGGCATTTTTAACGTCCGCCGGACTGAAAAGACGTCCGTAATCCAGATTCCAGTCCTTGATGTCAAACATACGGTTATCGGTTCCGGTAACGCCGGTCGACCAGTTGGCGTTGCCGTAGACAATCTGCATCGTCTCGTCCAAGACCGGCGCCGCCAGCCGGATTCCCTCTATTTTTTCCTGAATCGCGTCGCCGTCGCTGCCTTTCATGGTCGGCTGCGAACCGTGGCCGCCGCGCGCGCCGCTGGATGTCGCCACCCCCGATCGGATAATAATCAGATTCGAACCGATGCTCTTCATTTCTTCCTGAATCGACTGCTGGGCACCGTTGCCGATAGACAGCATCACAATCACGGCCGAAACGCCGATAATCACGCCGAGACTGGTCAGAATAGACCGCATCTTGTTGGCCTGGATTGCCCGCACCGCAATTTTGCCTATGGTTTTAAGCTCAATCATTGTTTTTCACCATCCACAATTCTGATAATCCGCTGCGCATATCTGGCAATGTCTTCTTCGTGCGTCACCAGAATAATCGTCCGCCCGAGCTCCCGGTTCAGCTTGGTGAACAAATCCATAATTTCGACGCTCATTTTGGTGTCAAGGTTTCCGGTCGGCTCGTCGGCAAAAATAATCGGCGCATCGTTGACAATCGCGCGCGCAATCGCCACACGCTGCTGCTGACCGCCCGACAGCTGATTAGGCTGATGATGCATCCGGTTTTTCAGTCCCACCCGTTCCAGCGCCTTTTTGGCGCGCTCGGTGCGTTCCTGCTCGCCCACGCCGGCATAAACCATCGGCAGTTCAACGTTTTCCAAAGCGGAAATCCGCGACAGCAGATTAAATCCCTGAAACACGAAACCGATTTTCTGGTTGCGAACTTCGGCCAGCTCGTCGGACGTCATGTTCTCAACTCTGCGCCCGTCCAGCAGATACTGCCCTCTGCTCGGCTTGTCCAGACACCCGAGAATATTCATCAAAGTCGATTTTCCCGATCCCGAAGGCCCCATAATCGCCACAAACTCGCCCTGTTCTATCTGCAGGTCAATCCCCTTGAGAATCTCAAGTTCCCGGTCTCCCAGCGGATAGCTTTTATGAATGTTTTTTAACTCTATCAAACTCATCAGTGCGGCATTCTCATCCTCATTTGACGGACACTGTCCTTGTCTTCTTTCTTCTCGACAATAACCTCGCTGTTTTCCGGCAGCGTGCCCGAAGTTATCTCGGTCTTATTCTCGTCGGCCACGCCGATTGTCACGCTGACGCGGTGCGGCTCTCCGTTTTCCAAAACCCAAATTCCGCGGTCGGCATAACGTTTGGTGTTGCCGTTTTCGTCTTCCACAAAAAAGCGTAAAGCCTTGTTCGGCACCAGCAGCACGTCTTCTTTTTTGGCGGTTATGATTTCGACGTTGGCGGTCATGCCGGGTTTAAGTTTCAAATCCTTGTTGTCAATCTCGATAATAACTTCATAAGTCACGACGTTTGACGTGGTAATCGGATTGTTGCGCACCTGCGACACCACCCCGTGAAAAACCTCGTCGGGAAAGCTGTCAACGCTGAAATCAACGGCCTGCCCTTCCCTGACTTTGGCAATATCGGCTTCCACCACCGAAGCCTCTATCTGCATTTTGGTCAAATCTTCGGCCACGTTAAACAGCGTCGGCGTCTGATAGCTCGCCGCCACCGTCTGCCCGACCTCGACTTCCTTGGAAATAACGATGCCGTCCACCGGCGAGACAATCCGCGTATAGTGCAAATCGACTTCGGCCTGTTTCAAAGCCGCGGCAGCCTGCAAAATCTGCGCCTCCTTAAGAGCCTTTTGCGCAATCGCGTTGTCATAATCACGCTGCGCGCTTTCCAAATCCTTGTCGGTGGAATATTTGGAAGTATTAAGTTTTTTGATACGGTCAAGATGCTTTTTATAATAAACGATATCGTTTTTGACCACATCCAGCTCGGCTTTGGCAATCTGCAAAGCCGCCTTGCGCTGAGCCACCGTCGCCTCAAACAGAGCCGGATCAATCTGCGCCAGCAGCTGGTTCTTTTTGACCAAAGTGTTATAATCTACCAGAATTTCGGCAATCGTTCCCGAAACCTGCGTGCCGATGGCAATCGTCGAACTCGGATTGATAATGCCCGAGGCGGTAATTTTCTGAATAATGCCCCCTTTCTCGGCCCGGGCCAGAATATAGACGTTGGGATTTGCCTCCGGTTTCAAACCATACCACGCCGCGGCGGACAAAACCGTCCCGGCCAACAAAATTTTACCCCAGTTCTTCATCGCTTTTATGCCTCATTATTTTTAAAAACCAGCTTTTTCAGTAATTTTAAGCGCCAATGTTTAAAATATGGTTGAAATCATGGACAAAACAAGGTATATTATTGTCACCGATATAAGACATACAAATTATTGCAATTTCCGGCATACGCCGAAAACATAATGTTTAATTTTAAATTATTTTTTTTATGGCAAAACCCAAGCTAACGACTGCGCAAAACATGCAGTTGAAAGAATTAAGTCTGCAGCAAAAACTCGACCTGCTGCATCAGTGGAAAAAGAACGGAGAAATATCGCCGGAGGCATTCGAGCATTTTTCCAATCTCTGGATTAAGAAAGAGAGCCGAAAATTGATCGATGAAAAAACCGCCCTGCGCAGACGGCAAAACGAAAACCTCGAATTGCCGGGTTCCAAAATGGCCGTCGAAAGCGAAATCAACGGCTTCATCGGAAGACTGAGGCAAAAACTTGTCCAGTACATTTCTCAACGCGACAAGCTCAGCAGTTGCCTGTCGCAGCAAGAAACACAGCTGTTCAAAAAATATGCCGAAGAATACTTCCGCTCCTGCCGTCGGGCCGTGAACGAACTCCTGATTCTGGGCCTCCGATATCCCGATAAGGAAATCAACAGATTTTCCGTCGAGTTCGTCAGAAAAAATAAAAAAGAGGCTTTCTTCGTCGATTATTTTTTCTGGGGAAGCCTCTGGGAAGATCCGGATTTTGTTCCGCTGGATGCCGTCCGTCTGATGCTCAAAAAAGAAAACGACAGGTATCAGATTGACAACTGCTTCACCTTCACTTTCATTCAGAGCATTTTGCCGCTGATGGAAGCGCAGCGCGACAAAGAAGTTCTCCGCCTCGCACAAGCGCAAATGCTTGAAGGCAGAGAACGCGAACAGCAGGTTGCCCGCAAGATGCACCGCCTCACCGCGTTTAACACGCTGATTGAAGCGGCAAAAGAGTACTGCAACTAATCCTTGCCAAAACTTATCCCTAAATCCTCAGCGATTTAGGGATTTTTTTGAAAAAAACTGTTGCCATTACATCAATTCTATGGCATATTTACAAAATGGACAAAAAAATATTTCAGAAGAAAAGGTAACAGCTATAATGAAAGAGATTGATTTGCAGACAATTAAGGCCAAAGACTTAAGCGATCTGTCTTTTGAAGAAATTGACGCCATCCAGGAAGACTTAAACGCCGCCAACCTCGAAACAATCGAAAAAGCATACCAGCAACACCGAATCGACGATTACGAAA
>JAFUQJ010000145.1 GCA_017480995.1 Alphaproteobacteria bacterium
CCTTTGACCGCGGCCCGCCGCGCGGCTTCCTGACGGACGATGTCGGTAAAGATTTTTTTGTCTTCGTCGCTCTCAAATTCGAGCCCGTCGATCATCTGCCGGATTTCGGGATAATCTTCCGGCTTCAGCTCATCGGCCAGTTTTGAGGTTTTTTCAAACGCCTTTTCGATAGCTTCCGCGTCTTTGGGCGAGACTTTGTCAAAGCCGTTGGTTTCGTCATAAATTTTGATTTCTGCGTCAAGTTTCTTTTGAGCCTCGTCGGCGGCTTTGGTAATGACGGCGGAATTTTTGTTCTGCTCTTTCAGATAAGCAAACATTTCGCTTGCGCCGTCATAAACGTCGGCAATATTGCTCTGATCGACGACAAGCTCTCCTTTGACATAGGCGTCCAGCTTTTTAATCATTGCTTCGTTAATTTGAGCATGCTGTTCTTTCAGCATTTCAATCGTTTGGGCGTCTTTGTCTTTTTTGGCTTCTTCGGTTTTGAGCTCTTCGCCGATTCTCTGATGCAGAAAGACCATAAATTTCGGTGGATAGGTTTCCAGAATTTTCTGGCTGGCCGTATTCATGGCGCCGTTGAATTTGGCCATTTCAATCGGCGACAGGTTTTCAATGACGGCGCGGCGCTCGTCCGGCGTCATGTCGCCAAAGTTATCCGGTAGCTTGTTGATTGCTTTGAGAGCCGTAATTTCAACGCCTTCGATAAAATCTACGGCATTGAGAAATTCGGTATTTTGTCCGTCAAGCAGCTGTTGCCATTCATCGGCGTTCCAGCCGCGCATAAGCACGCCGTCGAGAGTAATCGGATTCGGGCCGGGGCGGGGGTCGGGCCGCGGCCGGGGAGCCGGACCGGGAACAATGATTTTTCTGGTCGGTCTCGGCACGTTGTAGGCGTTGTCGTATTCTACCTCTTTGGCAATGTCTTCGGCGACGGCGGCGTCTTCTGCGGTTTTAATCATATCGTTAAGTTTGTCGATGCCGTTGCCGGAGCGGTAAGCGTTGATGACGTTTTCGTAAATCTCGATCGCGCGGGTGTCGTTCGGCCGGTTGGCGCGGATGTCGTCCAGACGTTCCTGCAAAATGGAAACGGTCATCGAATCATTGCTGCCGCGCATGTGCAGAATCAGCTGCGACAGGTCGGGAACCTCGCGGTCTTCAAGGTGGGTAACGTTTTCGGGTTTTGGAGCAGAGCCGGGGACAACAATCTGTTTTTTGATTCTCGGAACATCGTAAGCGTTGTCATACTCAACTTCTTTGGCAATATCTTCGGCGACCTGAATGTCTTTTTCGTCTTTAATCATGTCATTCAGCTGACGGATGTCTTTCTGATTGTTAGTGCGGTATGCGTTGAAAACCGCCTCATAAATCTCAATCGCGCGTTTGTTATCAGGGTGATTGGCACGGAGATCTTTCAAGCGTTCCTGCAGAATAGCGGCGGTCTCAGAATAGTCGCGCATGTGCAATATCAGCTGCGACAGGTCGGGAATCTCGCGGTCTTCAAGGTGCGTGACGTTTTCATCTGCTCCCGGAACGAGTTTTAAGCTGATTTTCGGCAAATCGCGGGCTGTCCGCGGAGAAACAAAGTTTTCAATAGCTTCGTTTTCGGCAAGCGAATGACGAGCCTGCAATTCTTTCATTTTGGCCTTAAATTCGGCTTCGTTCGCTGTTTTGCCGTTATGATATTTTTCAAACAAATCTGCAACTTCTTGGCGGAATTGCTCGTTATCGCCGCCGGCATAGTTCGGGTCGCGCAGCATGGCAACCAGTTCTGAGGTGGTTAACCCAGTCAGGCCGGTTTCGTCAAGCCGCGACAAATCCGGAACTTCCTGTAACTCATTATTTCGGGCATTAAACCGAGCTTCTAATTTATCCCCGTTTTGAGTGACATATCTTTTCAGAAGTTCATCCAAACGGTATGTATGCAAATCTTCCCCGGTGTTTTCATCAGAGTTCATCTGTATAACGTATTTCTCAAATTCCGAACTTTTGCGGATTTCTTCAAGTTCTTCCGGGGTAAAATCTCTGGCCATTGTCATGCTCCTTTGCTCAAGATGTCGCCTAATATAAAACTATGTATACCACATTTTCGAAATTTTGGCAACAAATTTTGTCTAAGTTTTTTGGATAATGCCATTCTAATGCAAAAACGCTTAATTTTTATTTAATTGCTTGCTTTTTAAGAATAAAAGCCCTAAATACAATATAACTTGTCAGTGCGGGGCACTGACGTGGGAAAGTCATCCTCAACGCAAGCGGAGTGCTTCCCCTTGGTTATCCCCGTGCCCGAAGGCCGCAGGCCGGAGTCCTTTTCTTCGTCATCCTCGTGCCCGAGCGCTTCTGTCCCTCGTCATCCTCGTGCCCGAGCGAAGCGAGGAATAGACACGAGGATCCAGGGAATTATAGGGCTATGTGTTTGACCTGGCCATTCCGGTCAAGCCCGACATAAACAGGGAAATGTAGCGAACAACAACCGAGATTAACACAATAATATAACCGATAGACAAAAGAACAATGAGCGAAAAAGCTGATTATTACGAAGTGCTGGAAGTATCCAGAACCGCAGGCGGGGAAGAGATAAAAAAAGCCTTCCGCCGTTTGGCCATGCAGTATCATCCGGACCGCAACCCCGGCAACAAGGAAGCCGAGCAAAAGTTTAAGGAAATCAACGAGGCCTACGAGGTCTTAAAAGACGAGCAAAAGCGCGCGGCTTATGACCGTTACGGACACCAGGCCTTTGCCAACGGCGGCAGCGGCATGGGCGGCAACCCGTTTGGCGGGTTTGATTTTAATTTTGGCGGCGCCGGCGGTTTTGCCGATATTTTTTCCGATGTCTTTTCGGAATTTATGGGCGGCGGCCGTCGCCAGCAGAGTTACGCCGTACGTGGCGCGGATGTTCGTTATAATATGGAAATAACGCTTGAAGAGGCCTTTGCCGGAATTGAAAAAGAGGTAACGATTCCGTCGTCCGAAACTTGTGAGGAATGCCACGGACACGGTACCAAAGACGGCAAACCGGCGCCGGTCTGTCCGCATTGTCAGGGTTCCGGCAAGGTCCGTCTGCAAAAAGGCTTTTTTGTGGTTGAACAGGCTTGTCCGCAATGCGGCGGCAGCGGGCACAAAGTCGGCGATGTCTGTCCCAAATGCAAGGGCCGCGGCGCAATCAACAAAGAAAAAGTCATAAAAATCAAGATTCCTGCCGGTATCGAGGATGATACCCGCATGCGCATTCCGGGCGGCGGCGAGGCCGGAATCCGCGGCGGCGACAACGGCGATTTGTATGTCTTTGTCAACGTCAAGACACACAAGCTCTACACCCGTGACGGCGCCAGCCTGTATACCCGCGTGCCGATTTCGATGTGCTGTGCCGCGCTGGGCGGAACAATAGAGATACCGGCCGTCAACGGCGAAAAAATCGAGCTTAAAATTGCTCCCGGCGCGCAAAACGACGATGTAATAAAAGTTAAGAACGAGGGCATGACAATTTTGCGTTCAAGCCGCCGCGGCGATTTGTTTGTCAAGCTGCG
>JAFUQJ010000022.1 GCA_017480995.1 Alphaproteobacteria bacterium
CTCGGGCGGCATAAAATGCCTGACCCGAGGATCTCAGAAGCTATACAGCCTTGACAACAAATCACGAATAACGAATTACAACTCACAAATCACCATTTCGTCAATTCGACCCGTGATTTATCATTGACACTTTGCGAAAAATATCCGATAATAATTAAAGAATTGCACTTTTATCTTTTTGAGGATGTTTCGAAATGTCTCGTCTGTCTTTGTCTTGTCTCTTTCTCTCCTCTGCCGCCGTTTTGTTGGTCACTGCGGCAGAGGCCTCCGCCCAGTCCTGCACCGAAGCTCCCGACTGTGCCGAACTCGGCTATACCAAATCTGTTTCCGACTGCAGCGGAAAAACAATTCTCTACTGCCCGTTTGATTCGACAAAGGCTTATTGCAATGATGAAACCTCCTGTGATTCGCTCGGCTTTACCGACACGATTTCAGAATGCCCGGGCGAATATACGGTGTGTCCGTCGGATTCAACCAAGGGTAAGTGTATCTTTGAAGCCTCGCCCGGTGATTTGAAATATTCTTTGCGCACGGCTGATCATAACGGCTGGCGCTTGTGCGACGGACGCTCTTATTCTTCCTCACGGTTTCCCGAACTTTACGCCGCTATCAGCGGTTCGTTCGGAACCACTCTGCCAAACTATACCGGTTACTTTCTTAAAGCGACAGCCACTTCTTCGGCTTCATCTTTCAAAACTGCTCAGGCGGCGGGGTTGCCGAATATCACAGCCTCTTGGAAGTCCGCTTATGAAGATGAGAATAGCGGCGGAACAAGCTGCTCCGGGGCGATGTCCTGTACAGAATATGCGAGTAACACAACTTATAGTATGGAAATCCCCAAAAGTTCTGGAGCAGGATATATCGCCCGTTCGTTTTCTGCCTCAAATTCAAATTCCATTTACGGAAATTCCTATACTGTTACGCCGCAGAACTATTCCGCCAATGTCTTTATTTATACCGGCAGGGACAAAGGTTCTTCAACAACCTTATCCTGCTCGCAAGGAGACTTTTACAACAGTGACGGAACATGTTCTTCTTCGGCTACCGGAAAAACTGTTTTGGGTATGGTTTACAGCTTTTCCTCAACTTCTACCAAGGATTACATGACATTAATTTTCGGCGGCGGCTCTACGGCAGCATCAGCCGATGCTGCCGATTCGGTATGCGAAAGCAGCGGAGGATATTTACCCTACTCGGCTTTGGGCGGTTATATTACTGTGATAAACAATAATAGCTCCAAAATACCGACATCGTCAACCTCTGTATATAAGACAAATACGTCCCGCAAATATTACAACGGAACTATGGGATATTACACTTGTACGTCATCATCTTGTTCTTTATCAAGTTCAAGTACAACGCTGTCCAATATTTACTATTACTGCGTTAAAAGTATGACATTTATAAAGTAATCACAGCTAAAATCCCGGAAACAGTATTCTGTACCTTGAAAAAGCCGAACAGAAAAAAGTCCCGGGGATATTAGCCAAAAGAGCCTGCTCAAACAGGCTCTTTTTTAGTATGGGAAATCAGCGCGTATGCGGCGGTCTGACAACGGTCTGCGCGCCGCTTTGGTTTTGTTGCCGGATAATTCCGGAAATACGCGGGTTATATTTTTGCAGTTCTTCAAGCGTGTAAGGCTGTTCGACCTTGATGTCGACAATATGTCCGGCCACCACCATATTGGCGGCAAAAGCCTTGGCTTCGTCCGGATTCTTGCTCAGACGCTGCAGCAGGATTTCCGTGTGTCCTGCTTCTTTGAGCATTTTGGCGGTAGCGACAAAATGTTCGTATTCCTCGCTGGCCAGCGTGATTTTCTTGTCGCTGTGAATTGTCAGAGAACCGGTCGGCCGGTCTTCTTCGCGCTTTTTCCACGGGTATAGGTCATAACGGATAAAGTCATCGTCTTTCTTGTCCGTGCGTCTGAAACGGATGCCGTAAGCCGGCGCGTTTTTCTTAAAGCCGCGGACCAGGTCGGCGCCGTATTCTTTTTCGCGAACCGGAGCCAGCGGATCAATCAGCGGCGGAGTTTCGTTAACAACGGTTTTCTGCGGTTTGATTTCCACCTGTTTTTCTTTTTTGGGCGGCCGGCGGTGCGTCTCAAGTTCAGTCAGCGAGTTGTTGTAATGAGGCACAAAACTTGACCAGCATTCTTCGCTGAGGCCGGAGTAAGGTATCAGCCGCGGCGCAACCCGGCAGTATTTCATCAGGGACGCGCGCTCTTTGTCAGGCACCAGCCACTTGTTTTCTTCCGCTTGAGCCAAACGCTCGTCACATTCGTCCCACAAGGCGCGGAACATTTCTTTTTTTATGATTTCGGGATTCTTGCTCTTGGCCAGGTTTGAAAACAAAAAGACCAGATCCGAAGTCGGCAGTTCGTCGAGACGCTCGGGAGAAAGATCGTTTTCGATAACGTAGGCTTCCGCTTTGCTTTGCAAAAAGTCCAAACCTTTGCGGCGCAGTTTGCGCGCCTGCGGAGAATTTTTCTCCAGATTGTCGGCTGCTTCAAAATATTGCGCGGCTTCTTTGTTGATTTCCTGAATTCTGACCCGCGGATAACGCGGCGCCGGGTTTTCTTCGGTTGTTTCTTCGGTCATAGTCTTGTGTCCTTTGCTCAGATAACGAGAGTATAGCACAAAGAAAGGCTGTTATCAATACAAAATTAGACAAAACTAAAGGGCCTTTTTTTGCTCCGCAATCTGCTTGAGACGATTATCCAGGTCATCGATTCTTAAAGACAATTGCCGTGAAGGGCCTGCTTTTCTCGCGGTTTTGAGCTGTTCGCGCGCACCTTCGGGCTGACCGATGCGGTACGAATATTCTGCCGCGGCATAATTTGCGCCGGCCGCGTTTTCCGTTTCGCCGTAAGCGCGGGCCAGCAACATCCATGCAAAGGCGTTCGGCCGGCTGATAAGCGCCTTGTTGAGAAGATTGACCGCTTCGGCCGCCTGCACCGCGGAAGGAGCGTCTTCCAGCAGACTTTGCGCATAGCTGATTTGCAGCAGCGCCGAGTTCGGCATCAGGGCAAGGGCTTTCCGGTAATTTTCTTTGGCCGGTTTGATTTTGCCGGTTTCAAGATAAATCTGCGCTTTCAGCTCATAAAAATACGGATTGTTTGGTTCTCTGGCAATCAATTGGTCGATTTTGCCCTGCGCCTGCGCAAATTTAAGCTGCTTGAACAAGGCGATGCTCTGCGCGTATAACGCCGGCGTCGACGTCTCTTGCGGCGGATATTTTTTCAGCGTCTGCTGCGGCGCCGCCAAATAGGCGTAGAGTTTGGCTTTGACGCGTTCAAACGCGTTCTGATGTCTGCTTTCCGCCGGATAATTGTTTTGCGCCAGCGCCTGTTCAAAAAAGCCGATGCGCTCGGACGTGACCGGATGCGTGCGGAAGTAGGGCGATTCTTCGCGGCCGCTTAGTTGGTTCTGCTTGTTGATTTTTTTCATAAAAGTCAGCATTCCCTGCGGGCTTTGTCCGGTTTTGGCGAGCAATCCGAGAGCCGCCTCGTCGGCGGCGCGTTCTTCTTCGGTGCGGTAGCGCAGATAATTGGTCAGCATTGAGCTTTGGCTTCCGAGCATGGCCGCCATCGCCACGTCGCCGCGTCCCGAAACCGCCGCCGCGGTTCCGGCCAGAATTGCCGAGACCAGTCCGACTTCCTGCATGCTTTGGTTCTTGAGCTTCTGCCGCAGAATATGCCCGCCCTGAATATGCCCGGTTTCGTGCGCAATGACGCCGGCCAGCTCGTTGGGCGAGGCGGCGTTAAGAATGGTGCCGGTATGAATAAACAGATGATTGCCGTCCGCAACAAAGGCGTTCAGGCTCGGATCGTTGACAATGTGAATCTCGTTGCGGTTGTATTTTATGCCGGCGGCCTCAAACAGCGGTCTGATGATGTCTCCGAGCAGCTGCTCGGTTTCTTCGTCGGAAATCAGGCTGATTTCCTGCGCGTGCGGCGTCAGGCTCAGAAACAGCGCAAAAACCATCGGCAGCCAGAAGCTGCCGATGCGTAATTTCAGTTTTCGAAAACTCAGCCTTTGATAAGTTTTTTCCACCAAGTTGATTTTTCCTTTGCCGGTTCGTTTGTCGGCGCGGCGTCAGCCTGTCCGTTATCGGATTTAATATCTTCGTGGCTGTTGTACAAGATGACGGCCTCTTGTTTTTCTTTTGGAGCGGCAGTCTCGGCGGCAGAGCTTTCTTTGCGGTCGAACCGGCCGCGTCCGCGGCGGTCAAAACGGTTGCGGCCTCTGCGCCGGTCGCGTCCGCCTCTGCGGCGTTCGTCCTGCTGCGGCTCCGCGGCGTTTTCCTCATCGGGCGCGTCCGCGCTTTCTTCTGCCGGAGCCGTTTTCTTTTCTTCTTTGGGTTCCGGTTTGGTCTCGGAAACCGGCGCCTCTTCTTTGACGGCCTTGGTACGCTCGATTTTGTGCTCGGTAATGCATTTTATCGAATCGTCGGCGCTGATGACGATGCACATCTTGTACTTTTGCTCAAGCGCGGCCAGCATCTGCCGTTTTTGGTTGAGCAGATAAATCGCGATTTCCGACGGAACATAAACGTTGACCTTGGAGGAGCGGCCCTTGATGCCTTCTTCTTCGATCATGCGCAGAATGTAAACGGCGCTGGATTCAATCGTGCGGACAATGCCTTTTCCCTGGCAGTGCGGGCAGACCTGATAGTTGCTTTCAAAGAACGAGGAGTGCATCCGCTGGCGGGACAGTTCCAGCAGGCCGAACATGCTCATCTTGCCGACCTGAATCCGCGAGCGGTCTTTTTTGAGCGCTTCTTTCATGCGTTTTTCAACCGCGTGGTTATTGGCCGGCTCGTCCATGTCGATAAAGTCGATGACGACCAAACCGGCGAGGTTGCGCATTCTGAGCTGGCGGGCGATTTCGTCGCAGGCTTCCAGATTGGTTTTGAGCGCGGTCTCTTCAAGGTCTTTTTCTTTGGTGGCGCGGCCCGAGTTGACGTCGATTGAAATCAGCGCCTCGGTCGGGTTGATCACCAGATAGCCGCCCGATTCGAGCTGGGCGTTGGCCTCGTGCAGCTTGTCAAGCTGGCCTTCCACCTGAAAGCGCTGAAACAGCGGCATGTCGTTATTGCGGTAGAGTTTGATTTTTTTGAGATTGTGCGGAGACAAGATTCGGAAAAAGTCTTTGGCCGACTTGAAGGCTTCTTCGCCGGCGACCAGAATTTCTGCCGTCTCTTTGCTGTATATGTCGCGCAGGGCGCGTTTGATCAGGTTACCTTCCTCATGAATCAGCGCCGGAGCCTTGCCTTTGAGCGAATCAAGGCGGATCTGGTTCCAGGTGCGGATAAGATAGTTGTAGTCGCGGACAATGTCTGCTTTGGTCTTTTCTTCGCCGGCGGTGCGGACAATAATGGACATGTCGCTGGTCAGCGGCAGTTCTTTGACAATTCCTTTAAGCCGGGTGCGGTCGGCGGCATTGGTGATCTTGCGCGAAACGCCGCCGCTTTTGATGCGGTTGGGCATCAAAACGCAGTAGCGGCCGGCCAGCGACAGATAAGTCGTCAGCGCCGCGCCTTTGTTGCCGCGTTCTTCTTTGACAACCTGCACCAGCACGATCTGCCCTTCTTTGATGACGTCCTGAATCTTGTTGCGGTGGAACAGCTTGCGGGCGCGGATGAGTTTGCGCTGCAGCTCAAAGTCGGTTTCGGTGTCGTCGTCGTCTTCGTCGACTTCTTCTTCAACTACGGAACTGCCGAAAGCCGATGTTTTTTCTTCGTCGGCGTCATCGCTCTCGTCGACTTCGGCGCTGACCTGTTCTTCTTCAAGGCCGGCGGCTTCGGTCATGACTTTCAGGGGTTCTTCCTCGGCTTTTTCGGCCTCGGCCTGTTTGCGGATTCTCTTTTTCAGCACCCGTTTTTTGGGGCGGTGTTTCTTATCGCCGGTTTCTTCTTCGGCCGGCGCCGCTGCCGGCGCGGCGTCGGCGGTTTCCGCGGCGGGGGCGTCCTCTTGTTCTTTGTTTGGTTCGGCCGTGTTCGGCTCGGCTTCTGCCGGAGTTTTGTCAGCCTCTTCGGCCGGCGCGGTTTCTGCCGCGGCTTTTTGTTCGGCTTCCGCGGCTGCCTGGGCTTCGGCTTTGGCCTTCAGGGCCGCTTCGCGCGCGGCGGCTTTTTCCTTGCGGATTCTTTCGCGCTCCAGCTCGCGTTCCTTAATCGCCTGTTTTTTGTTTTCGATAATCTCGTCGACTTCTTTGTCAACGGCGCTGAGTTCTTCTTCCGAAAGGTTGTAGTAATCGGGATGGATTTCGCCAAAGGCCATGAAACCGTGTTTGTTGCCGCCGTAATCGATAAAACAGGCCTGCAGCGACGGTTCGACGCGCATGACTTTTCCGAGATAAATGTTGCCTTTAATCTGGCGGCGGTGCGTCGTTTCGCACTCGACGTCTTCGAGTTTGTTTCCGTTAACGACCACAACGCGGGTTTCTTCCGGCTGGGTGGCGTCAATCAGCATTCTTTTGGTCATAAATAAAATCTCCACAGGGTTTATGTTGCATAAACCGGATTGATACACTGCTGCCGGAAGATTGAATCAGAAAGAAATACACAAATTAGGCCGGACTTCGCAAAGTCGGCGTCTTTTATATAAAAAACTCAAAGGCTCTGAATCTCTTCATCTTAAATAAGCCTTAAATCAAACATCTCTCTGGAACAGGAGCCGATAGTTATTATTGTTGATTGGGAGCCCCTGTCATAAAAACCTGTCCGGCAAAATTTTTGCTCCTGACCGCAGACGCTGCGCATCTATCGTTATGATAAGACGGCGGTACCAGATTTTGTCCCCGAAGTCTGAAAGTCTGCACAAAGTAGGGACGCATCCGGTAAAAATCGCTTTGGTCAATATCCACAATATACGTTTTGTTTTAAAACACAACAATAAAATTTATTTGCGCATCATTTTAAGAGATTGGTAATAAGTCTTGCGTATAATCAAAAGATAAAATGAGGAAAACTGGGATTTTGCCGATGCTTTTGCGGACAACCGTCATCAAAGTCAGAAAACTGCTGGGCTTCTTGCTCTGCGGTCTGGTGCTGCTGTCGTCCGGACACGCGTCTGCCGCGCAGATTTCCAATCTGCGGCTCGGGCAGGGTATCGGCAGTCTGCGGATTGTTTTTGACGCCGATTCCAAACTTGATTATAAGGTCTTTTTGCTCAGCGAACCTGAGCGTCTGGTTGTTGATCTCAAAAATACCGACATCGACAAGCGGCTCGAAAACCTCACCGACAAAAACACGCTGATTTCCGGCGCCCGCATCGGCAGCGTCGGCGTTGACGGCGCGCGCGTCGTGTTTGACCTGCGGCAGCCGGCGATTGTCAAAAAGGTTTTGCTGCTGCCGCCGCAAAGCAGTTTCAGCTGGCGATTCGTCGTCGATCTGGAAGTTGCCTCCGCGCGGGAATTCGCCTCCAAGGTCGGCAATGATCATGCGTTTACCAATCACGAAAACGTTGCCGCTTCGTCTGCCAAAAAAACGTCGTCCAAACGGCAGACCGCCGTCTTGCCCAAAAAGAAGAAGGTTATTGTCCTGGATCCCGGTCACGGCGGGGTTGATCCCGGCGCCATCGGCGTTTCCGGCGTATATGAAAAGCACATAACGCTCGCAATGGCGCGGGAGCTGAAAGAAGTTTTGGAAAAAAACAGCGCTTATAAGGTTTACCTTACCCGCAACCGCGATATCTTTATCCCGCTGCGCGACCGCGTTAAAATCGCCCGCCGCTATGATGCCGATCTGTTTCTGTCGATTCACGCCGACAGCGCCGCCAACCGCAGGGCGACCGGCCTGTCGGTTTATACGCTGTCCGAAAAAGCCTCCGACAAAGAGGCGGCGGCCCTGGCCGAAAAGGAAAACAAAGCCGATATTGTGGCCGGCCTCAATTTTGCCGAACATTCCAAAGAGGTTTCCGACATTCTGCTGAATCTGGCTCAGCGCGAGACGCTTAACCGCTCGTCCGAATTTGCCACTTTTATGGTCAGCGAAATGCGCAAATCCACCCATACGCTCGATAATACGCACCGCTTCGCCGGTTTTGCGGTCTTGAAGGCGCCCGACGTGCCGTCTGTCCTGATGGAACTCGGCTACCTGTCCAACCGTTATGAAGAAAAGCAGCTGCAGCAGAAATCCTACCGCAAAAAGCTGGCCGCCGCCGCTGCCCGCGCGATTGACCGCTATTTTCAAAATATGCAGCACGCATCGGTATTTTAGGTTTGACTCCGCCGCTTTTTTTATATAATAAGAAAGACAACGCAACCAGTTGTCTTTCCTCATTGATTCTGTCGGATTAAACATGTTCAAAACATTATCGTCGCTGCTTAGTACCTTTTTCTTTTTTGCGGTTATCGCCCTGATTGTGCTGATTACCTCGCTGTGGCAGATTTCTCAGGAACTTCCCGATTATCATCAGCTCGAAAAATACGAGCCGGCGGTCACCACCAGACTCTATGCCGGCGACGGTCAGCTGATGATGGAATACGCGGCCGAAAAACGCCTCTTCGTGCCGGAGGAAAAAATCCCCACCCTGGTCAAAAACGCTTTTATCTCGGCCGAAGACAAAAACTTTTATCATCATTTCGGGATTGACTTTTTGGGCATTGCCCGCGCCGTTCTCGACAACGTCAAAAACATCGGCAGCGGCCGCCGCCCGGCCGGTGCCTCGACCATAACCCAGCAGGTCGCCAAAAACTTTTTGCTTTCTTCCGAGTTGTCCTACAAGCGCAAAATCAAAGAGGCCATCTTGTCCACCCGTATTGAGCAGGCTTTCAGCAAGCAGCATATTTTGGAGCTTTATCTCAATGAGATTTACCTCGGCAACCGGTCTTACGGCGTTGCTGCGGCAGCCTTAAATTATTTCGGCAAGGCGCTGGACGAGCTCTCGCTGGAAGAGGCCGCCTATCTGGCCGCCTTGCCCAAAGGCCCCAACAATTACAATCCCAAAACCAAGTATGAAGCCGCTGTCGCGCGCCGCAACTGGGTGATTGACCGCATGGTCGAAGAGGGCTGCGTCAGCGAGGAAGACGGCGCCACCGCCAAAGAAAAGCCGCTCAAGGTCATCGAGCGCCGCGGCGAATTTGTGCGCGATGCCCAGTACTTCAGCGAGGAGGTGCGCCGCTATGTCAACAACAAGTTCGGCGAAGACGCGCTTTATGAGGGCGGTCTGTTAATCCGCACGACGCTTAATCCCAAGCTGCAGCAGATTGCAACCGAAGTTTTTGACGAGGAGCTGCGCAATTACGACATGCGTCACGGCTGGCGCGGCGCGCTTGCCAATATTGATACGACCGGCGATTACAAACAGGCGCTGGAAGAGGTGCAGGCGCCGGCCGGCCGCGAAAACGCGTGGGTTAAGGCTGTTGTTTTGAAAGTCAGCCAAACGCAGGCCGAAATCGAAACGGAAGAAGGCAATGCCGGCGTTTTGCCGCTCGGCGGTATGAAATGGGCGCGCAAAAACCTCAAGAACCAGAGCGTCGGCGGCGAGCCGAAATCTGCGGCCGATGTCGTAAAGCCGGGCGATGTTGTTTTGGTTGAAAAAAATGCCAAAACCGGAACCTATGCGCTGCGTCAGGTTCCCAATGTCGAAGGGGCGATGGTCGCGCTGGATCCCCATACCGGCAGAGTGTTGGCCATGGTCGGCGGCTATTCTTTCAAAAAGTCCCAGTTTAACCGCGCCACTCAGGCGATGCGTCAGACCGGTTCGGCTTTTAAGCCGATTGTATACCTGGCCGCGCTCGAAAACGGCTATTCGCCGACCGATTTGATTCTTGACGCGCCGTTCGTGCTGGATCAGGGGCCGGGGCAGCCGTTGTGGAAACCGGTTAACTATTCCAAACGTTTTTACGGCCTGATGACGCTGCGTCAGGGAATAGAAAAATCCCGCAACCTGATGACCGTCCGTCTGGCGCAGGACGTCGGCATGGACAAAGTGGCGGACTATGCCCGCAAAATGGGCGTTAATCCCAATCTGCCGGAACTGCTGTCAATGTCTCTGGGCGCCGGAGAAACCAAGCTGATAAACATGGCCTCGGCTTTCGGGATGATGGTCAACGGCGGCAAAAAAATCGATACCTATCTGATTGAGCGGATACAGGATCGCGACGGCCGGACGATTTACCGCCATGACAAACGCGCCTGCGAAGGCTGTTCGGTCGACAAATGGGAAAACCAGCCGGTTCCGGAGCTGCCTGACAATCGCGAGCAGATACTCGATCCTTTGAGCGCTTACCAAATGGTCAGCATTCTTGAAGGCGTTGTGCAATACGGCACCGGCGCGCGTTTGCGTTCGCTCGGCCGGCATCTGGCCGGCAAGACCGGAACCACCAACAAAAACCAGGACGCGTGGTTTGTCGGCTTTTCGCCGGATTTGGTCGTTGCCGTTTATGTCGGTTTTGACGAGCCGCGTTCGCTCGGCCGCTATGAAACCGGCGCTTCGGCGGCTCTGCCGATTTTTCAGAATTTTATGAAACGGGCCCTGGCCGGCCAGCCTGATATTCCGTTCCGTATTCCGGCCGGTATCAAGCTGGTGCGCGTCAATCATGACACCGGTCGTCCGGCGCAGCCGCAGGATCAGTCCGTAATTGTCGAGGCGCTCAAGCCCGAGTACAGTCTCGACGGCAAAAACCAGCGCGTTATCGGCACGCCGCAGGACGCCGGGAATGCCGCCGGAGAAAACAAACCCGAGTTTAAGAACGACGATCAGGATACCGTTCAGCTCGGTTCGGAATATTAATACGGGAAAAAAGATATGCGTTCAGAAATTTATGATTTGACCGAAACAATCAAGCAGTCGCTTGCGCTGCTGAGGAGGTCTCTTTGACTACGATAATGCCTGTCTTCGTCTGGAGGAGCTGAATGCTCTGACCGCCGAGGCCGGTTTGTGGAACAATCCGCAAAACGCTCAGAAACTGATGACGGAGAAAAACAATCTCGAATTTAATCTCGGCAATTTCCGCAATATGGAACAAACCCTCCGGGATCTGACCGAGTTGTCCGAGCTCGCCGAGGCCGAAGGCGACGAAGCCGTCATTGCCGATGTTTGGGAACAGCTTGAAAAGCTGCGCGCCGAAGTCAAACACGGCGAGCTTGAAGCGCTGCTCTCCGGCGAGGTTGACGCCAACGACGCCTTTCTCGAGGTGCATGCCGGTTCCGGCGGCACCGAAGCGCAGGATTGGGCCGAGATGCTGGTGCGCATGTATTCGCGCTGGGCCGAGGCTCATCAGTACAAGGTCGAATATGTCGAAGAGACCGAAGGCGACGTCGCCGGCATCAAATCCGTCACGTTGAAAATAAACGGCCATAACGCCTACGGCTGGCTCAAGTCGGAAAGCGGCGTCCACCGGCTGGTGCGCATTTCGCCGTTTGACAGTGGCGCCAGACGTCATACCAGTTTTGCCTCGGTCGGCGTTTATCCGGTGATTGACGACGAGATTGAAATCACCGTTAACGAAGCTGACTGCCGGGTTGATACCTATCGCGCCTCGGGCGCCGGCGGCCAGCATATCAACAAGACCGATTCCGCGGTGCGCATTACGCACCTGCCGACCGGAATTGTCGTCCAGTGTCAGAACCAGCGTTCGCAGTTTCAAAACCGCGAGGCCGCTTGGAAAATGCTTAAAGCGCGTTTATATGAACTCGAGCTGCAAAAGCGCGAAGCCAAGGCCGAAGAACAGCGCGACGCGCTGAGCGATATCGGCTGGGGGCATCAGATACGTTCTTATGTTTTGCAGCCGTACAAAATGGTCAAGGATTTGCGCACCAATGCCGAGACTTCGGATACGCGCGCGGTTCTGGACGGCGATATCGACATGTTTCTGGCTGCGTCATTGGCAGACAAGGTAGGCGGCAATGACTAAAAAACGTCTTCTCGGAACGGCGGCTGCGCTTGTGTTTGTTTATGCGGCTTTCTGCCTGACGGTATATCTGCGTCCGCAGCTGTTCTTTTACAATCCTTCGGCGCAAAAAAGCGTTTTGCCGGAAGACGCCGCATACCCCGCGCGGGAAGTTTATTACAAAGCCGAAGACGGAACGCCGCTTTATGCATGGTATACCAAACCGGCGCGCGGCAAACCGGTGATTGTTTTTCTGCACGGCAATTCGTATAATGTCGAAGCATTTTATCATAAGCTCGTTCCGCTGATAAAAGCCGGTTACGGAACTTTTCTTCCCGAATACCGCGGTTTCGGCGGTGTGGAAGGAACCATAACCCAGGCCGGCCTCGAAGCGGATACCCGCGCCGCGCTCAAAAAACTGCGGCGGCTCGGTTACTCCAATTCCCGGATTGTCTTATACGGCATGTCGCTCGGTTCCTATACCGCGACTTATGCTGCGGCCGAACTCGGCGGCAAAAAGCCTTTTGCCGGACTGCTTCTCGAGGTGCCGTTTGACAGCCTGACGAATGTTGTCCGCAAAAGAGTCCCTCTGCCGCTGCCGCTTGATCTGATTATGCGCGACAAATACGACAACCGCCTAAACATTGCTAAAATTCGGACGCCGCTGTTAATTATGGGCGCCGGGCAGGACCGGGTTGTGCCGGTGGAGCTGGCCCAGGAGCTGTTTGCTCTGGCCGAAGGGCCCAAGGAATTAATCGTCTACGAGCGCGGCCGCCATGGTAATCTTTTTGAATCCGCCAATTATAAAGATATCTTAACCTGGCTGGAAAATAATGAAAAAATTAGATAACAAGACATATCGGCTGCGCAAGCTGTTTGATTACATCGGCGTTATCTTTCTGATAATGCTGCTGATGTTTGTCTGGCAGCTTTACCGCGGCGCGATAGCGGTTCCGTTTCTGAAACCGTATATTATCAAAGCGTTGAATCATGACAACGGCGAATATCAGGTGACGCTTGACTCCGTGAATCTTGAGCTTGTCCGGTCGATAAAGCCGCTGCGGATTATTGCCAGCAACGTGGTTTACAAGAAAAACGGCGGCGAACTGGTTATCAATGCGCCGCGGACGTCGGTTTCTTTCAGCGTCAAGGCGCTGCTGCACGGCGTGATTGCGCCGAGTTCGATAGAGATTGTTCGGCCGGCGGTCTATATTTTTACCGATTACGGTTCCAAAAAAGAAAAAAGCGTGAGCCTCAATCAGAAAAAGGCCGAGTATTATTTTGACGTTATGCAGGAGTTTCTCGAACGCTTTAATTCCGATGACAATTCTTATCCGGAGAGCTACATCAACAACATCAGCATTGAAGATGCCTCGGTCGAGTTTCACGAGGTGGACCTGGGCCGCAAATGGGCGCTTTCCGACGTGAATTATCATTTCGACCGCGGCTTTACGCAGCTCTCGACTTCCGTTCGCGCCGGCCTGCAGTTTGACGGCCAGCCCGCGTCGGTCGGAATGGAGCTGGTGTATCGGCCGCTGCTCAACAAAGTCGCGTTGCAGTTTTATTTTTCCGACATTATACCGGCCAATCTGCTCGAGTTCCTGACCGCGTCCACACGTTCCGGTCCCTATAAGATAGACGTCCCGCTCAGCGGCAGGGTTGAGGCGCTGATTAATCTGAACGAGGTTTTGAAAAACAAAAACGACTTGCTTCAAAGCGTCGACACGTCGGTTGAAAAAATTCAGTTTGCGCTGGAGGGCGGCCGCGGCGTCATCAACCTGAGCAATGACGATGCGCAGGATTATAAAATAAGCTCGGTGATGCTCAAAGGCGGTATCGACGGCGGTTTGGACAAACTCAGCATTAAAGACGCGGTTGTCGAACTCGACGGGCAGCAGGCCCGGATAGGGCTGGAAGCCGTCGGCCTTAAGGACTACGTCTTAAAGTCTTCGTTGAAAAAAATGCAGATGACGCTGACGGCCAAGGTCAAAGAACTGGAAACCGACCGGCTTTCGGACTATTGGCCGCGGTTTGTTGCCAATAACGCCTGGAACTGGTGTCATTCAAGCCTGTTCGACGGCAAAATTAAAGATGCGGAATTTTCTTTTAAGTTTGTGCCGGATCTGAAGAAAAAGACCTTGTCTTTTGCCGATCTTAAAGGAACTGCCTATGCCGAGGGCGTCAGTATCGATTATCTGACCGGCATGCCCCGGGTAACGGACGTGTTCGGACGGGTTGATTTTTCCAAAGACAAGCTGCAGATGTATTTTGACAAGGGTGTTTCTGCCGACGTCATTCTTAACAGCGGCTATATTGAGCTATATGATCTCGACAAATACGATAACTTTGCCAAAATCCAAATCGAAGGAACCGGCGGCATTCCCGATATTTTGCGCCTGATTGACAATCCGCCGCTCGGATTTACGTCGCAGATGGGCATCAGGCCGGACAGCATCAGGGGCAGCGCCGACGTCAAAATGGCATTGGAGTTTGAGCTCAAAAAGAATTTGTCGCCCGAAGAAGTCAAAGTCGACATCTCGGCCGGACTGAAGGACGTTGCGGTCGGCGGCGTCGTCAAAGATAAAACCATTGAGGCCAATCGTCTGGATCTGAAAGTGAACAACGGCGGAATGGAAATAGCCGGGGTTGCCAGCTTTGACGGGATTCCTTTGAATCTGAAATGGAACGAAAATTTTGCCAGTCGGGATTATTTGCGACGATATCAGCTCAGCTTTAATTTTGATGCCAACCTCAAACAAAAACTGGGGATTGATTTTGCGGCTCTGAGCGCGCCTTATGTTCAGGGCTCGATTCCCACGTTGGCCACAATCACGGCCTACGAAGGGGACAAAATGCAGATTGACGTCGACGGCGATCTGCAGGGAGCCAACATTGACTATGCTTTTCTCGGTTTTAAGAAAAAATCCGGAATCGAGGGCGTCGTCAGCACCAGAGTTTTGCTGCAGGGAAACAAAGTGACGGAAGTTCCGGCCTTTTCGCTCTCAAAGCCGAATTTCAGCCTCAACGGCAGGATTGAGCTGGATCGGGACGGCCGCGTCAGCCTGATTGACATCGGCAAGATTAAAGGGCCCGATACCGATGCCGGCGCCCGGATTGAAATGAGTTATCAGCCCAAAGAAAGCGTCAAAATTGCCGTTTCCGGCAAAAGCTATAATCTGTCGGACTTCTTCAACAAAGACGAGGACGAAATCAGAGCCGACAAGGAATGGCGCCGGCAAATGCGCCTGAACGACGCGCTGAACCAAAATCCCGGGGACGAAAAAGACGAGTGGGAAGATGTTACCGATACCGACATCAATATTGCGGTGGACAGTTTGTGGACCAACAAAGACGTGGCTATCCGCCATTTTGCCGGCACGGCCAAACTCAGAAACGGGATCGGCGTGGAGGAGATGCACCTGATCGGCAGCTTTGCTTCTTCGCGCAAAAACGGCGGTATGTCCAGCCTTAAGCTCGATTATGTGCCGCGCCCCAAAAAAGAGTATCTGCTGACCATAGAAAGTAACGACGCCGGCTCGACTTTGAAATTTTTGCGCTTATATGATAATATGCGCGGCGGTCGTCTGAGCATCAATGCCAAACGCAGCGCCGACAAAAATTTTGTGGGACATGCCAAAATCCGCGATTTCAACGTTTACAATACGCCGGTTTTTGCCAAGCTGCTGACGGTTGCGTCGCTGACCGGCATGGTCAATCTCCTGACCGGGGAAGGAATAGCCTTTTCTCACTTCGACGCGCCTTTCGAATATGCGAAAAAGACGTTGAAAATCAACGAAGGCAGAGCGTTCGGCAATGTTGTCGGCGTCAGCGGCAGCGGGACCTATTCGATGAAATATCAGGATTTGGATATTAAGGGCATGATTGCGCCGGCCTACGGTCTGAACACGTTTATCGGCAGTATTCCGCTGGTCGGCGGATTGCTGAGCGGCAAAGACGGCACGGTGTTTGCCGCCAATTATACCATCAAGGGCGATGCGGATGATCCCGATATCGGCTTTAATCCGCTTTCCGCGCTCAGCCCGAACTCGCTGAAGGAATTGATTAATTCAACTTTTGGAAACCGGGATGAATGAAAAAAGGCGCCTTAAAATCGGCATCGACTACCACGGAGTCATAGACCGGGATCCCGATTATTTTCGGGAATTCTCCCGCGAGCTGATTCGCCGCGGTCATGAAGTGCACGTCGTAACCGGAGGCCCCTGCGGCACCGTGACCGAAACGCTTCGGAAATTAAGGTTCTGCTACACTCAGTCGTTTGCGGTTTTGGATCATTATGAGGCCGAAGGGCTGGTCAAACACGAAACAGACGGCGGTTTTCGCGTTGCCGACGAACTGTGGAACAGCGCCAAAGCCGAGTATTGCCGGGCGCAGGGGATAGATCTGCATATTGACGACAGCCTCGAATACCTGCGCTATTTTGTCACGCCCTATTGCCGCTATGATGAACGGACGCACCGGTGTACCCTGAATGACGAACCCTGCCTGGATTTTAATCTTGCGCCGAAGCAGGTTGTCGCTCATCTTGAAAAAATCTTTTCAAAGTAACGTTTTATTTAGATATTTCAGTTAATAAAAAAGACAAACAAGTGGGAATTGAAATGATGATTCAGGAAGAAATCGCGCATGTCCGCGGCATCCCTAAAAAACTGGTTATCTTTTTGCACGGCTATCTGGACGACTGTTCGTCGCTGGATGCCAAGCTGAAGCCTTTTCTCAACAATCTTGACGATTTTGCGCTTCATGTTCCGCAGGCGCCGGCCAGATGCGAGGTCGGCAAAGGCATGCGGCAGTGGTATTCGATGTATCGTTTTGATCCGCATTACGAGCGCCGCGACGTCAAAAAGTTTGATGACTTTCTGCGTTATTATGACCGGATGTCTTTGGGGCTGGCGGAAACCCAGCAATATCTTCTGCCCTATATTGAACAGACTTTGTCCGAATATAACCTTGATTACAAGGATTTGATTCTCTGCGGCTTTTCTCAGGGAGCCATGGTCGCGATTTATACGGCTCTGATGGGGCCGAAGCGGATTTCGGGACTGGTCAGCTTCAGCGGAATTCTGGCCGGCAGCGGCTATTTGCTCAAACATGCCAAAAACCGCCCCGACACGTTGCTGATTCACGGCAACTCCGACAAATCGCTGCGCCCCGAAGCGTTGAATTTTACGCAAAACAAACTTGAGCAGCTCGGCTGCCGGGTACAGACCTATGTTGCCAACCGCGGAGATCACGAACTGAGCGCCGAGGGGCTGAAAACGGCTTCGGATTTTATCCGCCGCTGCTGCAAAACTAAATAAACGGCAGCGCCGTAATCATGCCGCCGCGGTTCCACAGGTAGTTCTTGTCGCGTTCAATCCGCAGGTCGGAGCCGCTGCCGAGGTTTCGCTCAAAAACCTCGCCGTAATTTCCGTAGTCTTTGACGTATTGTTTGGCCCATTGCGGCTGCAAACCGAATTTTTGCCATAATTTTGGGTTAAGGCCGAGCAGATTGGCAATCGAAGCGTCGCGCACGCCGATGACGCCGTCAATGTTTTTGGAGGTAATTTCCTGAGCTTCTGCCAGTTTGGGCGCGTTGACAATCCATTTCCCGATGGTTTTCAGCGTCGGATTTCCGCGGTCGGCATACGCATAGACCGGCGCCAGGGCAATTTCTTCGGGCAGAACGGAAATCTGCGTGTTTTTGGCAATCGGAGAAGCGGCCAGACCGCGCAGATAAATCTGGCTTCCGGTAATCAGGTCGCAGCGTTTGAGGTAAAACGCTTCCCGCAAGGCCTGCAGCGACGGAAAAGTCAGCAGTTTAAACTCTAAGCCGTAGCGGTGGTTGTATTCGCGAAGGTTTTCCTCATAAGGGGAATTTTTAAGAACGCAGACTTTCGCGCCGCGGAAATCTTCCATTGACGAAGCCTGCTTTTCATTTTGGCCGGCGGCAAAAACCTGTTTGTCGTAATAAAGGATTTCAACCGGGCTGATCGGGGTGCCGATTTCCGTTTCGGCGGAGGCGGAGGTATTGCCGAGCATAAAGTCGATCTGATTATTGGCCAGTGCCTTGCTGATTTTGTCGGCCGGAACGTTTTTGAGAACAAAACTTTCGCTGTTGCCGAAGATTGCCAGCGCAAACATCCGGCAGAAATCGGCGTCTATGCCGCGGCGGATTTGTTCCTCGTCGGTGTAGGCAAAGGTTTTGGTCGACATGTCGGTGCCGCAGATAACCTTGCCGCGGGTTTTGATATAGCGCAGCCCGGCGTCGGCGCCAAAGGCGGGAAGAGCGTTCAGACCGCAAAGCAGGCACAAAAAAAATGTTTTCAGTTTCATTTTGTTAACCAATTTCTGTTAAACTAAATCATAAACATTACTATAAGGCATATTTCATGAAAAGTAACTTTTTTTTGCGAGTTATTATCGTCCTTTTGGCGGTTTGGACCGCCGTTCCGGCACAGGCTGCGGCGGTTTCGCCGGCGCAGGCGCGGGAGTGGGCCGAGAAAAACGGCCGCCTGCTGCTGGAGACGTTCCGCGAACCGGACTTGCGGACGCGCTATCGCAAACTGGATGATTTGTTTCTCCGTTTTGTGGACCTGGACTACGTTTCGCAGTTTGTTATGGGGCGGCACTGGCGGCGGATGACGCCGCAGCAGCGGCAGACTTACCTCGGCGTTTTCAAAAGATATGCTTTGGCTTCCTATAAGAGTTTTCCGCTCGATTTTGTGGACGGTCTGACGTACACGGTCGGCAATGCTTTTGAAGAAAACGGCTTTACCGTCGTTTCGGCAACCGTTTCCGTCATGTTGGACGCCGAAACCGGGCGGCAGGATTTTCTGCTGCAGTTTCGCCTGCACGAAAACAACGGGCAGATTCAGCTGGTTGACATTAAGTTTGCCGAGAGCAGTCTGATTTTGTCTTTCCGCAGCAAGTTCAATGCCCAGATTGCCGAGCTTGACGGCGAGATTGACTGGTTTTTGGAAGATTTCGAACTGTCGGTGGCCGCCCTTGAGCAGGGCAATCTCCGAAAACTCGGCACCGACGCGGATTGACGCGTTAAAAATATCCTTGAATTTATGAGATAAAGCCTATAATATCCAAATTCAGTTTTAAGATTCTAAAAACAGGCCTTTTTGTTCATGAATAATATCAAAGTCAGATTTGCGCCGAGCCCGACCGGCTACATGCATATCGGCAATACCCGCACCGCCGTTTTCAACTGTCTGCTGGCCCGCAAACTCGGCGGCTGCTTTATGTTGCGGATTGACGATACCGACGTTGTCCGTTCCAAAAAAGAATACGAAGACGCGCTGCGCGATATTCTGCAATGGCTCGGGATTGTCTGGGATGAGGAAGCCCGTCAGTCCGCCCGCATGGCGCGTTATGACGAGATTGTCTCCAAACTCAAGGCCGAGGGCCGGGTTTATGCCTGCTATGAAACGGCCGAAGAGCTCGAGATTATGCGCAAACGTCTGATGGCCAAAGGGCTGCCGCCGATTTATGACCGCGGCGCGCTGAACCTGAGCCGCGCGGACATCGCGCGCTATGAGGCCGAAGGGCGCAGACCGCATTATCGCTTCAAGCTGGAACCCGGCGTTATCGAATGGGACGACATGGTGCGCGGGCACTGCCGGTATGACGCCGCCAATCTGGCCGATCCGGTTATTATCCGCGAAGACGGTTCGTATCTGTATCATCTGCCGTCGGTTATTGACGACGCCGATTTCGGCATCACCCACATTATCCGCGGCGAAGACCATGTCACCAACACCGCCTCGCAGGTGCAGATGTTTGCGGCTTTGGGAGCGCCGCTTCCGGTTTTTGCGCATCTGCCGCTTTTGACCGGCAGAGAGGGAAAACTGTCCAAACGCCTGGGTTCTCTCGGCGTGCGCGAGCTGCGTGCCGAAGGCGTTGAGGCAATGGCGATAGTTTCTTTTCTGGCCAAACTCGGAACTTCGGAGGCGATTGAGCCTTTTTATGACTGGGAAACCCTGGCGCAGACGCTGGATTTGAATAAGCTCGGCCGCGCGCAGCCCAAGTTTGACGAAGAAGAACTCAAGACGTTTAACACCCGTTACATCCGCCAGATGCCTTATGAAAAAACGGCCGGCCGCACCGGCGTCGACAAAGATTTTTTTGACGCGGTCAAAGGCAACCTGACTGTCCTTGCCGATATTGAGGAATGGAAAAACATTTGTCATCAAAAAGTTAAACCCGTGATTGAAGATAAGCCTCTAACTGATTTGGCGGCCGCGCTTTTGCCGCCGGAGCCGTGGACCGCGGAGACCTTTAATCTCTGGCTGGCGGAAGTCAGGGCGCAGTCCGGCAAAAAGGGAAAAGAGCTTTTTCATCCCCTCCGCAAGGCGCTGACCGCCGCCGAAAACGGTCCCGAACTCAAAACCCTGCTGCCGCTCATCGGCCGCGCCAGAGCCTATGCCCGTCTCTTGGGGCAGGAAGCCTGATTTTTGCAACTTATTAGGACAACAGACATGACGACAATTTCGCTTTTTAATACGCTGCACCGCCGCAAGGAGGAATTCAAACCGATAGACGCTTCCAACGTGCGCATGTATGTCTGCGGTCCCACCGTTTATGACCGCGCTCATCTCGGCAACGCCAAAACGCCGGTGGTGTTTGACGTCTTGAACCGCCTGCTGCGCCATGTCTACGGCAGCGGACACGTTACTTATGTGTCGAATATTACCGACGTTGACGACAAGATTTTGAACAAGCATAAGGAAACCGGCAAATCCATTCGCGAGATAACCAAACAGACTTATCGGTGGTATGTCGACGATATGGCGAAACTCAACGTTATGGCGCCGGATTATCGTCCGCGCGCGACCGAATATATCAATGAAATGATTGAACTGGTTAAGCTGCTGCTGCAAAACGGCCATGCCTACGAAGCCGAGGGGCACGTTTTGTTTGACGTCGATTCCATGCCGGGCTACGGCTATTCGTCCGGCCGCTCGATGAAAGAGATGCTGGCCGGCGCGCGTATCGAAGTAGCCGATTATAAGAAAAATCCGGCCGATTTTGTTTTGTGGAAGCCCTCCGAGGCGGACCAGCCGGGCTGGGACAGCCCCTGGGGCTACGGCCGCCCTGGCTGGCACCTGGAATGCTCGGCAATGAGCTCCAAACTGCTCGGCAATTCGTTTGATATTCACGGCGGCGGCTCCGATTTAATTTTTCCGCACCATGAAAACGAGTGCGCTCAGTCTATGTGCGCGCATCCGAATGACACGTTTGCCAACTATTGGGTGCACGGCGGCATGCTGATGGTCGACGGCGTCAAGATGAGCAAGTCGCTCGGCAATTTCTACACCATTGACGAAGTTCTGGAAAAAGCGCCGGCCGAAGCGCTGCGTCTGCTGTTCCTGACCACGCATTACCACCAGCCATTCAATTTTACCTTTGAGGGACTGGCGCAGGCCAAGGCGACTTTGGACAAGTTTTACAACGCTTTGCTGCGTGTCAAAGACGTCGCGGCGGAGCCCCGTGTCGACGAGCGCGTGGCCGAGGCTTTGGCCGATGACATGAACACGCCGCTGGCGCTGACGTATCTGCATGAATTGTCCGGCCGGCTCAATAAGGCCGAAACGCCGGAAGAACAGGCCGAATGCAAAGCTCTGTTGCAGGGCAGCGCCGATTTGCTCGGACTTTTGTTCCAATCGCCCGAGGAATGGTTCAAAGGCGGCAGCGACGACGAGGCCGCCGCGATTGAAGAGCAGATTGCCGCCCGCGCTCAGGCCAAAAAAGACAAGAACTGGGCGCTGGCCGACGAAATCCGTAACCGGCTCAAAGAGCAGGGCATTATTCTGGAAGATACCCCGCAGGGTACGACCTGGAAGAAAATCTGACGTCTGCCTCACCTCATAAAAGTCCCGCCGGAATTTCAGCGGGACTTTTATTGTCTATAATTGTTGTTTATTTGTCCAAAATATGCTATAATCAAATTTATAGCAAAGAATTATTTATATTTATTGGGTGGTAACACGTCCGTAAGCTTTGCACTAAAAAAGATAAAAAACATAAAAACAATATAAATACATAAAAAACTGACTTATGGAAACAACAACTGTATTAATTGCTGCTGCAATCGTGTCTGCAATCTGCTCCGCCATCATGACCAAACCCGACCGCTATTCTTGGGACGAGCCTTTGGCTGAATGCCTGCCTTTCGGGCTGATAGCTCTTTGGCTGATGCTTTCAAGCGCTTTCAGCGGTTTCATTGTTTTCAGCGAGAATTGGAAACTTGGCTTAATCTGCGCCGTTGATTACATCGGGGTGTGGATGCTGGTCAGATATCTGGTTAAACTTCCGGGAAAACGCGAACGCAAACGCGCTGCCGAGAGAGAAAGGAAAGAAGCGGAACGCAAAGAAAAACAGCGCAATTGCCGTCATAACAACTGGCAGCCTTACGGTTCGCCGCGTTATGACATGGCTTACGGACAAGATCAGGATTTTATCTGCCCCGACTGCGGAACAATAATCACCCGCTGGCCCGAATGGAGAGGAGATAATAACTGATTTTAAGCAAAGCCCCTGTATCTGAAAAGAGCAGGGGCTGCGCCGTTTAAACAGACAACAGAAAAACGCCGCAGAATATCATGCCAGAGTTTGAAGATATAGTCTTGACGCTTCCCAGCATTTGGCGGCATCCCATCCCAAATGACTGTTTACTCCGGGAATAAAGGCCCATTCCTGCGGCGAACCGAACTTGCTGACAGCCTGATAAGCCTCAGGTTTTTTCCAGGGCAGGGAGGGCTCGCCGTTTGCCTTAAACGGAATTGTGCCGTCGGCGTTACGGCCGCTGATCGCCGCGTAACAACGCTTGATGAAATATTCCGCTCCCTGCCGGCACACGGCCAGAAGTTTGTCTCTTTCGACGGACGAAGGACAGACGCTTTGCAGTTTCAAAACCATTTTGCAATAGGCAATGGCCGCGTAGGAAAGCGGCAGCCCCCATTGAGCGGAGCTTTTTTCGTCGCAGGCTTGCCGGCGTTCATTAAATCCCCTTGCGGTCGAAGCGTCGTTGTCTTCGTTTTCCTGTCGTCTGATCCAGTCTTTTTTATCCGCCTTGATTAGGAAATCCCGATTATCGACCAAGATATTATAATTCAGTTGCAAATAGCTGTCACACGAATCAATTTGACCGCTGTCAATCTTAAGTCGAAACTGACTGTAGCGTCGCGCGCCAAACCGTCCGAGCAGGTTTTTCTCAAACAGTTTCAGAAGTTCAAGACGTTTTTTTACGTCTTCCGCCGGGATGTCGTCCAGGGGCAGATACGCAGCGGCCAGCATGACGGATGCGGCGTCAACGCGATTGGTGCAGCCGCGGAACTCGTCAAGATAATGGCGGCGGATGACGGCCAGAGACTTCTGACAATAGGAGCGCAGTTTATCGGGGCGTCGTATAAGCGGTGTACGGCGAAATTTGCGGCAGAGTCTGTCTTCTTCCCGAACCACAAGGTTATAATTCGCGTCGGAAAGAGCAGCCGCCATTTTTTGTACGCTTTCAAAAGCTGCGATAATACAGGCGCAATCCCAGTTGGAGCCTTTGGGAAACGGAATTTCTTCCCACGGTCCGCAGGTCTGCGGAGAGATTCCGAGGCAATAGAGATAATGCGTCAGATAAATGACCGACTTATACAGCGTCTGCGGAAGCGGAACGGATTGTCCGGCATATTCTTTAAGCAGCTCCGCGCAGAGCCGCAGCAGTTCCGCGTGAGATTCTATACGCTGGTGAACAAACCATTTTTTGTCTCTGTAAAGTTTGCCGGTATTGGAACGCTGCCAGAAAACATGGGCAATGCCCAGGTTCTTCTTAAAATCTGCAGGGCAATTCAGAACACGGCCGAACGCCTGCATTTCGGTTCTGCTCAGATAGGCTTCCGCGGTTTTGATTAGGCAGTTTTCGTATTTGTCGGGATATTTGTGCTTGATGAGCTCTGCCATACCGGCATTGTCTCGGGGCCATTTGCGTGTCATGTGTCTGGCTCCGGCAGCCAGCGTAACACAGGGAATCCCGTGGCAAAATTCCAAATCAAAAACACCTTTGCTGTCTGCCAGCGCAAAAAGTTCCTGAAACAGCCGCCGGTTTGGTTTTTGCTTTAAAAAAGGCAGGATTTCGGAATTGTTCACAATATAGGGTGAATCAAAAAAGACGCCGCCGTTCAGAACCGTGCGGCAGTTTTCATAGGTGTCTGCCTCTTTCATTGCGTTAATCGTTTTTTGATAGTCGCATTTAGAGATTTTTGAGGCAGACATCTTAATTACTCCTTTATTTTCGAAAACTTCACTTTCGGATAATCTTCCTGCGTCTTGTTCAGATGCCAGGCGTTGCGTGCCAGAAAAACCAGATCGCCGTCATTGTCCTCGGCCAGATTCATCTGATTGGCGTCGCTGAATTTTTTCCATTCCGTTTTGTCTTCGCAGCTTACCCAGCGCGCCGTAAAATATTGGGTAGGCTCGAACATGACCGGCAGACCGAATTCGTTTTTAATGCGGTCGGCCATGACCTCAAACTGCAAGGCGCCGACCACGCCGACAATCCACTCGGCGCCGATAATCGGCTTAAATACGCTTGCGCCGCCTTCTTCGGCAATCTGCTTAAGCGCGTCGCCCAGATGTTTGGACTTGAGCGGATCAAGCGCGCGGACCGATTTCAAAAGTTCCGGCGCAAACGACGGAATACCCGTAAAGTTGAATTTTTCGCCTTCGGTCAGGGTATCGCCGATTCTGAGCTGTCCGTGGTTCGGAATGCCGATGATGTCGCCGGCAAAAGCGTCTTCCGCCAGCTCGCGTTCCTGTGCCAGAAACATGACCGGCGTGGGGACTTTGACTTCTTTTCCCGTACGCACCTGCAAAAGTTTCATTCCGCGTTTGAAGTGTCCCGAGCAGATACGCATAAACGCGATGCGGTCGCGGTGTTTGGGATCCATATTAGCCTGAATTTTGAAGATAAAACCGCTGACTTTCGGTTCGCCGGCGTCAATCATCCGCTCTTTGGCCGGATGCGGGCGCGGCGTCGGCGCAATCTTGTGCAGGCCGTTGAGAATTTCGCGCACGCCGAAGTTGTTAATGGCGCTGCCGAAGAAAACCGGTGTCTGCGTGCCTTCCAGATAAGCCTGCAAGTCAAACGGCGGGCATAATTCCTTAATCATTTCGACGTCTTCGCGCAGTTTGGCGGCCAGATGTGTCGGCAGCAGCCGGTCGATTTTTTCGTCGTCAAGCCCCCGGCAGGTTTCAATCGTGTCGTTAATCTGCGATTTGCTTCCGGTTTTGTTCATCAAAATCAGCTGGTCGTTCATCAGGTCATAGCAGCCCAAAAAGTCTTTGCCCGAACCGATAGGCCAGCTTGCCGGCGTTACCTCGAGCGCCAGCGTTTTTTCAATCTCGTCGAGCAGGGCGAACGGATCTTGTCCTTCGCGGTCAAGTTTGTTGATAAAGGTCAAAATCGGCACGTCGCGCAGCCGGCAGACTTCAAACAGTTTTTTGGTCTGGGTTTCAATACCTTTGGCCGAGTCCAAAACCATCACCGCCGAGTCAACCGCCGTCAGAACGCGGTATGTGTCTTCCGAGAAGTCCTCGTGGCCGGGCGTGTCCAGCAGGTTGAACGTAATGTCCCGGTAATCAAAAGTCATCACCGACGAGGCAACCGAAATGCCGCGTTCCTGTTCGACCTTCATCCAGTCGGAATGGGCGCGCCGGTTCTCGCCGCGGGCTTTGACCGCGCCGGCCTGTTGAATGGCGCCTCCGAACAGCAGCAGTTTTTCGGTCAGCGTCGTCTTACCGGCGTCGGGGTGGGAAATAATCGCAAAAGTCTTGCGGACATTGGGTTTGTTCTCGGGCATTTTTACATATCTTCAAATGATTGACGTACAAAATTGCCTCCTTAATAGAACATATTTTAAGGAGGCACAAGAGTTTTTTTGTGTCCGAAAAGCTAAAACGGTGACGAGACGTTCGGCGTTGCGGCCGGCGCCGGCGCGTTTTTGACGGTTTCGGTAGTGGTAATCAGGGCGACGGCATCGCCGCCTTTGGTAACGGTGTCAATCTGCGGCGTAACCGGAATGGTCACTTCCTGAACCGAAGTTTTGACTTCGACAACGTCCGAAGCTGCAGCCGCGGGCCGGGCCGGAGCCGCCGCTTGAGCCGTGCCGTCGGCGGGCACTGCCTTCGGAGCGCCGCGGTTGATGCCGAGATATTTTTCAATCGCTTTCTTCTCGGCTTCTTTTTCGGAAGAGGTAATCAGATTGAGGTCATAAAGCACCTCAAGTTTGCGCAGGTCTTTGGCCGCGTTTAAGATGTCTTTGGACGGTGCCTTGGGTTTCATGCGCGCGCGCGGCGAGGGCGGCAGCAGCGCTTCGATAATCACGTCGCGCTCGGCCGAAAACTCGCGCGGGGTAATGGCGCGCGATTCAACGCCCTCTTTCAGCACGTCAATCCGTTCGACAATCAGCTCCGGAGCCGGAACCGGCTGATCGATGCCGGCCGCGCCGGGCGTATTGGTCAGCGGCAGCAGTCCGCCGATGTTGGCCATCCGGCGGGTTAAAAACTCTTCTTTGGTGATATAGTCTTTTTCGGCCAGCTCCTTTAAGACCAGAAAGCGCGAAATGATGTTCTGTTCCTGCTGCGAAAATAAATTGTCTATGGCCGGCGCCTTTTTGGCCGGCGCGGGCGCTTTTTTGCGCAGGGCCTTCTTGATGGTGGTTTTGCTTTGGGCGTTGCCGGCCGCCTGAGATATGTTAAAGCTCTTGACACCGTTCGGAGAGCGGACAATCAGTTCGCTCTGCTTGATGGTCAGGTTGCGCAGCCGCGTCTTGGCAATGTCGGCAAAGGGCTGCGGCTGGCCGTTGGCGCTGCCGAGAATGGAGGTGTCGGTGCTGTCGATGATAATCAGGTCTTCGTAATTGGCGCGCGCGCGGTTAAAGCGGCCGAGCTGTTCAGCGGCCAGCGCGCCGACCAGAAGCCCCTGCTGATTGCGCGGATTGGCTTTGACGGAGGCGGCCGAAAGTTCAAGCGCTTCCTTGAAGTGTCCCTGCGAATAGGCCATGGTGGCGTCGGCCGCTTCCTGATTGCCGTCTTTTTCAAATTGGCGGACCAGCCAGTTGGATTCTTTGTCGGTGTCTTTCTTGTCGATAACGGCGCATCCGGCGAGTAGCGCAACGGCTGTGGTCGAGAGCAGGATTTTCTTGAAAATGCGGGTGCAGGACACTGCTTTACTCCTCAAAATTACATAAAGATTCATCAGACTTTGAGGCTATCTTATAAAAGATTCGGCTACATTACAATAATTTTGTTTGTACTGTGAATTTGTGCTTGATTTATAAAAATAATTATGTAGTATTCAAGCAAATTAACCGTTTTTTAACAATCCGCGAGCGTGGTGAAACTGGTAGACACGCCAGATTTAGGTTCTGGTGCCGCAAGGTTTAAGAGTTCGAGTCTCTTCGCTCGCACCATCTTTTCGCCTTTTGCGCGGAAAGATGGGCAACTTAACAAAAAGAAGAGTAAATGATGAAAATAACCGAATTAAAGTCCGAAGGCCTGAAACAGGAATTCAAAGTCGTTGTTCCGGCCGCCGATGTTGAGAAAAAGGTTGACGAGAAAATCAACCGCATTGCCAAAACCGCCAAACTTCCGGGCTTCCGCGCCGGTAAGGCTCCCGTTGCAATGCTGAAGCAGAAATATCATGATTCCGTTATGGGCGAGGTTGTCGAAGACCTGATTCAGGAAGGAACCGGCGAAGTTATCAAATCCAAAAAGCTGCGCCCGGCTTCTCAGCCCAATGTCAAAATCACTTCTTTTGCCGAGGGCAAGGATCTGGAATTTGAAGTCGGCACCGAGAACCTGCCCGAAATCAAAGTCGGGGATTTCTCCCAAATCGCGCTGACGCGCTATATGGCCGAAGTTCCGGCCGAAGAGGTTGACAAAGCCCTTAATTATATTGCGGAATCCCGCAGGGAAACCGCCGTTGTCGAAGGCAAGGCTGCGGCTAAGGGCGACGTTGTCATGATTGACTTCACCGGCTCTGTCGACGGTGTCGAGTTTAAAGGCGGCAAAGGCTCGAACTATCCGCTTGAGCTCGGTTCCGGCTCGTTCATCCCGGGGTTTGAAGACCAGCTGATCGGCGCCAAGGCCGGTGACAAAATTGACGTCAAGGTCAAGTTCCCCAAAGATTATCACGCCAAAGACCTGGCGGACAAAGACAGCGTGTTTGCGGTTGAGGTAAAAGAAGTCCGCGAGCCCAAAAAGGTCGAAATCAACGACGAATTCGCCAAATCCATGGGAGAGGAAAGCCTCGAAAAACTCAAGGAAAACATTGCCAACCGCATTAAAGGCGATTATGAAAACGCCTCCCGCATGAAGATTAAGCGCCAGCTGCTCGACGCTCTGGACAAGGAATACAAGTTTGAGAGCCCGGCCTCTCTGATTGACGCCGAATACGACGCCATTGTCAAACAGTATGAGCAGGCCAAAAAGTACAACCAGCTTGACGAAAGCGAAAAGAGCAAGTCTGAAGAAGAACTGCTGAAGGAATACAAGGAAATAGCCGTTCGCCGCGTTAAGCTCGGTCTGCTGCTGTCGCAGGTCGGTCAGGAAGCCGCCGTTTCCATCAAGCCCGAAGACATTAACGAAGCGATTATGAAAGAAGCGCGCAAATATCCGGGACAGGAAAAGGCCGTTCTCGACTACTATCTCAAGAACAAACAGGCTGTTGAAGCTCTGAAGGCTCCGATTTTCGAAGAAAAAATCGTTGACCACATCATCAGCAAGGCCAAGGTTGAAGAAAAGATTGTTTCCGTTGAAGAACTCTACAACTTTAGCGAAGACGCGCCCAAAGCCAAAAAGGCGGCCAAAAAATCGGCCTGAGCCTTTTGAAAACAAAAAATCCCCGTTCTTCTTTCAGGAACGGGGATTTTTTTAGTCTCGAAAATTAACGCGGTTGTGCAGTTGATAGAGAATAAGCGTTGAGAACAGGGTAAAGACGGCCTGCGCCAGCCAAGCCGGCCATTGCCATTCGCCGATCGTCAGCCACAGCGCGGCATAGTTGCTCAAAATCATGCCGCCGTAAGTTCCCGCGGCTTTGCAGTATTGCGCCGCAAGGTTTCCTTTTGCGCGGAAAACGTAGTAGCGCATCGTAAATATCGAGAGGTTGATGCAGATCAGATAAGTCAGCAGCAGCGCCGCGTTGTAATTAATGACCAAAGCCAGCGCGACAAACAGAATATACGAGAACAGCGTGTTTAATCCGCCCACGGCCAGAAAACGCAGCTGCTTCGGCCAGCCGAACCACCAGGTTTCGAGTTTGCGGTATAAGTTTTTCATTGCGCGCGGAAAACCTCAAACAAAGCGTTTTCAAATATCGGCTTTTCGGGAAGACTTTTGCGGATTTCCTGCGTTTCGGGAAGGTTGTTGTTTTTGTTGAGGATTACCCAATCGCCTTTGAGCGGTTGCTTCTGGGGGACAATCGGCGTATAGACGCGGAGCCGGAACTGCTGCAGATGAAGCAGGTCCGCAACGCTTTTGACCAAATGCCGGTTGGATTTGATGATCAGTTTGTAATCGCGGAAGTAATAACGGTAGATCGTTGACCAGGCCTCGATAATCCATTGGTCAATGTCGGGCGTGGCCTGCGGCTTTTCGACAATGAAAAGGAAGTTGACGTCTTCTTTGTTCATGCTTTGAGCCAAAAACTCGGCTGTTTCGCGATAATATTTGCCGATTTCCTGCTTTGAGGCTTCGCAGTCTTTTACCGCGGAATAAAACAGGATTGCTGCGCTCAGAACCGTCAGCGCGAAACGGGAGCGGATATGCTCAAACAGATAAGCCAGGGAAAACAGCAGCGTCAGCAGCAGATAATAGGTCTTGCCGGCCAGATGCGGCGAATTCGGAGCCGTCTGCAGAACCAGAACAATCCCGACCGCAATCGCCGCGCCGCCGATAACCAGACCGCCGCGGAACATCGGATTGATGAGCGTGTCGTAACAGCGTCTGGCTCTCAGCAGCAAAACGCCGAAAGCGGCGGCGCAGACCGCCAGCTCGAAGCGGTAGTAGACAAGCAGCTCCTGCCAGTGGTGCCGCCCGTTGGCCAGATAGATGTTGCTCTCGTTGGGCGTCTGCAGCAGAAAATAAATAACCGAATACAACAGCAGGCTTAAGCCCGTCAGAAATTCCAGCGGCATTGCCTTGATTGTCTGCAGCGGGTGCAGAAAACTGCGCGGCGTGATTTTTTCGTTCCATATGTTATAGACCAACGAAGCCAGCAGCGTGCCGAAGAAAAAGAGAATGCAGGTCTCTTTGGTATAAATTGCCACGTTCATAAAAAACAGGAACCAGGCAGCCCAGCGCAGGCGCGACGTCCGGCTGTACCGGCGGGCGCAGAGCAGAGCCGCCGTCAGGGCGATGAGGATTTCCCGGTCCGGAAACACGACTTTGGAAGTCAGGAGCATGGTCGGCGTCAGCAGAAAAACGGCCAGAAACACCAGCCGCCGCGCCGAAGGAATATAGTCGAAGAAACGATACAGCAGATAAACGGCCAGCAGCAGCTGCGCAAAGACGAAACCTTTGATGACATACATGTTCTGCGTAATCGCATAGAGCGTGCTGAGGTTCCAAAAAGCCAGCGGCGTAATCCGCGCGAAGTCAAAATTGGGAACCATTCCGGTCATCAGGGAGCGGGTGGTGCCGAGCGCCATCAGGTCAAAATTTTCGAAAAACGAATTTTCGGTGCCGTACATATAAAAGGCGGTCAGGCCGAGAGCCGCGGCCAGCGTCAGCAGCGCCGCCCAGTCGCGTTTTTTGCGCGGCCGGAACTTGTAGGATACGTTGTCAAACAGGTTAAAATAAGCCGGCGCCGTGCGTATCTGTCTGCGCAGCAGCCACAAAGAGACGCCGAGCACCAGAGCGACAATCAGCATCCACGGCACCCACAGGCGCGAAACCAGCGTCGTCATGTTAAACTTTATCAGATTGGACAAAATGTGCTCTTGCAGCAGCGGGGCGTCAAACATTGTTTTTTCCTATTATAAATTTAAGCCGCAGTTTTTGCAGCATCACCAGAAAATACGGATAAAAGAATTTCGGCCGCGGCGTAAGCCGGCTGCGGATTTCTTCTTTTATCCGGCGGTCGGCCGCGCGCATCTGCTCTTTCCGGCGCAGCGAAAAATTGCCGCCGTGCAGGTTGTATCGTAGCAAAACCTGCGGGATATTGGCAAGTTTCAGTCCCGCTTCCAGCGCCTGCCGCACCAGATCATAGTCTTCGGCCGGCGTATAGGCGGCATTGTAGCAAATGCCGCGTTCTTCAAATAAGCGGCGGCGGTACATGGCGGTGGGATGCATCAGAACGTTGCCGCGCCAGGCGTCTTTGAGCGTCGGGAAAAGAGGCTGGCGCCATACCCAGCCGAGATTGACGAGCAGCCGCCGCGGCAGCGGCGCCGTCCGGGGGCAAAACAGCTCAAACCATGAGCCGGCCATGGCAATCTCGGGGTGACTGTCCAAAAAAACGGCCTGTGTTTTCAGGCGCTCGGGCCGGCAGATGTCGTCATGGTCGAGCACTGCGACGTATTCGCCGCGCGCCATTGCCGCCAGTTTGTTGCGGGTTGCCGCAATGCCGAGATTTTGTTCGTTGCGCGCAAATATGATTCTCTTGTCGTGAAACTGAGCGATAATTTCCGCCGAATTGTCGGTCGAAGCGTCATCAAGCAAAATAAGCTCGAAATCTTCAAAAGTCTGCGCCAGAACGGCCTGAATCGTCGCGGCGATAAACGGCGCCGCGTTGTAAACGGGGATTAAGACAGAAATGCGTGGGTAATTACTTGTACACATAGCGCCCAAAAACTTTTTACTTTTCATCTCTAACTTATAATATGGATATAAACCGCCTCTGTCTACCAAAACGACAGAGTTATCAAAGGATATCGTAATGCTTTATTGCAAAAGCCTCAACCTCGTTGAGCAAAACGACAGTTTGTCGCTGTTATACGGTTTTGCGAAACCGGGCAGCCTGGTGCTTGACGTCGGCTGTGCCTGCGGTGATTTGGCGCGGGCGCTGCATGAGCGCAAAAACTGCCGCGTCTGGGGGGTGGAATATCAGGCAAAAAGCGTTAACGCCTGTCAAAAAAGCGGTGTTTTTGAAGAGGTGCGGCAACAGGACCTGAACCGGCTGACGGCGGAAACGTTTCCCGAATACGCCGGGCGTTTTGACTGTATAATCTGCGGTGACGTTTTGGAACATCTGTCGGATCCCGGCGCCGTTCTGAAAGTTTTATGTTCCTATTTGAAGACAGGCGGCGAGCTGCTGGTATCGCTGCCCAATGTCGCGCACGGCAGTATCAAGGCCAATCTTTTGCTTAATGATTTTACCTATACGCCGCTGGGGATTCTCGATCGGACGCATTTGCATTTTTACACCTGGCGGAGCATGGCCGCTTTTTTGGCCGGTTGCGGCGTGCAAATAACGGAAGCGCGGACTGTCGTAATGCCGCTTGACGGCTGGCAGCCGCACGGGCAGGCCGAGCTTCCGGCTGAGGTTGCGGCTTTTATTGCCGCCGACAAACATTCCTATGTCATGCAGTATGTTATGCGCTGCCGTCTGCAAAGCGGGGCTTCCGTTTCCGCAAATCTGCGGATATTGGATAAGTCTGCACTTGATAAAACGCCGAAAGCGAATATAATGTTCAAAATAAAACGTTTGGTTATGACCAAGATGCCTTTTGTTTTGCAATACCTTGAAGCATGGCGTTTGCGCCGATAGGAGAAACATTTTGAAAAAGCTCGCGATAATTCTGCCCTGTTACAACGAAGAGGAAATCCTGCCTCATACCATAAAAAAAATGCGCGCGCTGCTGTCGGACCTGATTAAAAGGAAAAAAGTTGCAAAAGACAGCCGGATTTGCTTTGTTAATGACGGCAGCCGCGACCAAACCTGGCCGATTATTCAAAAAGCCTGCGCCGAAGACAAACTGTTCTGCGCGCTGAACCTGTCCCGCAACTTCGGGCATCAGGGCGCCATTTTGGCCGGTATGTACGATGTCTGCGCCGATATTTATGTCACGATTGACGCCGATTTGCAGGATAATCCCGACTGTATCGCGCAAATGCTCGAAAAAATCGAAGAGGGCTGCGATATCGTTTACGGCGTGCGCGATTCCAGGCATACCGACAGCTTTTTCAAACGCACCAGCGCCACGCTGTACTACCGTCTGCTCAAACTTCTGGGCGTTAACATCGTCTACAATCACGCCGATTTTCGGATGATGACCAGACGCGCGGTCGAAACGCTCAAGCAGTTTCCCGAGCGCAATTTGTTTTTGCGCGCGATTGTGCCGCTGATCGGTTTCAAATCCGCCCGGGTTTATTATGACCGCACCGCGCGTCAGGCCGGCGAAACCAAGTATCCTTTTTGCAAGATGGTTGCGCTGGCCTGGAACGGCGTCTCCAATTTTTCGATTGTCCCGCTGCGGCTGGTGACGTTTTTGGGGTTCTTTGTCTGTTTTCTGAGCGTTGTCTTTTTGTGTTTTGTCGTTTATCGCTGGTCGGTGCGCGGCACGATTGTCGGCTGGGCCTCCATGGTCACGATTATCACCGTTTTCAGCGGCGTGCAGCTGGTCTCGCTGGGAATTATCGGCGAATATCTGGCCAAAGTCTTTGTCGAGGTCAAAAAACGGCCGCTCTTTATTGTCGAAGATAAAATCGGCTTTAACGAAGAATCGCAAGATTGTTAATGATTTGTCAAATAAGTTGTGTTATCTTAACCCCAAAATTTAGTAATATGTAAAAAAGAGGAAATGCTGATGTATGCTTCAAAGTCTCTGATTGCCGGCAGTAGTCTGGTGCCGATGGTGATTGAACAAACCTCCAAAGGCGAACGTTCTTTTGATATTTATTCCCGTCTTCTCAAAGAACGGATTATCTTTCTGACCGGCGAAGTCAACGACGATATTTCGTCTTTGGTCTGCGCTCAGCTGCTGTTTTTGGAATCCGAAGATCCCAAAAAGGACATCTTTCTTTACATCAATTCTCCGGGAGGCTCGGTAACGGCCGGCATGGCAATGTTTGACACCATGAATTACATCAGCTGCGACGTCAATACCATGTGCATCGGCCAGGCCTGCTCAATGGGCTCGCTGCTGCTGACCGCCGGCGCCAAGGGCAAGCGGTTTGCCCTGCCGAATTCGCAGATTATGATTCATCAGCCTTCCGGCGGTTTTCAGGGACAGGCGACCGATATGGAAATCCGCACCAGACTGATTCTCGACATGAAAAAACGCCTCAACAAGATTTATGCGGAAAGAACCGAACAAAAACTTTCCGTGATTGAAAAGGCGATGGAACGCGATAATTTCATGACGCCGGAAGAAGCCAAAAAATTCGGCCTGATCGATCATATTGTCACCAATCGTGAAGAAATACTCAAATAGGAAAAAGCCATGAGTGATAAGACACCCAATGAGGAATTGCATTGTTCGTTTTGCGGCAAGAGCCAGAATGAAGTCAAAAAACTGATTGCCGGCCGCGGCGTTTATATCTGCGACGAATGTATCGAAGTCTGCATCAACATCGTTGCCGACGAAATGGCGGAAGAGACCGCGTCTGCCGGCTCTGCCGGCGAAAGCCTGCCGTCTCCGTCCAAAATCAAAGAGTTTCTGGATCAGTACGTTATCGGACAGGATTATGCCAAAAAGGTATTGTCGGTGGCCGTTTACAACCACTACAAACGCCTTAATTCCAACAAAAACGGCAAAGACGTCGAGATTGCCAAATCCAACGTTATCCTCATCGGTTCGACCGGTTCGGGCAAGACGCTGCTGGCGCAGACGCTGGCCAAAATTCTCGACGTGCCGTTTGCCATTGCCGACGCCACGACTTTGACCGAGGCGGGCTATGTCGGTGAAGACGTCGAGAATATTATTCTCAAGCTGGTGCAAAATGCCAATTACGATATCGAAAAAGCCCAGCGCGGAATTGTGTATATCGACGAGATTGACAAGATCACCCGCAAGACCGACGGTCCTTCGATTACGCGCGACGTTTCGGGCGAGGGCGTGCAGCAGGCCCTGCTGAAAATCATTGAGGGCACCGTTGCCAACGTGCCGCCCCAGGGCGGACGCAAGCATCCGCAGCAGGAATTCCTGCATGTGGACACGACCAATATTTTGTTTATCTGCGGCGGCGCTTTTGCCGGACTTGAAAAAATCGTCAGCCGCCGCGGCAAAGATACTTCGATTGGTTTCGGGGCCAAAGTCGCCGCCAAGGAAGAACGCGGTATCGGCGAAATCATCAAAGACGTTCAGCCCGAAGATTTGCTCAAATACGGACTGATTCCCGAGTTCGTCGGCCGTCTGCCGATTATTGCCACTTTGGGCGATTTGAACGAGGAAGCGCTGGTGCGCGTTCTGACCGAACCCAAAAACGCGCTCGTCAAACAGTATCTGGCCATGTTCGATATGGAAGGCGTCAAGCTGACTTTCACCGATGACGCGCTCAAAGCCATCGCCAAAAAGGCGATTGAACGCAAAACCGGCGCCCGCGGCCTGCGTGCCATCATGGAAGATAATCTGCTTGAACTGATGTATGAAGTGCCTGATAAAAAGGATCTGAGCGAGATTGTCATTGATGAAAAGGTCATCGCCGATAAAAAGGAACCGAAATTCATTTATCGGAAAGAAGCCCAAAAGGCAAGCTGACCGCCCGGATAAAATTAAAACCCCTCATTAAATCGCGCCGCTTTTTAATGAGGGGTTTTTTGTGCGGTTTTGGATTATAAACTCAGCGGTTGGAAGCTGTCTTGCGCTGCTCGCTGACCAGCGAGCGGATTTGTTTTTCAATCAGCTCCTTGTCATAAGAAAGCTCCGGCTCCCGGGGCAGTCCTTTTTCGAGTTTCCGGTTGACCGCGTCAATATCAAGCTCGCCGGTGTCGTCTTTGAGCGTCAGGGCGTGCTGCCACTGAAAGCGGGCTTCGTTCTTGCGGCGGCTGAACCAGTAGACGTCGCCGAGATGATCGCTGATAACGGCGTTCGACGGGCTGGCCTCGGCCGCTTTTTCCAGATACGGAACCGCCATGGCATAATATCCCATGTTATATAATGCCCAGCCGAGACTGTCGTTGATGTTGGGATCTTCCGGCGCCTGATTATGGGCTTTGACAATCATTGCAAAAGCGTCGTTAACGTTTTTGCCCTGTTTGATCCAGCTGTAGCCGAGATAGTTCAGAACCAGATAATGGTCGCCGCTGAGCACCAGAGACTTTTGCAGGGCTTTTTCGGCTTTTTTCCATTGTTCGTTCTGGTCATAAGAGACGCCGAGCGCATAATACAAAACCCATAAGCTGTTTTGGTCTTCGGTCTTTTCAATCGCCTGCTCATAGTATTCAATGGCTTCCTGCGGGCGGTTTTTCATCCGCAGAATGTCGCCGAGGTCCAGATAGATCTGCGCGTTGTCATAATCAATGGCCAGAGATTTGAGCAGCAGTTCGGCGCCGTCATAGTCGTTTTGCTTAATCAGGTTGTTGGCCATTTTAAGCTGCGCCGCGTAATAAGAGTGCTCGCCTTCCTTGATGCTGTCATAGACTTTGTTGGCGTCGGCGTACATCGCGCGGTCTTCAAGGATGTTTGCCAGCAGCAGTTTGGCCAGGTCGTAGTGCGGGTTTTCGTAAACCGCCAGACTGATAAACATGTGCGCCACATCCAGAACTTCGTCATAGCGGAAGGTAGCGGCGATGCTGAACAGCGCTTCGGCCGCGCCGATGTTCGGATCGGTAATGATCGGTTTGGTCGCTTTCGGATCGGCGTTGCGCACTTCGCTGATAAAGGACTTTAAGATTTCGGCGGTTGTTTTTTCGTTGGACACGCCGTCGACAATTTCCAGCGCTTTGTCTTTTTGCTCGGTCCGCAGATAAAAATTGCTGATAACCTGCAGCGTGCGCAGCGACATTTCCATGTCTTCGTCTTTGATAATGGTTTCATAATGCTGCTGAGCCTCGCGGTTCCGGCCGAAATAGTCGTTAATCATGCCGGCATGAAAATGGTAAATGCTCTTAAATCCGGCTTCTTTGCGGAGCGGTACGAGCTCTTTGAGCGCGCGGTCGGGCTGGTTGAGGCCGGCATAGTTCCAGGCTTTGAGCAGCGGCGCGATAAAATCGCGGTAGGCCACGTTGTCAAATTTGTCGAGCGTCTTGATGCTTTCCCGGTATTCGCCGTCATGCATCTGCTTGGTGGCGATGACGGTATTGGCAAAATTGTCGGACCGCCCGGTTTGGACGATTTGTTGCGCATAGACGGCGGCTTCGTCGACGCGCCCCTGCGAAACCAGAATCAGATACAGCTTGGAAACGAGTTCTTTGTTGTCGGGATCGATTTTAAGACTGCGGATGTAATAATCCGAGGCTTTGTCAAAATCGCGGCGCAGATGCGCAACCCGGCCGGCCAGATAGGCGCCGTAGGATTTGTTGCGGGAGGCTTGGGCGGGCGTCGCCGTTTCGGCCTGCGGCGTCTCGGACTGCAAATGTCCGGGCGTGGTGCAGGAGCCGAATATCCCGATAGATCCCAGAAGGATGATTAAAAAAGCGTAGCGTCCCATAAACAGCGTGAATCCCAAAATCTTTTAAACTCCCTAT
Source organism: Alphaproteobacteria bacterium (assembly GCA_017480995.1). Lineage (GTDB taxonomy): Bacteria > Pseudomonadota > Alphaproteobacteria > RF32 > CAG-239 > CAZU01. The sequence continues at coordinate 37,456 of JAFUQJ010000022.1, forward strand.
ATCATATCCGTTTTTTTCAATCATACAATAGACTTTCTAAATATATCACAAAATTTGTGTAAATAAATGTTTTGGCTTGCAAAATAGCGTAATTCGTCTAATTTTGTAATTATGAAAGCGGAAAACTTGACATTGGAACAGATTCTGGAGTGGTATTTGTGCGCCGGCGTGGACGAAACCTGCGGCGATCGGCCGTTTGCCGAGCCGCCTGCCGCCGAAGCTGGTCCGGTTCCTGTCGTCGGTCTGGCGGTGCGTCAGGCGACCACCGGATTGGCTCAGGCGGTCGGTTCGGCCTGCCAGAATGCCAAAGACATCTGTGCCCGGGCCGGCACGCTTGAGGAGTTGAAGCGGGCAGTCGAGAATTTTGAGGGCTGCGCGCTCAAGATGACGGCGGCGCATACCGTCTTCGGAGACGGCAACCCGCAGGCCAAAGTCGTCTTTATCGGCGAGGCGCCGGGAGCGGACGAAGACCGCATCGGCGTGCCGTTTGTCGGTCGCAGCGGACATCTGCTGGACAAGATGATGAACGCCGTCGGGCTGACACGGGCCGACGCCTATATCTGCAATATTCTGCCGTGGCGGCCGCCCGGAAACCGTACGCCGCTGGATTCGGAAGTGGCGGTCTGCCTGCCGTTTCTGAAGCGCCAGATTGATCTGGTCGATCCCGATTACATTTTTATTCTCGGCGCCAGCGCTGCAAATTCGGTATTGGATACGGCGGAGACGATTTCCAAAATGCGCGGCAAATGGTTTGAGTATGAAAAGTCCAACGGCAAAAAGGCGCGCGTGCTGGCGAGTTTCCATCCGGCCTACCTGCTTCGCACGCCGGGGCAAAAGTCCCGCTCCTGGTCCGACCTGCTGCGTCTGCGCGCCCGCATGGATGAGGAAAACGGTTAACAACGTTATTAAAAACTTTACTATTTGGTGCTAGTTTATACAATAAGTATTATTTTTTATAAAAACTTAATTTTGCAAAATTAAAGGAAACAAGATGACAAAACTGAATAAAATGTTGCTGTGCTCTTTGGGAATGGGCTTCGCCTTCTGGGCCGGCGCCGCCCGGGCAGCCGAGGATACCGTGCTGTTCAAGATACATGATGTTGTTCCGGTAAAGAACGCCGACGGCAATGTCGTGGCCTGCGACATCGGGGCGACTTTTTATAACCGCACCGCCAACGAGATTAAGAACGCGTCTCTGAATTTGGTCTGGACCGACGAAGTCATCGGCGAAACCATTAATCAGGAGGAGCGCGACGCCAAAGAAGCCCGCCGCGCCAATCGCAAAAATACCGCGCGTTACAACACCTCGAGCTATACCAGCAAAGACATTGTTCTGAAACTGCGTCTGCCGCCTCTGAAGTCGTATCAGCAGGTTACGCTGAAATCCAAAGTCGGCACCGACAGGTGTTTTCTGCTGCTGAACGATATGGAAGTTGACATTCTCAGCTGCGGCGCTTCCGGTTCCGGCGATGACAAAAAACTTAAGCTGCCGACGGCGCAAAGCAGCTGCGAGGGCCTGTTTACCTATATTTCGCCGGCTTCTCCCGAATATTACAATGATTTTCAGGCAATTTCGGTTGCCGAGCAGAACGCTCAGGAAAATACGGTTCTGCAAACCAAAAAGGACGCCCTTGACACGGCTTATCAGGACGCCTTGAAACAGATTGACACATTGAACAAGACGCTTGATGGTTCGTCGGAATAATCGTTAAGGAAAGGTTGTGCCATGAAAAAGCTGCCCGTCGTATTGAGTTTGTTGCTGCTTGCATCGGCTGTTTCGGTGCGGGCGCAGTCCTTCGGCGGGACGGAAGCGCGGCCTTCGTCAAACGCGGCGGCTTTCGGACTGCTGAACGGGAAGCCCGACGCGGCGCCGGCCAAAGCCGCGGCGCCTGCCGCAGCCTCCGAAAACAAGCTGGAAACGACGGCGGATGTGGCGCGCGCGCTGGAAGACGAAAAAGCCAAAATCCTCAAGGAACGGGAAGAAATCTTTATGCCCGGCGGCGGCACCGAAAAACTTCTGATGCCGACGGAAGACAAATCGCAGCGCGGCAGCGTCGCTATTCTGGAAACCGACGAAAAAGGCAGAACCCGCCTGAATACCAACATTTTTATGTATATGGACAATTTCGGCATTTCCCGCTCAATGGGCAACATGGTAACCTGTAACATGCGTTTTGTCATTCTGACCAACCTTGACCGCAGGCTCGTCAGTCTGGACGCCAAACTTGTCTGGCCCGGAATTACCACGACCGTTTCTTTTGCCAATGTTCCGCCCAATACGCCGACGGCGTATAACTATACCCTGATGGGCGACGGCTGTTATACCATGGACAAGATGCCGAACATTGTCGTCAACCGCTGCCGGGTAAAAGGGATAAGCGCGGCGGAATGCGCCAACAAAATTATCTGGCTGACAGATGCCAAATGAGGGTGTTTTTTCCGCGACATTTTTTGGCTGTTATAAGTTTTTGCGGTGCGCTTGTCTGTTGCAGGGCGGCCTTGTCTCAGGAAAATGCCCGGCCGATTATCAATCCTCAGTCGTATGAAAAAATAATTTCTTACCTGCTGGTTTCGCCGCAGGACGTCAATTTATACAAAAAGATGTTTCGCGCGCTTGAAGAAGACGACTTCGAGAAGTTTGACGCTTTGCGCCGAAAGCTCGAAAACGAGATTTTGCTCGGTTCCGTGCTGGCCGAAAAATATCTGCATCCGAAATATAAATCAACGGCGGCCGAACTGAAGGAATGGCTCGAAAACTATAATTCTTATCCGCAGGCCAAACGGATTTACCGGCTGGCGCTGCGCAAGGGCGCCGAAGCCCGGGAGCTCAAAACGCCGGTTTATCTTGATGACGGCCGGCAGACGAGTGATGACGTCAGCGGTTTTGTAAACAAGCAGCGTTCCGAATTTAAGAAATTCATAAATCAGGGCAAAACGCGTCCCGCCCGCCTGATTTTGGAAAACAAGCGTTTTTATCGTTCGGCGCCGAATGAAGTCTGGGATGATCTGGCCGCCACCCTGGCCTTGAAATATCTGGTAGACAACTATGATCGCCTGGCGTTGGAATGGGGGCTCAAGGCCGCGCGCCGCCACAATTCGGGAACCGCCGTCTGGGTGGCCGGACTGGCCTCGTGGCGGATGAGGAACTATAAAAACGCCGCTTTGTATTTTGAGCGCCTCGGCCGGTCGAAAAATTCCGACGAATGGCTGGTTGCCGCCGGCGGTTACTGGGCGTATCGCGCTTACGAAAAGCTCGGCAATAAGAAAAAGGCGCAACAGATGCTCGAAACCGCCGTCAAATTCAAGCATACTTTTTACGGCATCTTAGCCGCGCAGAAACTCGGCCGCACGTTGGAATACAACTGGAATTCAATCGCTTATTTCAATGATTTCAACAATTATGACTATATTTACGAACTGCTCGGCTCGCCTTATATCCGCCGGGCGGTTCTGCTGCTGCATGCCAAGCAAAAGCGGCTGGCCGAGCAGGAGCTGCGCTTCGGCTATCCCACGATGAACGAAAAACAAAAAGAAGCGGTCATCTTTATTGCCGATCAGTATGATTTGCACGCGCTGGCTATTTTTCTGGCCAATCAAAACAAAGATCTGGAACATAATCAGACTTACGACAGGTTTGCCTATCCGCTGCCGGCCTGGCTGCCGGTGCACGGCTGGAAAGTCGACAAGGCGCTGGTTCTGGGACTGATACGGCAGGAATCGGCCTTTCAGCCGGACGCCGTCAGCGGCGCCGGTGCGCGCGGACTGATGCAGCTGATGCCGGGCACCGCTTATCACATCAGCAAAGACAGCCGCATCAAAAGCGACAAAACGCGGCTGTTCAAAACGGACTATAATCTCAGGCTCGGACAGCAGTATATCAGCTATCTGCTTGACAAACCGTTTATTGACGGTAATTTGTTTTATATGATTGCCGCATACAACGCCGGGCCGGGCAATTTGGTCAAATGGCAGAAGGCCGCCCGCTATAACAATGACGCGCTGCTTTTTATCGAGGTCATTCCCTCGGCGCAGACACGGATTTATATTGAGCGCGTCATGGCCAATTATTGGATTTATAACATGCGTTTCGGGCTGGACAACCCGAGCCTCGGGCAGATTGCCGCGGGCGGCTGGCCAAGTCTGAAATAAGTTTTTGCCAAAAGGATTTTTTAGATGAACAGGATAAAAACGTTCGGCCTCTCGGCGCTGACTTTTTTGAGCTCGCTTAACGTGTTCGGTCAGGCCGGGTACCACAAAAAATGCAACGGCTCGCTGGCTTGGCTTAGCTCAACGACGGAAACGCGCGGCGCCGCCAATCCCTCGGCCACGATTTCGCCTTCGGGAAAATATTACGGCATAAACCAGCTTGACGGCTATAACGTCAACCGGCTGATAAAATATATCAATTCTCATGACGAATATCGAGCGCTGCGGGGCAAACTTGCAGTTGAAAAAACAAAGAACGAGGCCGGCGGCACGGTTTATCGGGTTAATCGCGCCAAGTGGCAGGCGCTGGGCGCGGCGCAGCCGGAATTGTTTGCCCGCGCGCAGGAGGATTTCTTGTGTGCTGTTTATCTGCCCGAATGTTTTCGCCGTTTGCAAAAGGGACTGATTGCCGAGGCCAAGAAAAGCGGACGCCGGCCGATTGCGCTGCGGCAGCTGCATCCGACGGTGTTGTCGCTGTTTGCGCGCTCCTTTGTCAAAAAACCGGCGACAACCGCGCCGCTGACGGCATTGAAAAACGCCCGGACGGCCGAGGCGGCAAATACGGAAAAGTTTATTATCGCTTATGCCGGCAAAAACGAATACCTGAAAGACAAGGCATTGGCGAGTTTCCGCGGCGCCGAAATCAGCTGGAAAGAGGCGCAGATTGCCGCGGCCTGCAGTCTGGCCGAGAAAGAAATGCAAAAATATGAGGCGGCGGAGGCCGAACGCCGGCAGCAAGGGCAGTCCATGCTCAAAGAGACGGCGCATCTGCGGCAAAGCCGGCCTGCCGGTACCGCGCGGCGGCGTTCCGCTGCGCCCCAAACGCCGGTTTTGAGCCTGAAGCAAAAGGAACAAGATTCTTCCCGCGGCTGAACTTGCGGATTCGATAATATATTGTCAATTTGTCAAAAATATGCTACTCTGAAAGAGTATAATATTAAATGCATACACTTTGACTTGGAGTAACGCGGCTGCTTTAAGGCAAAGACAAAGATTTCAATAGCCGTCTAAAATTTTTTTATATGAATACTATTATCGCTCTCGTTTCTATTATCGTATCTATCATAATGTTTTTTCTTCCGTATTATGAGTGCCGTTATGCAAATTCGTTCTCTTTGAGCGGTTTGTGGTACAACATTAAAAGGGGTGGAGAAGCGTTATTAAGCGAGCTTCTGATGCTTGCGGCCGTTTTGGGAGTTTTCTTTATTGCTTACCTTATCCTTGGTGAGCTCGGAGATTCTTATCCCGGCTGCGTTTACGTTCCTCTTTTTGTTATCCTTTGGATTTTGATTAGAGGTTTGTATCTGCCGATTTCGTTCGTCAAGAACTTCGGCGCAATTTGGAAGCCCGTTTTGTTCGTATTCATCTGTTTCGGCATCTACAAAGCCGTTATCTGGTGGGTATCGGATATGATGATGGGAGCCAACAGCATTATCGCCGCTCTGGTGTTTGGTGGTCTGTTGGTGGTTTTCGCAACGTTCATTGGACGCGTGGCCTACGGGTTCGTGGCTTGTTCTTGCGAAAAGTAAAAAAATTAAAGGAGTGCCGGATTTTCTGACTTGTCGGAAAACCGGCGCTCTTGTTTTTAAAAGAACGCCGCTTATATCTGGTAGCATATCAACCGCCGGAGGAAAACGCCCATGGAATTGTATCTGTTTTTTGCCTTTCTGCTGCTGTATGTCATTACCTCTTTTTTGCTGCCGGAGGATATGCTGCGCAAAATCTGGACGCTGGCCTTTATTCTCTCGTTTGCCGTTACCTCGATTGCCATCGGCTTTGTCCGCCTGTCGCGGCAAGACGTTATGATGGACGCCAATCAGCTTAACTGGTATTACATCCTGTTTTTGTTCGGTATGGTTTCGGTAGCTTTGGGCGCGTTTAACCTTTGGATGTATCGCAAGCCGTTGTGGAAAATCATGTTTTCCAAAGCCTCTGGTGATACGGATGACGATGCGGACGACGATAGCTGATAATTTTGCCGCCGGCGCATAATAAAACTTTCCAAATTTGTCTTTTGGGTGTATTGCTGATACAAATAGTCGAAAACTGGCAGAGGAAAATACGATGCAGGTAGAATGTAAATGTGATGAAAACGACACCGTTTGCCGCTGCGGCAAAAGCAAGCTGCTTTCCGCGCTGCTGATTGCCGCCGGTCTGACGCTGGGCGGTTTTTTCCCGGGATATTTTTATTACCGCTCCAAGGTTAATTCAAATTTTGTGACGGTCAAAGGCCTGGCCGAAAAAGACGTAAAGGCCAATCTCGGAATTTGGAGCATCCGCTATGTCGTCACCAACAACGATTTGAGTTTGGCGCAGCAGGAAATTTCGCGTCAGAAGTCGATTATCATGCGTTTTCTGAATGAACAGGGAATTTCTGCCGAAGA
>JAFUQJ010000146.1 GCA_017480995.1 Alphaproteobacteria bacterium
CTCGTGATTTGTTGTCAAGGCTGTATAGCTTCTGAGATCCTCTGGTCAGGCATTTCATGCCGCCCGAGGATGACGGAAGAAAAGAGTGTCATTCTCGGACGGGACGCAGTCCCTGATCCGAGAATCCAAGCCAATAATGCAGCCATATAATTCTCTAAAGTACCACCGGCTTACGCCGGCTGGGATTAGACAAGTTCAGAAGTCAAGCTCCGCTTGTCAGCCGAAAAGCTTCGCAAACCTATGGTTCGGCTGAGGCGTAATCCCCAACCAGCTCACGCTGGTTGCACCCTTCGCGCCTCAACTTGGATCCTCGTGTCTATTCCTCGCTTCGCTCGGGCACGAGGATGACAAGGGATAGAAGCGCTCGGGCACGACAAAGAGAAGGCTTTGCGGTCGGGATGACGGGAAAAGGAATCGAGGATTAGAGCCGAAAGTATTATTATTGAACAATTATGCTTCTGAAACTAATCACGAGTCACAAATCACTGATTACTAAATGTGGATTTTTATTTCAGACTGTCGAGCAGTTTGGCGGCGATTTCCATGTAAGCCTTGGTATAGGGACTGTCGGGCTCGGCAAGGACAATCGGCGTCCCGGCGTCGGCGTTGGCGCGGATGTCAATATGCAGCGGAATTTCGCCCAAAAACGGAACGCCCAATTCGGCGGCCGTCGTTTGGGCGCCTTCGTGGCCGAAAATGTCGGCACGGCTGCCGCAGTGCGGACAGACGTAATAGCTCATGTTTTCGACAATGCCCAAAATCGGCACGTCTACACGCTTAAACATATTGACGCCTGTGACCGCGTCTATCAGCGCATTGTCCTGCGGGGTTGAGACAATCACGGCGCCGGCCATGTTCAGGCGCTGAGACATGGTAATCTGAATGTCGCCGGTGCCGGGCGGCATGTCGACAACCATGACGTCAATTTCGCCCCAGTTGGTGTCGGTCAAAAGCTGCTCAATGGCGCCGCAGGCCTTGGAGCCGCGCCAGATGAGCGGCTGCGAGCGATCGACCAGCGTTCCGATAGACATCGATTTAATGCCTTTAAATTCAAAGGCCTCAAAGGTTTTGCCGTCGTAAGAAATCGGCGCGACGCCTTCAAAACCAAGCATAGTCGGAATCGACGGGCCGTAAATGTCGGCGTCAAACAGCGCGACTTTCTGCCCGAGTTTGGACAAAGCAAAAGCCAGATTGACCGAAGTGGTCGACTTGCCGACGCCGCCCTTGCCCGAAGCCACGGCAATGATTTTTTTGACGCCGCGGACCTGCCATTTTTCAATCTCGGGACGCAAGGTCGGCGCCGCTTTGGCAACCGTATAAATAACGGAGACTTTGCTTACGCCCTCCAAAGCGCCGACCTCGGCTTCAACAGCCTTGGTCTTGGCGGCATCTTCGGCGGCGTTTTGCAGCGTGATGATAACGCGGCCGTTAAAAACGCCGACATTTTCGATTTCGGACGGGTTAAAATACCGGGCGACGATATCCCTGATTTGTGTTTCCATGCGCGCAAAGCCCCCTGTTGATATAAATTATCGAATGTTGTTTTTGCTATATTTATATTATATATTTAGGCAACGCAACAAAAAATTACAGAGGTAGACAAATGGCAAAAATTCCTAATCCGTGGGAAAACGACAACGACGGCTTATGGCAGGATAATCCCGCTCCGGCCAAGCCCAAAGGCAAAATCAGCCCGTTCCCCAAATCGGGAAACGACGGTTTCGGCTTCAAGTGGCAATGGGGCGCCGCGGCACTGCTCGCGATCTGGCTGGCCTCGGGACTTTATCAGGTGCAGCCGAACGAAGAAGGCGTCGTCCTGCGGTTCGGCGCTTATGAGCGGACAACCATGCCCGGCCTGCATTATCACCTGCCGCTGCCGATTGAATCGGTCGAGAAGGTCAACATCACGCAGGAGCGAAGCATTAACCTCGGCGTGGCAGAGCTCGGCAATCCGCGCAGCTCATTTAACGAAAGCCACATGCTGACCGGGGACGAAAACATCGTTGACATCAACCTGACAATCGTCTGGCGCATCGAAAACGCCAAAGACTATCTCTTTAACATGCAGAACCCCGATCAGACGGTCAAGGTGGCGGCGCAGTCCGTCCTGCGCGAAATCGTCGGCCAGTCGCAGATGATGCCGATTATCTCGGGCGACCGCGGCAAAGTAGAAGACGAAACCAAAGAAGAACTGCAAAAGGTTCTTAACGAGTTCGGCTCGGGCATTAAAATCGTCCGCGTCAAGCTGCAAAAAGCCGATCCGCCGAAGCAGGTGGTCGACGCATTTAACGAAGTTCAGCGCGCCAAAGCCGACATGGAGCGCTTTAAGAACGAGGCCGAAGCCTACCGCAACGAAATTCTGCCCAAATCGCGCGGCGAAGCGGCCCAGCGCCTGCAAAACGCCGAGGCCTACAAGCAATCCGTCGTCAACAAGGCACAGGGTGACGCCGAACGCTTTTTGTCGGTCTACGAGGCCTACAAACAGGGCAAAAACGTGACCATCAAACGCCTGTATCTGGAAACCATGGAAGAAGTCATGAGCAAAGCCGACAAGGTTATCCTCAGCCCCTCGGCCAAGGGCGGCAACGTTGTGCCGTATCTGCCGCTTGACCGGCTGCAAAAACGCGAACTCAAAGGAGAATAAAGATGAGCGACAAAATCAAACTTGTATCAGGCGCCGTTATTGTCGGTCTTCTGCTGATTCTGGTTAACTCCGTTTATATCGTCCGCCAGACCGAGCAGGCAATCGTTTTGCAGTTCGGCAATCCCGTCCGCGTGGTCAAAGACGCCGGACTGAAGTTCAAAATTCCGTTTATTCAAAACGTGGTCTTTTATGACAACCGGCTGCTGAATCTCGATCCGCCGGCGCAGGAAGTCGTGCTCAACGACAAAAAGCGTCTCGACGTTGACAGCTTCACGCGCTACCGCATTGTCGATCCGCTGCGTTTTTACAAAACCGTGCGCACCGAGGCGCAGGCCCGCTCCAAGCTGGAAGAAATCGTCAATTCTTCGCTGCGCAAGATTTTGGGACGCGTCACCCTGCCTCAGCTGCTGTCGCAGAAACGCACCCGGATTATGGCCGACATCAGTTCCGCGGTTAAGGTCGATGCCGAGCAAATCGGCGTCAGCGTCGCTGACGTAAGAATCCGCCGCGCCGACCTGCCGGTTGAGGTCTTGCAGGCAATCAACGCCCGCATGAAAGCCGAGCGCGAACGCGACGCCAAGGAATTTCGCGCCACCGGCCAGCAGGAAGCGCAAAAAATCCGCGCCGCGGCCGAAAAGGAAAAAACGGTGATTATCGCCGAGGCCGAGAAAAAAGCGCAGATTATCCGCGGTCAGGGCGACCGGGAGGCAATCCGCATCTGGAACAACGCCGCCGGCGTCGATCCGAAGTTTTTTGCCTATTACCGTTCGCTGGAAGCCTACAAAAAAGCGTTGAACGGCAACGACACCTCGATGGTTCTGGCGCCGGAAAGCGAGTTTTTCGAATACTTCGGCAAAACCATTCCGGCCGGAAACTGACACCGATGACGAGACTTGGCATATTAGCGTTTGTTCTGGCCCTGTTACCCGGGGCTGTCGAAGCGCAGGCGCAGGTCGGAAATTCGTTTGCCGATCTGGTCGAAAAGCTGCAGCCGAGCGTGGTCAACATCTCGACCACCACCCTGCCCTCCGAAGACAGCGACACGCATGACGAAACGCTCGGAATAGAAAGCGCGAATCCGGCTATCCGGAAATATTTTGCGCCGCAGGGTTCCGGCCGCACGGCGCTCGGCTCGGGTTTTGTGATTGACGCGCAGGGCCATATTCTGACGAACAGCCACGTTATTGAAAACGCCAAGGAAATCTGGGTTACCTTTGCCGACGAGACGCAGGCCGAGGCCAAGGTAATCGGCACCGACGACAAAACCGACATTGCCATTATCAAAGTCGAGCCGCCCAAAGCGCTGACGCCGGTCAAGCTCGGAAATTCCGACAAAATCCGCGTCGGCGACTGGATTTTGGCCATCGGCAATCCGTTCGGCCTCGGCGGCAGCGTGACCGCGGGCATCGTCTCGGCCAAATCGCGCGATATCGAGGCCGGCGCCTACGATAATTTTATCCAGACCGACGCCTCCATTAATCAGGGCAGTTCGGGCGGGCCGATGTTTGACATGAACGGCGAGGTTATCGGCGTCAACACGGCAATATTTTCGACCTCGGGCGGCAGCATGGGCATCGGCTTTGCGACGCCGATTAATTTGCTGAAATTCGTTATTGAAGAAATCAAGGCCAAAGGCAAGGTCGAGCGCGGCTGGCTCGGCATCCGGATTCAGCCGCAAAATCGCGATCTGGCCTCGAGCGTGGCGCAAAAAGTGCCGGCCGGCGTCATGGTCAGCTCGGTGTCGGAAGACAGCGCCGCAAAGAAATTCGGCATTGAAGCCGGCGACGTGATTATCGCGCTCAACGGCAAAGAGGTTTTGAACCCCAAAGAGTTTTCGCGGCGGATTGCCGAAACCGCCGTCGGAGGCAAAATCAGGCTCGACGTCTGGCGCAACGCCGAGGTTTCGAGCATTGAACTGCGCGTTGAAAAGATGCCCGAAGAAAAAGCGCCCGTTCCTCCCGCGGCGGCACCGGAACCGCCGATGAGCGAAACGCAGGAAGCGCCGCTCGGCATGGAACTTTCCGAACTGACGCCGGAACTGATTAACAAATATCAGTTTCCCGAGGACGCCAACGGCGTGGTCGTGCGCGACGTTTTTCCGGGCAGCGACGCCGAAGCCAAGGGGCTCAAGCCCGGAGACCTGATCACGCAAATCGACAAGAAAGCCATTTTTGACATGAACGACGTCAAAAACTATGTCGCGGAAGCGCGCGCCGAAAACAACCGGCCGGTGCTGCTGCTGATTAACAACAACAATCTTCCGCATTTTGCGGCCGTCAAGCTGGTGGATTATGAGTAGAGTAGATTTTTATCATTTGCAGAGCCAGAGTCTGGAAAACGTTTTGCCCAAGCTGCTGGAAAAAGCCTATGAGACAAAGAAAAGCGTGGTCGTGCGCATCGGCAACGAAGAGCGCGTCGAATTTCTGAACGGTCTGCTGTGGACGTATAACGACCAGTCTTTTCTGCCGCACGGCAGCAAAAAGGACGGTTATGCGGAATTGCAGCCGATTTGGCTGACCAGCGGAACGGATAATCCGAATATGGCCAGTTTTTTGTTTTTGGTTGACGGCGCCGCCGCAACGCCGGAAGAAAC
>JAFUQJ010000147.1 GCA_017480995.1 Alphaproteobacteria bacterium
GGCGGCTATTGCATATTGTCGGGCTTTGTCGACGAACAAACCGACTGGATTATCTCCGAACACCAAAAACAAGGGCTGCGCCCGCTCAAAGTCTATTCGCAGGAAAACTGGCGCGCTGCCCTGATGCAAAAGGCTTAAAAAAAATGACTCTTTCCGAATTTCAGAAAAAACTGGCCCGGCACGGCTATGACGCTTACATTCTTACCCGGGGCAACATGTTTCTCGGCCAGGACATTCTCCCCGAAGAAAACAAAATCCGCGAACTCACCGGTTTTTCGGGCTCGGCCGGCACGTTGATAGTCAGCCCCGAAAAATCCTGGCTGCTGGTTGACGGCAGATACGAGCTTCAGGCCGCCCGCGAAGTCGACGCCGCGCAGACGGAAGTCGTCTGCACCGCGGACACCGTCGGCAGCTGGATCGGCGCCAACTTTCTCACGCCGTTTAAGATCGCCTATAGTCCCTGGTGCCATTCTGTCAATGAAGTCGATTATTGGCAGCGGGTTCTGAAAAAACACAGTTTCATCGCCGACGACGCCGATCTGCCGGGTCCCCGGCTGGCAGCCAAAGAAGTTGAAATTTTTGAACACGACATTGAATTTTGCGGCGTCTCGGCCGAAGAAAAAATCTCCTGGCTGACGCGTTTTATGACCGAACAAAATCTCGACGCTTATTTTGTCGCCGCCTGCGACGCCGTCTCCTGGCTGCTCAACCTGCGTTCCGACTGCCTGCCCGACACGCCGATTCTGCGCGCTTTTGCCCTGATTGACAAAGACGGCGGCGTCAGCCTGTTTACCGGCGACATGCGCAAGGCAGAAGCCGAAATCGCCGCACTCAAAGGGCGCACCGTCGGTCTTGCCTGCGCCAAAACGCCCAAACAGATCCAGCTGCTGATGAAAAAGCACAAAATCCGGCTCGAAAACATTGCCAATCCGATAGACAACTGGAAAGCGGTCAAAAACCCGGTCGAACTTGCCGGCATCCGCAAGGCTCACGTCCGCGACGGCGTCGCCGTGGTAAAATTTCTGCACTGGCTGGAAAACAGCCGGCAGCCCGTCGACGAGCTCGGCGTTGTCAGAGAACTGCGCCGGTTTCGCGCCGAGCAGACAAATTTTTATTCCGACAGCTTCGGCACAATTGCCGCTTTCGGCCCCAACGGCGCAGTCGTGCATTATCAGCCGACGGCCGCAACCGATTGCCGGCTTGAGCCCGGGTCGATTTTGCTGCTCGACAGCGGCGCCCAGTATTTTGACGGCACCACCGACGTCACGCGCACAATTGCCGTCGGCGAACCCCCGGCGGAAATCAAAGACAGCTTTACCCAGGTGCTCAAAGCGCATATTGCCGTCGCCGACGCTTATTTTCCGGCCGGCACCGGCGGCAGCGCGCTCGACGCGCTGGCCCGCGCTCAACTTTGGAAATTCGGCAAAGGATATCATCACGGCACCGGTCACGGCGTCGGCTGTTTTCTGAACGTGCACGAAGGCCCGTTCAGCCTCTCGGCCAAAAATTCGCAGCCGCTCGACGCCGGCATGGTAACCTCAATAGAACCCGGTTATTACAAAGAAGGCGCCTACGGCATCCGCATTGAAAATCTGGCCTGCGTCGTCCCGGCGAAAAACCCGCGGTTTGACGAACCGATGCTCAAATTCGAGCCTCTGACGCTGGTTCCTCTTGATAAACGCCTCATCAGCAAATATCTCTTAACCGCAGCCGAAATCAACTGGCTCAATACCTATCACGCCGAAGTCTGGCAGAAGCTGCACGGATATCTGGACGCCGAAACTGCCGAATGGCTGCGGCAGGCCTGCGCCCCGCTTTAATCACCGGAAAACGGTTTTTCTCTTGAAACCGCTTTTCGGTTTTTCAGGAGAAAAGAGATGAAAAATTTTGTTTTTGCCCTGCTGGCCGCCCTTGCCTTTGCCCTCGGCGCCCGCGCTCAGGTCGAGCCGACCGACGGCTACATGCCCTCGCAAGGATTGCAGGAATATTTTGACGCCTCAAACGCAAATTACGGAAAATCAATCATTTACGTCTTTTTTAACAACGAACCCTGCTACACCTGCGCCGCCGCCATAGAAATGATAGAAGACCTCTATGACCGCGAATTTGTCGACGAATTTAACATGTTTCTGATTAATTATCAAAACGACGACGAAAACAACTTTATCGAAACCTACCGGCTGTCGCAGCCGCTCGAAGTCGTTCTGGTACGGATCGACGACGGCGCCTCTTTCGGCTACAAAAAAGTCGAAAACCTTCAGAACATGACTTCCGATCCGGTGAGCTTCAACGATTATCTGAGCAGCCAGATAACCGACTACCTCAGCGCCGAATATTAAAGCCTGTGCATTTTTTCGGCGTTAAAAATCCGGATTCTCTCCAGCTGCTGTTTTTTGACAAAGCGCAGATACGCCTCGTATGAAAAAAGCACGACAAAAGACAGCAGCAGCGGCAGCAGATAATATATGATGCGGTAAGCGATTAAAGCGCCGAACAGCAGCGCCTGATTATGCTCGCCCGGAATAATGTACATAAACAGCCCTTCAAAAACGCCGAGCCCGCCCGGCACCTGGCTGAACACGCCCAGAACCTGCGCGATGATAAACACGCCCATAAAAACGTCAAACGAAATCGTCAGAAACGGCGTCAGCGAAAAATACAGCACCAAAGACGCCATCAAAATGTCGGCCGCACCGATAAACACCTGCGCCAGCGCCATCCGAAAAGACGGAATGTCAAACTCCACCTCTTTGATAACAATCGGCTTCTTATAAAACAGCGACGCCCAGAAATAGACCAGCAGCCCGATTGCCGAAACCAGGGTAACGATTTCGGTCGTCAGGCGCGAAACCGAACCGTCGCCGAAAGCATGATTCGGCGTCAGAAAAAAACCGACGATAATCAAAAAGAAGCAGGCAACCAGATAAGTAAAGCCCGAAAACGTGACCATCCGCACGATTTCCGAACCTCTGAAACGCCAGCGCGTATACAGGCGGTAACGGATTGTCCCGCCCGAAACGATGGCATGGCCCGCGTTATTGCTGACCGAAAAGCCGATAAAACCGGCAAAAATCCATTTCCACGGCGCCAGCTTGCGCTTAATATAACGCAAAGCCAGATAATCATACGAAGACAAAGCGACATACCCGCCGAGCGATGCCAGACAGGCCAGCCAAAGATTGCGCGCCGGGATCGAAAACAGCGCGTCCTTGATTTCGGACAGACTGTATTTGGAAAGCTGGGCGTAGAGCATATACGCCGCCACCGCAAAGAAAAACAAACCGGCCCACGAAATCGCCTTCTTCAACACTTTTTTGGTTTTACCAGCCATCAAACATCCTTATACAAAAAACCTACACCCAGTTGTTATAATAACAAACTGCCGCAACGTCAACCGCTATTCATTATTTTTTCGGAATATATTAATGACGTTCCCGGCAAACTTTTCCGCCCGGATATTGTATAAAAATAACATACATTTTAAATATACACTTTTGAAAATTTTCGAAATAGTTTTTCAAAACACAATCAACCTTAGGTTTTTAAATTTAAACCTTGACACGGACATTTATTTTCTCAATACTGGGAGCATGATTAAAAATAAACAATGTTTTACATATACAGATTCTGAAAATGGAATACGAACTGATAGATTTTAAGATACGAGGAGACGAGCGCGGATCTTTGGTGGCTCTGGAAAGCGCCGCGGAAGTTCCCTTTGAGATCAAACGTGTTTATTACATTTTCGGAACCCAAAAGAACGTTGTCCGCGGACGTCACGCTCACCGCAAACTGAAGCAAATCATTTTCTGCCCGCACGGCAGCTGCGACTTCATCCTGGACGACGGCAAGGAACGCCAGACGCTCCGCCTCGGCAGTCCCAACCGCGGCCTGTATCTCAAAAGCAACATCTGGCGCGAATTCACCAATTTTTCGGAAGGCTGCGTCGTCATGGTCCTGGCCTCGGAACACTACGACGAAACCGACTACATCAGGGATTA
>JAFUQJ010000148.1 GCA_017480995.1 Alphaproteobacteria bacterium
CTTTATTTCAACCGGATTGGTGGCGCAAAACCGCCGGGCGCATTTCGATTATCTTATCAGCGAAAAATTTACGGCCGGACTGGAGCTGACGGGAACCGAGGTCAAATCGCTGCGGCTCGGTCATGCCAATATTACGGATGCATTCGGCATCGTCAAAGGCGAAGAGCTTTTCATGTCCAATATGTTTATTGCCGAGTATGCCAACAAAGGCTACGCTTCGCATGCCGAAAAACGCGAGCGCAAACTGCTGCTCAAAAAGAAAGAAATCATCGACATTATCAATTCCCTTTCGCGCAAGGGGACGACTTTGGTTGCCATTCGTCTCTTTTTTGACGACCACGGCCGCGCCAAGCTCGAAGTCGGTCTCGGCACCGGCAAGAAGAATTATGATAAGAGGGAGGCTGTTAAGGAACGCGACTGGAAGATTCAGAAAGCTCGTCTAATGGCGAACTAGAGTAATTTGCGCAGGTCGAAAATGTCCTCGCGTACTTTTTTGTACGTTCCGGTACTTTCGCCTTTCAAATCACTCTATTTCATCCATTATCCGAACTTTTCGGGATTGTGTCGGTTAGTTTTGTTCTTTCACCTTTATTGGTCTCGTCCTCCGAATTTTTCGCAGATCCTCAGAAAAAGCGGCTTTATTTATGCTTGGTGTTAATAAACGCCGGTATAAATGATGTAATACAGCGTCAGGAACGGCATACGGTTTTCATGCGCGGAAGTCGAGCAACTGTAAGTCTGTCCGGATGTGCAGGTGCCGGCAGTTCCCCAGCCTGAAGTTTTGGAGGACGGTGCGGAGCGATAGCCTGTACGGCTGTACATATAAGAAGATATGAGCCAGGTGTTGTCACTATCGTTTTTGTTTGCGCCGGGCTTGTTGGAACCGTAGTTTCCCCAAGGACGCGCGACCGAGGCCGAGAAGGAGCTTGAGGCTTCGCCCCACGGGACAATATGCTTGTGGTCGGGGATCTGGTCGGAAGACAGGGTTGTAAAGTTTTCGCCGCCGGTTTCGGCAAGGGTATAGGTGTAGCCGGTTCCGCCGTAGACATAGCCGACGCCGACCGGAACGCGCCCTTGGAAATTAGGCAGATAAAAATAATCGCCCGAACTGCCGTAAGTTGTGCCGATGACGGCGTAAAGATCCTTAAAGGTCGTTTTTGACAACGACGCGCCGTTACAATACCTCCAGCCCTTGGGAATGGAGCTTCCGGCCCAGAGTTTGATTTCACCGACCATGGCGCCGCTGTCACAGGCGACTTTGGCGGCATCGTACGGACAAACAAAAGTTTTTTTGCCGGAGCACTGGGTTGTGGTTTTGTCATAACCGAGTTCTTCGCAGGATTTGGTGACGCCGCAGAAGACCTTTGTCTTGTCAAACGGACATTTGACCATGGCCTTGCCGGAGCATTCGGAGGCGGATTGGGTATATCCGAGTTCGGCACAGCTAGGCGCGGTGGTGCAGGTTTGAGCGGAGGCCTCTGCCGCAGTGACCAACAAAACGGCGGCAGAGGAAAGAAAGAGATAAGACCAAGACAGACGAGACATTTCGAAACATCCTCAAAAAGATAAAAGAGTAATTCTTTAATTATTATCGGATATTTCGTGCAAGGTGTCAACAATAAATCACAGGTCGAATTGACGAAAGAGTGATTTGTGATTCGTTATTCGTGATTTGTTGTCAAGGCTGTATAACTTCTGAGATCCTCGGGTCAGGCATTTCATGTCGCCCAAGGATGACGGAAGAAAAGAGTGTCATTCTCGGACGACGAGGCAAAAAATTGCTTCGGAGAAGCAATTTTTAACGCAGATTACGCGTGCGTTAGTTTGTGAGCAAGCGACAGCGAAGCGAAACAAACGTTACGTTAGCGGTGACCGAAGC
>JAFUQJ010000149.1 GCA_017480995.1 Alphaproteobacteria bacterium
CCTGTTCCCCGGCCATGAGGTTATCATCATCACCGGCGGCGACAGTCTCTACGGTTTTGCGCCGGTATTCAACGACAAGCTCGACCTGGCACTCTGGCTGAGAGAACTTAAGCAATGGCACGCGACGCTGACTGAGGAGAATCAATGGGGTTTCGTCACTGTCATGGAATACATGATCCGGCTGGCGAAATTCCTCTACCGGAACAATCCTGACAAAGTCGCTTCGGAGTTGGACGACTTGTAAAATTTTGAACAGCTCACAAGGGCCTTAAAAGTTTTCAGACTTTTAAGGCCCGTTTTTTATTTAAATTAAAGTATTGCCGCGTTTTGAGAACCGTTTTCCGGCAACTGCCGGCTATTCGGCGGCCAGACACTGCTCCCGGCCGGTTTCCGCGCAATCGTTGTCGACTAATTGCAGAGCATAGATGCAGCAGTTGTCGTTATCGTCATAATACCCCGGCAAAACAGCCTGCAGCCTAAACCCGCATTTTTCATAAAAACGACGGGTAGGCTTGTATTGTTCCTTGCTGTCGGTTTTAACGTAAATTCTCTCGGCGCCTTTTTTTCGCAATTTGGCAATCAGACAATTTATCAGCCGTCTGCCGATGCCCAGCCCCCGATAATCGTTGAGGGTGGACAGCCAGCAAATTTCGTAAGTGCCGTCCCTGGCATCGGAAACCTTGCCGTAACAGACATAGGCAACCGTTCGGCCGTTATAATCCGCAAGTATAAATTTGTGACAGGAATCTTTGCGGCAGAGCATATCTTCCGCAATATCGACATTAATCTGAACGTCATTTTCGTCAAAAAAGCCCGTGGAATCGGCAATTTGACGGATAACGTCGACATCTGCCCGGCTAAGCCTGCTTCTGAAAGAAAGCATAATTACACCTCCTTCAGAACCGACAAGCCCTCGCAATCAATCAAAAAAGGAAAATCAAAATATTGGGTGAAATAATTTTTATCAGTTAATCTCCGGCTCCCGTATCGGCCCGAATTATTGTTGCTGTTTGACGCCGTAACCTGCGTTTTCGTAAACATAAAAACTCCATAGCTGTTAACCCAAAGCATGAATCGCATAAACGCTTCATGCCTTTATAGTATAAGACGGGAATTAACCTTTTTCAACGGCGGAATTATAATTGTCCCGGCCTTTTTGCCGCCGCGGCGAAAATCTGATTCGATATTTACTTTTTGCCGCAAACCGGCTATCTTTCCAAAAGTTTAACCCAAAGTCCGAAACCGGAGACAAAAAGATGCAGGATATAATCAACGGCCGCTGCGGCTGGTGCGGAACCGACGAACTTTATGTCAGATACCATGACCGGGAATGGGGAAAGCCCGCGGCCGACGAAAAGACTTTGTTTGAATTTCTGCTTCTGGAAAGCGCTCAGGCCGGCCTGAGCTGGCTGACCGTCTTAAGGAAGCGCGACGGCTATCGCAAGGCCTTCTGCGATTTTGACGCGGCGTGGGTTGCGCAGATTAATGACAAAGACATTGAAAGGCTGACGCAGTTTGACGGCATCGTCAGAAACCGCCTCAAGATAAAAGCGGCCATTACCAACGCGCGCCTGTTTTTGGAGGTGCAAAAAGAATTCGGCAGTTTTCGCAACTATGTGCTGTCATTTTTTCCGCAGCAAAAACCTATCGTCAACAACTTTGCCTCACTGAGCGAGGTTCCGGCCTCTTCACCCGAATCCGACGCAATCAGCCGGGATATGAAAAAACGGGGGTTTAAATTCTTCGGCTCCACGATTTGTTACGCCTATCTGCAGGCGACCGGTTTTGTCGACGATCATCTGACAGGCTGCATCTGCCGCCGATAAAGAGACCGGAAGGAATTTGCACAACCGGCAAAAAAATATTTCAAACGTTTGACTTAATTGTTAAGAGGTGTTATACTGACTTTGTCAACCAGGAGAAAGTCTGATGAAAAGCACCAAAGAAAAACTATTGGAGACTGCTGCGGAAATGTTTGCGGCCAGAGGGTTTGACGGCGTATCCACCAGGGATCTGGCCAGAGAATCCGGCGTAAACCTCTGCTCCATAAATTATTACTTCGGCACCAAGCAGAAACTTTACGAAGCGGTGATGGAAAACGTTTACAACCATATTCTGCAAAACTGTCTTGCCTCTCTCAAAAGTGCTTCAGAAATACCGAATCCCCTTCCGCCCAAAGAAGAAATAAAACGAATTATCGGCAGTTTCTTCGATTTTCTGTGCAACTTCATCGTCTCCGACACGCAGGCAAAACTGCTGGTTAAGGAAATGTTTACTCCGCCGGTTTACGACAAGTTTTATTCCGGCATTTTCGAACCGGTTCTCAGGCACATTTCCGAGCTGATTGCCGTTTTGCATCATACGTCCCCGGATTCCGAACAGACGATTTTGCAGACGCATCTGCTTTTGGGACAGGCGCTGATTTTCAGAATCCATAAGGAAGCCCTGTTCCGCCGTCTGAAAATAAAAAAATACACGCCGGAGCTTCTTGCTCAGATCAAACGGCAGCTTGAACAAAATTGCGAGATCATTTTAAGCGCGGGAGAACCCAAATGAAAAAAACAGTATTTTTGCTTTTGACTGTCTGCGGCGTCGGATACGCTTTGTGGTTGCAGCATGTTTCCGAGCAGCCGACGGACAAGATAAAGCTGTTTGGCAATGTCGACATCCGGCAGGTCGACATCAGTTTTCAGGTCGGCGGCGTCATTGAAAACATGCTGTTTGAAGAAGGCGAAACGGTCAAAAAAGGCGATTTGCTGGCTGAACTCGACGCCAAGGATTATCAGGACAACTATCAGAAGGCAATCGCCGAAGTCAAACGCCAGAAGGCCATCCGCGACGAAGCGCAATCCGTTCTGGACACCAACCTTCCTCTGTGCAGGCAAAGCATTACCTCCAAGCGCAGCTGCACATCGTACAGCAATGCCCTGGCCGAAGCGGAAGGCGCTTTGGAAAGCGCCCTCGTTTCGCAAAGATACCAAAAGAACCAGCTTGAATATACCAAAATTTATGCTCCCGACGACGGAATCGTAACCTCGCGCGTTCAAGAGCCCGGCGCAACCGTCAAATCGGGGCAGATTGTGTATACCATTGCCAAAAACCGGCCGCTCTGGATCAGAACCTATATTCCCGAAACGCAGCTCGGCAACGTAAATTACAACACCAAGGCTCGGGTTCTGACCGACAGCATCAATCCCCAAACCGGAAAAAGACGCGAATACGACGGACGCGTCGGCTATATTTCCCCGGTAGCGGAATTTACGCCCAAAACGGTTGAAACGCAGGATCTGCGAACCGATCTGGTCTATCGGATTCATGTCTATGTTGACGAAGCCGACGAGTTTTTGAGACAGGGCATGCCGACGACGGTTGAAATCGATTTATAAAAGGAGACGCTTCCGTGTCCCGATACTGCGTCGAAATTAGCGCTCTTTACAAAACGTTCAAAGAAACAAACGTTCTGGCGATCGACAATCTGAACCTGAATATTCCCCGTGGGCAGATTGTCGGCCTCATCGGCGCCGACGCGGCCGGGAAAACAACTCTGCTGCGCCTGATCAGCGGCCTGCTGCTTCCGGATTCCGGAGAAATAAGAACGCTCGGCCTCAGCCCTGACCGCGACAAGGACCTTTTGAACACCAAAATAGGATATATGCCGCAAAAGTTCGGCCTGTATGAAGACCTGAGCATTATTGACAATCTGAATTTTTATGCCGACCTGAAAGACATTCCCCGGGATTTTGACAAGATGCTGGCCTTTGCCGACCTCAAACGTTTTGAAACCAGACCGGCCGGCAAACTGTCCGGCGGCATGAAGCAAAAACTCGGGCTTATCTGCGCTCTGGCGGGAAATCCGGAGCTTATTCTGCTTGACGAGCCGTCCGTCGGCGTCGATCCTATTTCGCGGCGGGAACTTCTGAAAATGGTCAGAGAAACAATTACGGACAATACCAGCGTCGTCTGGTCAACCGCCTATATGGACGAAGCGCACGGATTTGACACGGTCATCGTCATCGACAAAGGTCGCGTCGTCTATCAGGGCAACCCGTACGAACTGGCTCCGAACACTCAGGAATTTGAAGAAAAAGTCATTGAGCTGATGGGCGGATACAAACAGGAAGAATCTCCGGTGGCAAAAAATTATGCCGCGCCGGAAAATATTCCCGACTATACGGTCGAGGCTCTTGACCTGGTCAAAAAATACGGCGATTTTTATGCCGTCAAAAACAATACGTTTCACATCAAGAAAGGGGAGATTTTCGGACTTTTGGGCCCAAACGGCGCCGGAAAGTCGACTTCGTTCAAAATGATGTGCGGTCTGGCCAAGCCGACGGCCGGAACCGCCCGTATCATGGGAACGGACATTGTCGAGCATCCTTCCCGCGCCCGGGCCCGCCTGGGCTATATGGCGCAAAAATTTTCGCTTTATCAAAACCTGAGCGTCAGACAGAATCTTGATTTTTTTGCCGGCGCCTACGGTTTGCGGGGAAACGAAGCCCGGGAGGCGGCGGCCCGGATGGTTCGCGTCTTTAATTTTGAAAAATATCTGGACGTAAACTCGGGAGACCTGCCGCTCGGCTATAAACAGCGCCTGTCCCTGGCCTGCGCCCTGATGCACAACCCGGCGGTTTTATTTCTGGACGAGCCGACGTCGGGCGTCGACGTTATTACCCGCCGCGAATTTTGGAACCATATTACGGCCCTGGCCAAAAAAGGCGTGACGATTCTGGTTACCACGCATTTTATGGACGAAGCCGAATTCTGCGACCGTATCAGCCTCTTTTACAAGGGAGAAACCATCGCGACGGGAACTCCCGCGGAATTAAAGAAAAAAGCCGGCGCCGCAACAATGGAAGACACTTTCATCAACCTGATCCTGAGCAGCGAGGAGAAGTAAAATGAAAATAGTTCTGGCTTTTATCAAAAAAGAGTTTCTGCAGATTGCCAAAGATCCGTCCAGTCTGATTATCGCCTTTATCCTGCCGCTGGTTTTGCTCTATATTTACACCTTCGGCATTAACCTGGACGACGTCAACATCCGGCTCGGCATCAAAAATGACGATGCCGCGCCCGAGACGGCGCTTCTGGTCGAATCTTTCGGGCAAAACAAATATATTTCTTCCGTCGTTTACGACGACAAAGACGCCATGTATCAGGACATTGTCCGCTCCAGAATCAAAGGCGCTTTGATTATTCCCAACGATTTTTCGCAAAAACTCGCAAGCGGGCAGACCGCGGCCGTCCTGCTGATTACCGACGGCGCCGAGATCAATCAGGTGTCTTATACGCAAAACTATGTTACGGCCATTGTCAGCAAGTGGCTGGCAAACAGCCGTTATAAAGAAAGCGTCGTGCCGGCCGGGGTTGCCGTCCAGCAGCAATACCGCTACAATCAGGAGGTAAACGGCGTCTGGACGCTGGTACCGTCTTCGCTGGCAGTTACGATGACGCTTATCGGCATCCTGCTGACGGCTCTGGTCGTTGCCCGGGAATGGGAACGCGGCACCATGGAAGCGCTGCTCAGCACTCATATCAAACCCATCCACATCGTCATCGGCAAGTATGTTCCTTATTTTGCGCTCGGCATGGCGTCTCTGGCCTTTAACGTCCTGATCATGATTTTTGTTCTCGACATTCCTTTCCGCGGCAGTTATACGGCGTTGTTCGGCGTCAGCGCCCTGTTTTTGTTTTCCTGTCTGGGAATCGGCCTGATTATCTCCAGCGCCCTGAAAAATCAGCTTCTGGCCAGCATGGCTTCGCTGGTGGCCGGTTTTCTGCCGGCGCTGATGCTGTCGGGGCTGATTTTTCCGATTAAGTCAATGCCGCTCTTTTTTCAGTATCTGACGCTGCTGCTGCCGCCCAGATATTACGTTTCGTTCATTAAAAGCGAATTTCTGTCGGGAACTCCGGCGGCGGTGCTGCTCTCCGACGCTTTGTACCTGTTGGTTCTGGGGATGCTGTTTGCAACGCTGGTTTACCGCAAAACGTCAAGGAGGCTTAATGCTTAGCAGATTACGAGCTCTGATAAAAAAGGAATTTCTGAGCATCTGGCACGATCCCAAAAGCCGGATGATCATCTTGTTTCCGCCGATTATACAGCTTTTGATTTTTGCCAATGTCCTGACCATGGAAGTCCGAAATATCGACATTATCGCCGCGGACTATTCCGACACCCTGGAATCCCGAGAACTTATTGCCGGACTGGAAGGCTCCGTCTGGTTTAACAAAGTCACCCGCACCAAAGACACAAAAGAAATCGAAAACCTTATCAAAGCGCAAAAAGCCGACGCCGCCATTATTATCGCCGACGATTTTTCCACCCGCCTGAAAAAAGGCCAACCGGCGGAAATTCAGCTTATTCTCGACGGACGGACAACAAACGTCGCCGCGGCGGTCAACGGCTATGTTTCGCAGATTGCGGCCAGATATTCGCAAAAGCTGACGCAAAAAGAAGGCGTCTCGGGCGCCGCCGTCGCCATTGAAGCGCGGAGCTGGTTTAATCCCAACGCCATCTATCAATGGTATCTCCTGATTACGCTGATATCGATTCTGGCTCTGGTCATCACTTTAATCCTGACGGCCCTGTCGGTTGCCAGAGAACGGGAGCTCGGCACTTTTGAGCAGCTGATTGTCAGTCCGTACAATTCTTTTGAAATTCTGGTCGGCAAGACCGTTCCGCCGCTGTGTTTCTCTTTGGTCATGGTTTCGGTAATGACTTTTATCGCCGTTTACGGTTTCGGCATTCCGTTTACCGGTTCGTTTCCGCTGTTTTTGTTTTCGTGTTTTACCGCTCTGCTTTCCTTTGTCGGAATCGGTTTGTTCATTTCCTCCGTATCGCAAAATCAGCAGCAGGCTATTCTCGGAGCCTTTGCCTTTATGATGCCGGCCATTCTGCTCTCGGGCTTTATTTCGCCTATCGAAGACATGCCGCAAGCCCTGCAGTATTTGACTTATCTTAATCCGGTGCGGTTCTTTATGAGCGCGGCGCGCGGACTGTTTCTGAAAGAAATGCCGGCCGCCGACGTTCTGACCAATCTGGCGCCGCTGTTTGTCATCGCGCTGATTACGCTGACACTGGCCGGACGAACCTTTAAGAAAAATCTGGAATAAAAATCAGACAACCCGCGCGACGGTCAGGGTATCGACTGATTTGGCTCCGGCCCTTTTCAAAGCCAGCGCGCATTCTTTCAAGGTCGAACCGGTAGTCAGAACATCGTCCACCAGCAAAATTCTTTTGCCGGCAATCAGCGCCGGACGATTGACCGAAAAAGCGCCCTTAACGTTGCGGACTCTGGCCAGGCCGGAAAGCTCTACCTGCGGCCGCGTGCGGCGGTGTTTGACCACGGACGTGCAATCTGCCGGGCAGCCGCTTAACTTGCTCAACTGGCGCGCCAGCAGCGCCGACTGATTGTAGCGGCGGCCGAGCAGGCGCAAAAAGTGCAGCGGAACCGGAACAATCATGTCTATCCCGGCTTTGAAAATATCTTCTCCGGCCACATACATGGTCTGCGCCAGAAAACGCGCGTTTTCGGTTTTGTCGCGGAATTTGAAATTGAGAATCAGATTTTTGCTCGCTTCGTCATAAGCAAAAGCCGAGCGGCTGAAACGAAACGGGCGGTTATTGGTCTTGAGACAACGCCCGCACAGCATCCCCTCTCCCGAGGCGGCCGCCGTTTCAAGCGGATGTCCGCATTTGCGGCAGTAAGGCTGGGTTATAAAAGTTATCTCGTCAAAACACGAGGCGCACAGTCCGGTGTTTTCCGTCAGAATCCGCCCGCAGTTCAGGCAGCGCGGCGGCAGAATAAAATTGAGGATATCCGTCCGCCAGCTCATGCCAGCTTTTCCAGCTCGCGACTGATGTCGTTGATGTTGTCAACCACAATCATGCCGGCGTCTTCCATAATGTCTTTTTTGTCCTGCGTCGAAATCGAGCCTTTGGTTATGACGTCGCCGGCATAGCCCATTTTGTGGCCGAAGGGAATCGCATTGCCGGCCACAAAGCCGATGACCGGCTTTTTGTGCTCAAGAGATTTGTAATACTGCGCGGCAGCCTCTTCAAACGTGCCGCCGAGGCGTCCCAGAAAAACGATTGCTTTGGTCTGTTCGTCTTCGTGAAAACGCTTTAAGGCTTCCACAAAATCAACGCCGATCAACATATCGTCGCCCA
>JAFUQJ010000023.1 GCA_017480995.1 Alphaproteobacteria bacterium
AAAAATCAGAAAACCTATTCGACGGACGAAGTCACCGACCGGATTATCTGCGGCGACAGCCTGAAAATCATGCCCAAACTGCCGCCGAACAGCGTTGACCTGATGATTGCCGATCCGCCGTACAACCTGACCAAAACATTCGGGCAAAGCACCTTTCGGCAGCGCGATCTGGACGCCTATAAAGATTGGCTCGACGGCTGGCTGGCGCTGACCGTGCCGCTGCTCAAAGAAGACGCCTCCGTTTACATTTGTTCCGACTGGAAGACCTCCATCGTCATTCCGGAAACGGCATGCAAATACTTTATTCTGCAAAACCGCATTTCCTGGGAGCGGGAAAAAGGCCGCGGCGCCAAAAACAACTGGAAAAACTGTCTGGAAGACATCTGGTTTTTTACCAAAAGCAAAAACTACACTTTCAATACGGAGGCGGTCAAAATACAGCGGCCGGTTCTGGCGCCTTACCGCGACCGCAGCGGCAGTCCCAAAGACTGGCAGGAAATCGGCGGCGAAAAACTGCGGCTGACCTGCCCTTCCAACATCTGGACGGACATTTCAATCCCGTTCTGGTCAATGAGCGAAAACACCAATCATCCGACGCAAAAGCCCGAGAAGCTGATTGCCAAGCTGATTCTGGCCTCCTCCAATCCGAACGATCTGGTCTTTGATCCGTTTGTCGGCTCGGGGACCACAGCCGTTACCGCCAAAAAGCTCGGACGCCGCTTTATCGGCATCGAGCAGGAAAAAGAATACGCCGCTCTGGCCTGCAAACGGCTGGAACTGGCCGCGCGGGACACGACCATCCAGGGCTTTGAAAACGGCGTGTTCAAGGCGCGCAATACTTAAGATTAGGTTCTATTGTTTTTTATATTTTGTCTCTTAGATTTATTGGCGATGCAGACGCAGGTTCTGCATAAATCACAAGAAAATTTAAGGAGATTTTATAATGTGTAATGATATGAGAGACAGCTCTTCCAAATCTTCCAGCGAAAAAATGTCTGCTTCTTCAAGCCGCGAAAGCTCTGCTTCCGGCTCCAAAAAGAGCGACTCCAAGAACAGCGAAAGCTCTACTCATTCGGGCGGCTGCGGCTGCTCCAGAAACTACTAATTGACTTTTTCGGATACCCTTTGTTTCAGGCAGGCTTTTTGCTTAACAAGGGGTATCTTTGTATTTACTAATTTGTTTTATTGATTATATTAGAAGAGATATTCGTAAAACAAATCAGGTGTTATCATGAAAAAACTGTTTGCCCTTCTAACTGCCCTCTTATTGTTGTCGAGCGGCGCGGCTCGTGCCCAAAACGCGGAAAACATCCGCAAGATTGAAGATTATCTCAACAACATCAAAAGCATGGAAGCCACTTTTGTGCAGATGGCCAGCAACGGCGCCACCGCCGAAGGGCGCCTGTTTATCAAAAAGCCCAACAAAATCCGTATGGAATATGCCGATCCGACCAACGTGCTGATTGTCGGCGACGGCGATTTTATCGTTTACAACGACACGGAGCTTGACCAGGTTACGCATATCAATTACGACGACATTCCGGCCAGCCTGATTCTGGCCAACGACATTAAAATCGACGGCCAAAAAATCAAAATATCCGATTTTTATCAGGACGCCGGCTCGACTTCGATTACGCTCGACTATGCCGACAAAGGCGACCTCGGACCGATTACGCTGGTCTTTTCCAACAGTCCGATGGAACTCAAACAATGGAAAATCGTCGATCCGCAGAGCGTTGAGGTTTCGGTTTCGCTCTATGACATCAAAAAAGACAACGACCTCAGCGACAAAATTTTTAAATTCAAAAAAGCCAAAAGCGGCGGCAGCTACAAAAAGAAAAAATAACCATGGACTCATTCAAGCTCGTTACCTGGAACGTCAATTCCGTCCGCATCCGGCTGGCGCCGCTGAAACTGCTCTGCCAGCTTGCGAATCCCGACATTGTCTGCATACAGGAAGTCAAAGCCAAAGAAGAAGACTTTCCGTTTGCGGAAATCCGCGGACTCGGGTTTGAGCACATTGCCCTTTACGGACAGGCCGGCTACAACGGCGTGGCCATTCTTTCCAAGCACCCGCTCAAAGAAATCGAACAATGCAACTGGGTAGGCAAAAAAGACGCCCGCCATATCCGGGCAACTGTTTTTGACGATATCGAAATCAACGACATTTATATTCCGGCCGGCGGCGACGTCCCCGATCCGATTGAAAATCTGGCCTTTGCGCACAAACTTTGTTTTATGGATGACATGGCCGAATATTTCGAACAGCATAAGAGCGAGCTGCAAAACAGAAAAATGCTGCTGTGCGGCGATTTTAACGTTGCGCCGTCGGAAAACGACGTATGGAGCCATAAACAGCTCTTAAAAATCGTTTCGCACACGCCGGTAGAAGTCGAGCGGCTGACGCGGTTGTTCCAATCGCTGGACTTTGTCGACGTCGTGCGCCAATTCTATCCCGAGCCGCAAAAAATCTATTCATGGTGGAGTTACCGCAATCCCAACTGGCAAGTCAACGACAAAGGCCGGCGGCTGGATCATATCTGGGTTACGCCGAATTTGCGTCACCGCCTGCTGAATGCCACGGTTATCAAAGAACTGCGCCTGTGCGGCCGGCCGTCTGACCATGTGCCGGTATTGGCGGAAATAAAACTTTAATATTCAAAATTTAGACAAAAAAACAACTTTACAGGCATTTCATAATTTGTTATTGTGCCGACATGTTTTTTATAGATATGTCAAACTTAATTATGTTCAGATTATGAAACAGTACGATTTAGAGAGCAAATATGTTCTCATTGAAACAGACGAAACAGGCGCAAAAAGAATTGTCGGAACCGGCGATGACGCTGACGAGTACGGAAAGTTTTATTCCCTCAGCAATGACAAGGACGATACCCACACTCTTTACATCCCGCGCGAAGACGGCACGGTCTTTGTCATTGAAGACGTTACCTGGTTTGATGCCGACTACGAAGACAACGGCTTCATTCTCTATCAAAAGAAGAATGAAAGCGATGACGAGCTGAATTTTGCCTACCTTTTTGCCGAAAACCGCGTTCTTGAACTCGGAACGGAAGACAACGGCTTCTACATCAATGATGAAGAGGGGAAAAAGACGGCGGCCTTTATCGGCGACGATAGACTGGTGAATTTCCGTTTTATCTCGTATTTCAAACGGGACGACGAATTCTTCTTTGAAACCGAGCCAGGAAAATTCCGCATTTTCGACGACGCTTATTCTTATAATACGCCGGAAGAAATAGCCGAACAGCCGTTTTATTCGGTTGAGGACGAAGAAAACGGCGTGACGATTTTCTTCCAGCGCGACGGCAATTTGTATCGTCTGCTTACCAAAACGAAAACCGAAATAAAGTTTCACAACGCCTATCTGACGCAAAACGAAATCAGCGGCAGATATGACCTGTACGGCTTTAAGGACGGAAAACCGTTTTTGCTCGGCAGCGGCAAAGCCTTTGACGAGATTAACGGAAATATCCGCCTTGACGGACTCATCTGGCCGGAATCTTCGGAAGACGAATGGCTGCTGGAATACGAGCCAAACAAGTATACAGAGCCCGAACCGAGCCCGGAACCGCAGGCTGAACCCGGGGAAGAAGAACCTCAGACCGCCTCAAAACAAAACGAGCCGAAAGTCACCGTAAACGGACTGGACGACAGCCGCTACTTCGGCGCCGGAAACCAGCCTGAAAAAGAAAAGAAACCGTGGTGGAAACTGTGGTAACTTTTTTCAATACCCGCAAAAGCCTTCCCGACAGGGAAGGCTTTGCCGGTTTTAAATCTTCAGCTGATAACCGCCGTCCACCGTCAGAATCAGCTGCGCGTCGGGATTGTCGCGTTCAACTTTCTGGCGCAGGCGGTATATATGCGTTTCAATCGTATGCGTGGTAACATCGGGCGAATATTCCCAGACATCCTGCAAAAGTTCGTTTTTGCCGACAATCCGATCCTGAAATTTGTAGAGATACTTGAGAACGGCAACTTCCTTTTCAGTCAGCTTGGTTTCTTCATTGTTGCGCAGGTTGACAATGTCTTTATGCACCGGACGCAGCCGATAGCGGTTAAACGTCAGGAATCCTTCTTCGCTGTTGTTGTAAATATTCAGACAGGCGCGCAGCTCGTCCAGAAAAAAACCGAGCTCAAACGGCTTAACTATCAGATGATTGACGCTTTCGGGCTCTTCGAGCTCTTCCGGAGACGAGGTCAGAAAGATTGTCGGCGCGCGGAGATTTTGGGAATGATATTGCTGCAAAGCGGCCCAGTCTTCGTCTATCAGCAGGATATCGGAAGATGCCGCTTCTTCCGGCGCAATAAAATCAAAACCGCCGGCATGCGTTTGAATTTGGCTTATCAGATCATTTTTGAAAATCTCATCCCGAGAAACAAACAGAATATTAGACATTAAGTTCTCCTAAAAAGTCAGTCCGAGGCCGCCGATGAAAGCCCAGCCCTGATTATTGTCATCAAGCGCTTGCGTCGCGCCTTCAAAATCGACATGCGCGACAGCGGCATAAACGAGCAGGTTCCGGTCAACCTGATACTGGTTGGAAAACATCCAGATTTTATCTTTGTTGTCCGTTCGTTCGGCTTTGGATTCAAAATAAGTCAGAGCGCTTTGAAACGGTCCGATTTCATAGCCGAGGCCGGCTTCCCACGCCTGGCCTTCGCGATACTCGTCAAAAAATTCCGGCAGCCTGACGTCGGCGTCAAGGCTTTTGTCCCGGCCGTCGACATAGGTCTTGCGCCAGCCGCCGCCCAGACTCCAGTTGCCGCGGCGAAGCCTGAGGCCGGCAGACAATTCCTTGTCGTCTTCGTGAAACTGCGCATAACCCGCGGAAGCGCTCAAATCCAGCCAGCCAAGATCCTGCTCGGTATAAACGGCGCCTATCCAGCCGTCGTCTTTGGCATAATCGGCATGTTTGTTAATCAGACCGCGGCGGTTGTAAGCGTCCGGCACATAGCTGAAACCGGCCTTGGTTCCCCAAAACTCAGGCGTTACGTAGCTGACTTTGGGCGCCACGCCGTCGGTATTGATATAAACGGTGTTAAGCGTGGCAAACTTGGTTTCTTTGGCGGTGCGTTTCCAGTTCGGATTGGCAATGAAATTGACCATATCCGAATTATTGCGCAGGATGCCGACGCGCGGCGCCCCTTCATAAAACTGATAATCAATATTGTACATCTGGCCGCCCTGCAGAGAACCCCACGGCATCTCCGCCACCGCATAGGCTTCTTCGCCCCAGCGCCCCTGGTTATAGTCCTGCAATTCTTCGTCAACGCCGGCCATGACGTCAAGATTAAGGCTTAAGGCATAGTCTTCGTCAGCCTCGTAAAAAGCGTTAAGGTTGATTTCGGCGTCAGCAAAGGCGTTGTTATTGTCATCGTATTTTTCGAAGCGTTCGGAAACGTCCGAGTAACCGTAGGCGCCGCGAATATCACCCGAAGCCTCAAAAGACCACTCGCCCGCCCGCGCGAACGAACAAACGCACAGACTGAACAAAACCGGCAGCAGAATTTTATTCACTTAATTCTCCTCGTCTATTATACAGGCAAGTTTAATATAATTGCTTTTTGTGTCAAGAAAAGCCTTTGAGAAAAACGGCGCTTCACAGCGCCGTTTTTTATCAGATATCCAGGTTCACAACATTCAAAGCATTGTCCTGAATGAACTCTTTGCGCGGTTCAACCACGTCGCCCATCAGGGTGGCAAAGGTCTCGTCCGCCTCTTCCATGCGATCGATGCGAACCTGCAGCAGCGAGCGCGCTTCCGGATCGAGCGTGGTTTCCCACAACTGCTCGGGGTTCATTTCGCCCAATCCTTTGTAACGTTGGATGGCAATGCCTTTTTTGCCGGCGGCGATAACCGCGTCGACAAAAGTTACCGGTCCCGAAATCTGTTTTTCTACGCCCTGTTTGGACACCAGCGTGCTGACCTTGGCAAAAGTTTCGGCCAAAACCGGCTGCAGCGCCTTGAGCATCGGGGCTTCCTGACTGTCGAGAATGTTGGCGCCGACGACATGTTTTTCGGTCACGCCGCGCAGCGTGCGACTGAACAGCAGCGAGCCGTCGTCCTGCGCCTCGGCTTTCCAGCCGCGGTCATATTCGGCCTCCAGCGCGTCCAGACGGGCTGTCAGTTGGGCCAGCTCGGCGTTCAGAGCCTCTTTGCGGCTCAAAAGCTCAGCATCGAACAAGCCCATAATGGCCATTTGTTCGACGATTTTTTCCGGAACGTTTTTGCTCAAAGCGGCAATCATCGAACGGGCTTTGCGGTTTTTCTCAACCAAATCAATCAAATCCTGTCCGGCAATCTGCTCGCCATCGGCCAAAATCAGCGTCGCGTCGTCACAGCCGCCGCGAACCAGATAATCGTCCATTTCGCGCTCGTTTTTGATGTAAAGTATCGAATTGCCCTTTTTGACCTTATACAAAGGCGGCTGAGCAATATAAACATAGCCGCGCTCAATCAACTCGGGCATCTGACGATAGAAGAAGGTCAGCAGCAGCGTGCGGATGTGACTGCCGTCGACATCGGCATCGGCCATGATGATGATTTTGTGATAACGGCATTTGTCGGCATTGAAGTCGTCGCGGCCGATACCGGTGCCGAGCGCGGTGATGATGGTGCCGATTTCGGCGGAGTTCAGCATCTTGTCAAAGCGCGCGCGCTCAACGTTCAGGATTTTACCGCGCAGCGGCATAATCGCCTGATTGCGGCGATGACGTCCCTGTTTGGCTGAACCGCCGGCGGAATCTCCCTCGACGATGAAGACTTCGGACAAAGCAGGATCTTTTTCCTGACAATCGGCGAGCTTGCCGGGAAGCGAGGCGATATCGAGCACACCCTTGCGGCGGGTAAGTTCGCGGGCTTTGCGCGCGGCCTCGCGGGCCGTGGCGGCCTCGACAATCTTGCCGACGATGATGCGTGCCTCATTGGGATGCTCGGCCAGCCATTCGGAGAGTTTTTCGCAGACGACGCTTTCAACTACCGGACGAACCTCGGAAGAAACGAGTTTGTCTTTGGTCTGCGACGAAAACTTCGGATCGGGCACCTTAACCGACAAAACGCAGCTCAGACCTTCGCGCATGTCGTCGCCGGTCAGAACGACCTTGTCTTTTTTGAGCAGGCCGTTTTCCTGAACGTAGTTGTTCAGGCTGCGCGTCAATGCGCCGCGGAAACCGGCCAGGTGGGTTCCGCCGTCTTTCTGCGGAATATTGTTGGTAAAGCAGAGCATGCTCTCGTTGTAGGCATTGGTCCACTGCAGCGCGCACTCGACCGCAATGTCGTCCTTCTCGCCGCAGAAGAAAATAACTTCTTCGTGCAGCGGCGCTTTGGATTTGTTGATGTGGTTGACAAAGGCCTTTAAGCCGCCTTCGTAGTGAAAATCCACTTCGCGCGGTTCGGCGCCGCGGTTGTCAATCAGCTTCAGATAAACGCCGGAATTCAAAAAGGCCTTTTCGCGAATGGCGCGTTCCAAAGTTTCAAAATTAAACTCGGTCTGGGTAAACGTTTCGGGCGAAGGCAGGAAGGTAACTTCGGTTCCGTGCCGGCCGGGAGCGTCACCGACCACCTTCAAATGCTCGGTAATGTTGCCGTTGGCAAAAGAGCAGACATGCTCGTGTCCCTCGCGCCAAATGCGCAGCTTAAGCCAGGTGGACAAGGCATTGACCACCGAAACGCCGACGCCGTGCAGACCGCCGGAAACCTTATAGGAATTATTGTCAAACTTACCGCCGGAGTGCAGCTCGGTCATGATAACCTCGGCCGCCGAAACGCCCTCTTCGTGCATGCCGACCGGAATACCGCGGCCGTTGTCGCGGATGGTGGCCGAACCGTCGGGATTGAGGATGATTTCGGTCTTGTCGCAATAACCGGCCAAAGCCTCGTCAATGGCGTTGTCAAGCACCTCATAAATCATGTGGTGCAGACCGGAACCGTCATCGGTGTCGCCGATGTACATTCCGGGACGTTTGCGAACTGCATCCAGCCCTTTGAGCACTTTAATCGAGTCGGCGCCGTATTGTTTTTCTTCGGCCAAAATCTCTTCCGTGGTCATTTCACTCATAATTCTCTTGTCCTCTTTTATTTTCTAAGCGTTTTTGTTGGTTAGAATATACACCTGACTTGAAAATTTACCAAGCAAATTTCGTGTTTTATACATAGTTTTGCCCAGATTTTTTGGCCTCCGAAACGACAAAAACAAAAAAATTTATTCCGCGCAAAGCGAATCTGAGTCTTGGTTTGCGGCGAATCGCCGGAATCATTGACGGGAATCGGTAACTTTCCGTTAACTTTTATTGATTAGAATCCTTGTCGTAAGGCGATTCTGCAGATCGCCGTCAAGGCTTTGAAAACAATTATTTTAGATGCCACCAATGCAGGACGTCAAAGTGCACAAAAATTAAATAACTTTATTGATTTTGCTGCGATGTGTCTAAGCAACAAAATCTTGTTTCTAAGAAAGTTTCGAATAAGGGGAAATTGAAAAAAGGAAGAATTCCTTGCTCGTGTCAAGAACTGACCTCCCCTCTTCCTTGTCAGCCTCCGCATTCCCCGGAATACGGAGAAACAGGTGTTTTCAGATATACGGCGCGGCTTGTCAGTGCGCCTCGGCCCAGTTGCTGCCGACACCGACTTCCGCAATAAACGGAACGTCATAAGCGACCACGTTTTCCATAACGTTTTTAATCAGCCGGCCGACTTCTTCAACCTCATCATCGGGCGCTTCAAACACGAGTTCATCATGAACCTGCAGCAGCATCCGCGTCTTAAATCCTCCGGCCCGGAGTTCGCGTTCGATTTTTATCATCGCCAGCTTGATAATATCCGCGGCGCCGCCCTGAATCGGCGCATTAATGGCCGCGCGCTCGGCATTGGCGGCCAGCCGCTTGTTGGAATCGTTAATTCCGAAAATGGCGCATTTGCGGCCGAACGGCGTCAAAACATAATCGTGCGCGCGGGCAAATTTGATTGTTTCGTCCATATAGGCGCGGATTTCGGGCATCTGCGCAAAATAAGCGTCGATGTAGGCCCGCGCCTCGGCCGGTTCGACATTAATCTGCCGTGCCAGACCATAAGCCGAAATGCCGTAGACAATGCCAAAATTAATCGCCTTGGCGTGGCGGCGCAGATTGGCGTCAACTTTCTCGGGCGGCACGCCGAAAACATGCGACGCCGTGGCGGTATGAATATCTATGCCGGCGGCAAAAGCCTCTTTGAGCTTTTTGACATCGGCCACGCTGGCCAGCAGCCGCAGTTCGACCTGCGAATAATCCGAAGAAATCAGTTTGTGTCCCGGCTTGGCGATAAAACAGGCGCGAATTTTTTTGCCTTCTTCGCTGCGTATCGGAATATTTTGCAGATTGGGATTATTGGAAGCCAGACGCCCGGTGTTGGCAACAATCTGCGAATAGGTGGTATGAATGCGATTGTCTTTGTCAAGCAGGGCATAAAGCGCGTCGGTGTAAGTCGACTTGAGCTTGCTCGCTTCGCGCCAGTCCAAAATCTTCTGCGCCATTTCAACGCCGTTTTCGGCCAGTTCTTCCAAAATTTCGGCGCCGGTCTGCCATGCTCCGGACGGCGTCTTCTTGCCTTTATGACCGAGTTTTCCGAACAAAATCTCGCCAATCTGCTTGGGCGAGCCGATGTTAAATTCCTCCCCGGCAAGCGCATAAATTTCTTTTTCGTAACCGCGCAACAACCCGTCAAAATAACCGCTCAGCTCCCGGAGCGACTTTGCATTGACCAAAACGCCGCGTTTTTCCATGGCGTACAAAACCGAAATCAGCCGGCGGTCAAAATTCTCGTACACCGCCGTTTTGCGTTCGGCCGGAAGCAGGGGCCGGAGAAAATGCCAAAGGCGCAGAATATAATCGGCGCGGGCAGACATCCAGGAAGCGGCCGCGGCGGGCTCCACCGCCGAAAAGGCAAGTTTGTTCCGGCCGGTGCCGGTTATATCGTCCGCCCCGGGAAGGTCTTCCTCCAGATAAATCCGGCTCAGCTCCTCAAGTCCGTGCCCGTGTTCGGAGCTGTACAAATCGTATGAAATAACCGCGACATCGTCCAGCGGGAAAAAATCGGCCTTGTCTCCGAAAATCCGGGCCAGGAAATGCATTGCGGCCTTGATGCCGTGACCGATTTTGAGCACCGAACGACTGGCAAAAAGCGGCCGCAGACAAGCGGCGACGACAGCGGCCGGAAGGCCTCGTCCCGCGGCGGACTGCGAAAACAAATCCAGATCTGCCGACGCGGTTTCGGCCGCCAGCGGAATATAGCAGGCCAACCCCGGCTCTACCGCCAGCGAAATCCCTTCAATACGGTCAAAAACCGGATTGGGACCGTCGGCCACCACCTCAAAAGCAAAGCGACGGGCTTTGACAATTTTGTCGCACCACTGCCGGAGTTCGGCCTCGGAAGCGATTTCAAAATAACGTTTTTCGACCCTTTTAAATACAGTGTTAACGCTTTCGACAGGAAGACTTGAACAGCGTTCAGCAACCCAATGTTCAATCTTGGATTTGAGCGAATTAAATCCATAGTCGCCAATAAACTTGCCGACAACCTCCAGCGACGGCGCCGTGCATTTGCAGGTTTCGATGTCGGCAGGCACCGGAACATCGGTTTTGAGAGTGACGAGCCGCAAGGAAATTCTGGCGTCTTCGGCATGGTCAATCAGCAGCTGCCGGCGTTTTTCCTGCTTGATTTCCGGCGCGTGCCGCAAAACATCTTCCAGAGAACCGTATTCGTTAATTAGCTGGGCGGCCGTTTTGGGCCCGATGCCGGGAACGCCCGGAACATTGTCGATGCTGTCGCCGGACAGCGCCTGCACGTCGACGACGCGATCCGGATAGACGCCGAATTTTTCCTTAACGTCCTCGGGCGTAAAAAACTTGTCTTTCATCGGATCAAAAAACTCGACGCCCGGACGAATCA
The DNA here is from genome assembly GCA_017480995.1 of Alphaproteobacteria bacterium. Taxonomy (GTDB): domain Bacteria; phylum Pseudomonadota; class Alphaproteobacteria; order RF32; family CAG-239; genus CAZU01. The sequence continues at coordinate 10,949 of JAFUQJ010000023.1, forward strand.
GCTGCATCAGATCCTTATCGCCGGAAACGACGACGACTTCCATTCCCCGCGCCAGCGCCAGCTCGGCATAGGTCGCTATCAAATCGTCGGCCTCATAGCCTTCCATTTCCAGAAAATGCAGATTCAGCGCCTCAACCGCCCGGCGGATTATCGGAAACTGCGGGATAAGTTCTTCCGGTATCTCTTTGCGAGTGGCCTTATATTCGGGAAAAATGTCATTGCGGAAATTTTGGCGTTTGGCATCAAACAAAACCAAACAGTAATCGCATTTTATCTTGCTTGTCAGACGCATAAACATGTTGGTAAAGCCGAACACGGCATTAACCGGCGTTCCGTCCGGGGCATTGAGCGGCGGCATGGCGTAGAAAGCTCGGAAAATGTATCCCGAACCGTCGATAAGGCATATTTTTTGTGGCATCAGGCAGCTCCCCGCTCAAAGTTGACAGACGCTGTCAATATAAATGATAAAAACCTATTCGCCAATAGATAAAAAGAAACTGCGCTCCAGATTATCGACGGCACAGAGGTCGGTTTTGTAGACGTCTTCGTAATTTTCGACATAATCACGCAGCGCCAGAGCAACGCATTCCTCAACCGGTTTGCCGCTTTTTTCGGCAATCCGAGCCAGTTTGGCCTTCAGCGCGTCATTGAGGGAAACCGAAATGCTGCTCATAAAATTTTCCTTAACTTATTTATGTTAGCGTGATACTCAAGTTGTAGAATATTTTGTGAATCGTGACAAGCCGGAAAAGGGACGGACTCGTGAGAAAACCTCAAAAAAAGAAAAAAATATCCAAAAAAAGAGAGTCAAAACAATGGTTTAAAAAACACCGGAGACTCCTCAAATTTTTTGGTCTGCTGGTGATAACTTTTTTAATCTATCTGGCCTATTGCGTGCTGACCATGCCCGACATGACGGAAGCCGTCAACCGGACGCGCCAGCCCTCGACAACCATCATCGCCGACAACGGCAACGAGGTTCAGACCTTCGGCACGGTTTATTCGGAAGTCATCCGTTCGGAAGAACTGCCGCAGTATGTGGTCGACGCAATCGTTTATACCGAAGACCGGCGGTTTTACAGCCATTTCGGATTTGACGTCATTTCCTTTACCCGCGCAATGCTGACCAATATTTTTGCCGGACGCTATGCGCAGGGCGGCAGCACAATCACCCAGCAGGTGGCCAAAAACCTGTTTCTTACCCCGCAAAAAAGCATCCGCCGCAAGGTTCAGGAGCTGCTGCTGGCCTTTTGGCTCGAATACAAGTTCAGCAAAGAACAAATTCTGACGCTTTATCTCAACCGCGTTTATCTCGGCGCCGGCACCTACGGAATCGAAGCCGCCAGCCAGAAGTATTTTCAAAAAACCTCCCGCGACCTCAACATCAAAGAAGCCGCCGTTATTGCCGGCATGCTCAAAGCGCCGTCGCGCTATAACCCCATCGCTTCAAAAGAGCGGGCGGTCGAACGGGCCAAAGTCGTTTTGAAAATCATGCTCGACAGCGGCCTGATTGACGAAGAAGATTACCGGCGGGTTCTGCAAATGCCGCTGGGACGCGAAAAAAGCGCGAAAGTTGCAGACGGCGCCTATTTTGCCGACTGGATTTACGGTCAGGTCAACGACTATATCGGCGAGCGCGACAACGATATTTACGTTTTGACGACGCTTGATCAGGAATTGCAGGAAAAAGCCTCCCGCGTGCTGAGCCAAACGATTGCCGCCAACAAGCACAAAAACGTTACTCAGGGCGCCGTTATCGCGCTTGACAAAAACGGCGCCGTCCGCGCCATGGTCGGCGGCGCGGATTATGACCGGAGCCAGTTTAACCGCGCGGTACAGGCGCTGCGGCAGCCCGGTTCGGCATTCAAGCCTTTTGTTTACATTACGGCGCTCGAGAACGGATATACACCCGAAAGCGTTGTCGAAGACGCGCCGCTGTCAATCAAAGGCTGGCGGCCCGAAAACGCCGACAAAAAATATTACGGCGCGGTCACGCTGCGGCAGGCCCTGGCAAAGTCGCTTAATCTGGCAACCGTTAATCTGGCACAGCAGCTCCCGGCCGGCGAAATTATCCGCAACGCGCGGCGGATGGGCATTACCACGCCGATCCAAAACTCGCCGTC
>JAFUQJ010000150.1 GCA_017480995.1 Alphaproteobacteria bacterium
AAAAGCTAGCCCTGAACTCGTTTTCTAAGTCTTCGTGAAAAAGTTCAGGCCGTCTAAGCACAAGGCTAAGACGGCAAGAAGACACAATGTGCTTTTAATTTCCTCTTTTTCACAAAGACTAAGAAGTACTCGTTAAAGGGCGGGTCAACTCCCCTAACCCCTCAGGCTTGAGGGGAGTAGTGCTTCATTTTCGGTTTTTGCTCCAAGACCTAGGTCATTTATCTCAAACATGTCAGGTGGGAGGAAGTGTTTAATTGTTGCTTTCAAAAATCCGCTTGCAAAATCCGTATATTGCATTATGATAACTGTCGCAGTCCGGAGACGGGCTGTGGTGTCTAGAAAACATCATATAACAAAATATTCCGCTCCGGCGGAGTGTCCCGAAATAAGCGTACTTGTGCGACGAATACGGACGACTGCGTTATACAGTTTTCTAGCTCCGCCACCCTTTATCGGGTGGTTTTGTTTTAACAAAATAGTGGAGCGAAAATAAATGTTATCAAGAAAATATAGAAAAGAGTGGTATAAGACCTTCCGGAGTTATTGTAATAAAGAATTAAACCGGATAATGACGGAACAGGGCTTAACAAGTACCGAATTAGCCGACCATATAGATTTTATGGAAGGTCGGATAGAAAAATTAAAAAGAAATACCTGCCATGTGAGAATGGAAGAATATGTATATCTGTTTTCCTTTCTGGATAAGGTATTTGAGATAAAACTTGTCGACGCCAAAGATTATCCTTGGCAATAACAAAAAAGCGGGATCCTCTCCCGCTTTTTTCTTCTTCCCTCTTCAAAGTAGAAACCCTATCACATATCTTGCCGGAGCAACGCGGTTCTCTGGAGCACTGTGCAAGCAGATGCCTCACCTGCCGCGCATGCTTTCTAGAGGTAGTCCAGAATTGTGGTTGACATTGCCATTTGCATTACGGCATAAGATGCCTGCAGATTGTATGATGCCAGCAGGGCCAGCGTAGCCGCTTCTTCTTTGTCAACCGATTTCAGCGAGGTAATGCTGTTTTCGAGATTGGTTTTGACAATCTTTTGGTTTTCGGCCGTCTGATTTAAGATAACCAGATGGGAGTCAATCTTGGCTTGTATTGTGTACAAGTCGCTGTTTGACTGAGACGAAGATTTGCCGCCGTTGAAAAGTCCGTCACTGATCAACGTCAGTGCGTTTTCTACCCTATCGGCCGTATTGTCAAAATCAATGACGCCGTCAAAATTCATGGTCGGATCCAATGCCGTCGTCAAATTGCCCTGAGCAATCTCGCCGAGTGCACGGAAAAGTTTTTCAAAGGCCGGATCAGCCGCGGTAATGTCCATGGTAATGGACTGGTTTTCAGAAATTCTCTGTTCGGAGCTGAGATTGCCGCCCTGATAATAAGATTCACTGGTCATGCTCCATTTGCCGTCGGCCGGAAAAGTCTGAGCAGCGCCATTAGCCGGAAAGCGGCTGGTATCAACCGTTACGTACAATTGCGTGCCGTCATCGCTGATGCCGGTGACCTGAACCTGCGGCGAGACATTGGTGCCGAAGCCGTCCATATTAACAACCGAACCGACCGGAAAAGACGAACTGAATGTCAGGTTGCCGCCGTTGGTCAGATCCATGTCTTCGGCAATGCCGCCGTTGGTGTCTTCGACAGTGATTGTTTTTCCGTCAGCAGACACGGACTTGATGACATAAGCCTTGGCATTCTGTCCGGCGTCCGTTCCGCCGATGACAAGCGTATCTCCGGCGCTGAGGCTGTTAAACGCGCCGTATTGGGAGGCTTTGATTGTGTTGTCGTCGGCGTCAAATAACAAGTTGCCGGTGGCTTCGGCGCCGGCCGTGACTTTTGTGGTTAAAAAGCTGCCGCCGTTTGCCGTGATGGTGGCACGGTCGCTTAATGCGTCATCTCTTTCCAGCGTGATACTGCCGGTTTGCGTGCTGTTAACGTTCCAGCTGGAAAGCTGTGCGGCGGCGTTGCTTGGGTATTTGACGCTGCTGCCGTTATAATAAGCCTGAAATTCTTCCAGAGTCTGGAACGGGAAGTTAACCGGCGCCTGAGAAGAAACACCGCCGCCGAATACATATTTGCCGTTGGCAAAAGTGTTCAGGCTGTCAACCATGGCTTTCATGGTGGTAAAAGCCGACTGTTGCAGTTGCTGCATGGCCTGATACTGGTCGCCGCTCATTTTATGCGCTTCGCCCATTTTAACACTGTCGGTGTTCAAAAGGGTAGAGGTGCCGTTGATAGTATAAAGCGGGAATTCAAATTTGTTTTTTTCCGTATCAATCGTAAAATCCGGACTCCAAGTGCCGTCTGCTTCCATCTGGGTTTTCATGGCGTTCATGACTGCGGCGGCGTTTTCTTCCGCGGTGTGGTTGCCGGCATCGTCAATAACGGTCTGCAGGTTGATCGGGTGTTCAACGTTGGCATATTGCGGGTCGTCATCAACAAAGGTGTAGGTTGTACCGTTAATTGTCAGGGTTTTGCCGACGTAATCGGACGGGGTGCCGCTGGTAAAAGTCAGTTCGCCGCCGGTAATGTCGGTGTTGATGTTGTTTAAGTCCATGCCGCTGAAATTGAGCAGTTGGGATTTAAAGTCATTAATCAGATCGCGAATGGCTGTGGTTGCCGTATTCTGGACTTCTACTTCAACGTTAAGAATATCGTTTGTATTCATAAAGTTTTGCGTGACGTTCAGCGAGGCTTCCAGACTGACGATGTTGTAAGCCGACATTCCGTATCCGGCATAGGTCGGGGATTTTAATCCCGTCGAGGCCTGAAAAGAATACAGATTAAGCTTGTCCCGAATGTTGGTGGACTGGTTAATCATATTCATATAAGTCGAATAAGTAGGAACTCTGGTCATGATACAAACTCCTTTTATACAATATCTAACAGCATATCCATGATTTCTTTGGATGCCGTAAATGCTTTGGCGCAGGCCGCATAGGTCTGCTGAAAAATAATCATCTGCGAAAGCTCCTGATCAACGTCAACACCGCTGATCTGGGCTTCTTTGGTGGCAATGGAAGACGTCAGCGTCTGCTGGTAAGTCAGTGCTTCGTCGTAGCTCAATGCCTGAGAGGCAATGTTGCCGACAAAGGTTGAGGCATAGTTGGCCAAGGTCGTGTCAGTTTTGGCGATTGAACCGGACTGGGCAAAAGTCTGCGTGTCGGAAAAAACTTTTGACATGGCGTTGGCGATGTTGTTTGTCGCCGGATTTTGCTCATATTTTCCGGAAGTCGGATTAAATTCCGGCGTTCCGCCGGCGATTTGTTCCGGACTGACTTTCAGATCTTCGCGCACGCTCAGCGAGCCTGCCATACCGCAATTGGAAACGTCGAGGCCGATCCTTTCCATAAAGCCGCTTTGCGGAACGGTTGTTTCGCTGATTTCAAGCTGGCTGCCGGTTACGTCTTCAATCCGGAGCATAAAGCCGTCGCCGTTCGGTACCAGCGAAGCGCGGATGTTTTCGTTAATGTCCGGATTAGAGTTAATCTTGTCGACAATCGATTGCAATGAATCGTTCGGATATATCTCAATGTTGCCGAAGTTCAGGCCGTGATTCTGGTCGGAAAAGCTGAGAGTGATTGTGTTCTTTACGCCCAGATTGGCATTTTTGCTCAGGACTTTTGAGTCATAAATCGAATCGTTGCTGTTGCTGTCAAAAAAGTCGTTCAGCCCGAAGAAGCTTGAAAAGCCTTCAAATGTCCGGTCATAAGAACCGTCGGCGTTGCCGTCAAAACTGATAACGGCGTTCTGCTGGGTGCTGCCCGGCGTAGAAAGGGCTTCGTCCATAATGCTGACGGAATAGTTGCTGTCGCCGGTGTCAATGACCAGCTGGCCTTTGTCGTCAAAGCTGACGGTTGCCTGCGGGAGATTGCCGCCGTTGGCGTCATTCAGCCAGGTTTGAATTTGGGCTGCCATTTCGTCAAGCGTGCCTTCGGTAAAGTTTATCCGGCCGCGCAGCGTATCGGTCGCAACCTGATTGCCGTTCTGGTCGAAGATAATAAAACGCACGTCGCCCTGATCAAGCCGGATGCTCTGGTTGGCCGTGTCAATAAATTCTCTGGTGCCGGTGAGGGTTGACGGTGTGTTCGGGTAGGCCGTTCCCTGATTGTGAACGTTGTTAATCTGCTCTTTCAAGACGCCGGCCAGCTCGTCAAGCTGCGATTGCAAAGAAGGCAGGCTTTCATCGCGGACTTCAATCAGGCCTTTGATTTTGCCGTCGCGGATTTTGGACGTGATGTCTTCGCCGTCCAGATAAATGCCGCCGATTGAGCCGCCGGCATAGGTCGACGAGGCGCTGGCCTGGGCAATTGCGCTGTGAGAAAGGTAATGAGGGTCTTTGTCCAACAGGGTTTCGCCGCCGGAGGTCTGGATAACAATGGCGCCGTTGTCGCGTTTGAAATAGGTGATGTCAATATATTCGCTCAGTTCACGCAGAGCCGCATCGCGCTGGTCTTCCAGATCTGCAGTGCCGTCGTAACCCAAGACATTGTATTTGACAATCTTGTCATTCAGTTCGTCCAACTGGTCAAGCAGTTTGTTGATTGATTCCACGCTGTCACGGATTTCCATATCGGCATCGCCGCGCAGTTTCTGAATTTCGGAAGAAATCGAGTTCAGGCGGGAGGTTACGGTATCGGCGGCAGTTAAAAGGCTGTAGCGTCCGGCCGAAGATGTGACGTCCGTGGCAAAAGTATCAAAGTATTTTTGCAGATTGGAGACGTTGGCGGCAATCGAGTTGTCGCTTTGCGGCGTGCCGAGCAGGATTTCCGCTTTGGCAAAATAGTCTGTTTTTGCGCTCAACGCACCGGAAGAGGTGTTGGAAGACAAATAGCTCTTCAGCAGGCCTTCGTCAAAAGCTCTGGTCGTTCCGTTAAAAGTTACGCCGACGCTGGTTCCTGCCAGCACCAGATTTTTCTGATTGCCGATTTTGCGGGAATATCCCACCGTATCGGCATTGGCAACGTTGCGGCTGATGACTTCAAGCTGCGACTGCGCAACTTTCATTCCGCTCAACGATGTTTGTAATCCTGCAATAAACCCCATGTCTTTTCTCCTATAAAGTCCTGTTTATAGATAAGGCATTACTGTTGTTGTCCAGAGGCGAATACTTTCCCTGGCTGCCGTAAGAAGTTGAATTGGTGTTGTTGTTCATCTTTACCAGATTGACCACCGTGTCCATTACCATTTTGCTGGTTTGCATTTTGGCTTTTAATAACTGTTCATTATCTTTCAGCAAGGCATCGAGGCCGGTTGCCGAGGCTTTGAGGGTGGCGCGCGCTTCCGGCTCAATGTCTTTCAGGTGTTCCTGATTTTTGATAAAAAACGCCGTCATATTGCGATAGGCCGTTACCAGCTGCACCTTTTGCTGGTAAAGTTCGGATACTTTCTTAACGTCATAAGCTTCCAGAGCCGCATTCTCGGCTTTCAGCAGCTCGGAAAAACTGCCGATAATCTCGCAAAAGTCACTGACTTTGTTTTGCAGAATGTCTTTATCAGTCATGTTTTCCATGGTTATTTTCCTTCTATATATCCCTGAGACTGCATTTCCTGCATCTCGATAATTGAACGCATAATGTCGTCTTTAACGCCGACAGTACCGGTTTTGGCCATTTGTTTGCCGTATTCGTTCAACAGCAGGGAACGGTACATTCTTTCGGCATTGCCGCCGCCGAACATGCCGTCGGTCGAAACGCCTTCGTACATTGATTCCATCATTCTGGAGATGAAGAAGGCTTCAAAATCTTCCGCCGTATCGGCAATTTTTGCCTTGTCAGTCTGTGACAGGTTCATTCCCTGCGGCATCATTGCGGTCATGCTGTTTACACTCGTCAGGTTCATCTTAAATCACCTCGATGTCGGCTTGCAGCGCTCCGCTGGCTTTGACTGCCTGCAGAATACTGATTAAATCTCGCGGGGTTACACCCAGGGCATTAAGGCCGTTAACCAGTTCTTGGAGGTTAACCCCTGTTTCTAAAACACTGAGTTTGCTGTCCACGCTTTCGTTGATGTCAATGGCGGTATTGACGCCGACAACGGTTTCGCCGTTGGAAAATGGCAGCGGCTGGGACACAAACGGAATTTCGGTAATCCGGATTGTCAGGTTGCCCTGAGCAATGGCAAGGCGGTTGATTTTAACGTCTTTGCCGATGACAATAATGCCGGAGTTTTCGTCAATGACAACTTTGGCCAGCTGGTCCGGTTCAACGCGGATTTGCTCGACTTTGGTCATCAAGTCAACAACCTTGTCGGCGTATTCTTCCGGAATTTCAAGCGTAATGGTGGCCGGGTCAATGGAGTTGGCAATGTTGGTGCCGAGCTGGGCATTAATTGCATCTGCCACGCGGCGTGAGGTTGTAAAGTCCGGGTTGCGCAGGGCAATCTGAATGGAATCCAAGCTGTTTAAGGCAAAAGGAATTTCATTTTCAACAATGGCGCCGTTGGCAATGCGGCCGGACGTCGGTACGCCTTTATTAACGCTTTCCGTAGCACCGCGGGCGCTGACGGCATTAACGGCTACCTGTCCCTGAGCCAGAGCATAGACCTCGCCGTTGGCACCAACCAGCGGTGTGGCAAGCAATGTGCCGCCCTGCAGATTTTTGGCGTCGCCGATGGCACTGACCATAACGTCAATCCGGCTTCCCTGACGGGCAAATGCCGGCAGATTGGCGGTTACCATGACGGCGGCCACGTTTTTGGCTTTAATCTGGCCGCCGCGGGCGTTAATCCCGATCTGGTCAAGCATGGAAATCAGGCTTTCCTTGGTAAAATCAACGGATTTGATGTTATCGCCGGTGCCATTCAAACCAACTACCAGACCGTAACCGACCAGCTGGTTGTCGCGTACGCCTTCAAAATCGGCAATGTCTTTGATCCGAGAAACGCCGTAGGCCGGTGCAGCTGTGTAAAATGCCGAAAGCAGGCAGCCAGCAATTAAAAAAGCAGATAATTTTTTCAGCGAACCGGTGTTCATATTAACTTCCCCAACAGGTTTTAATTATTCTTGCAGATTAATATGCAAATCCCGTGCCAGCCGGAAGGCCGGCAGCCATCGGTTGGAGGCAATGTGCCCAGAGGATCGCGTTGCTACGGCGGGTTTGTGGTTGGGAAAATGCTTTGAAGAAGGGGAAAAGAGCGGGTGGGGCATCGACTGGAGGCAATGTGCCCAGAGGACCGCGTTGCTACGGCGGAGTTTGTGGTTGAAAAAGTACTTTGAATGAAAAGGGGAAAAAGCGGGTGGGGCATCGACTGGAGACAATGTGCCCAGAGGATCGCGTTGCTACGGCGGGGTTTGCGGTTGAAAAAGTACTTTGAATGAAAAGGGGAAAAAGCGGGTGGGGCATCGACTGGAGACAATGTGCCCAGAGGAT
>JAFUQJ010000151.1 GCA_017480995.1 Alphaproteobacteria bacterium
GAACATTGTCAAATTTATTTAAATCCCCGAGCCAAAAAACGTCATGCTCTTCCGTCTTCGGACGATACGACACGACATTTCCGCCCCAAAGAGAAATTTTGCACTCCGCCGATTTATTGCTTAAAACCACAAAGTCGTTACGCATTTGTCTGTCCTGTCTTTTAGGCCAAAATTTCAATAATTTTACCATCCCCTTAATATATTTTTATTTCAGATAATGAAAAGTTAAAAGATATATCATCAATGCAAACATCCCGGGCTGATTTTACATATAACCGTAAACTTTCAAGATCATTATGAATTAAATAGTTTTCAAAAAATATCTTTAACTTTTCAGGCAAGCCCTCTATTTTCATTCCTGTTACATCAATAGATAAACTATCATTACTTCTCACTCTTTTGATTGTTACACCAAAAACTGTGTCACTAAAAGAATCAAAAATGTATTCATATGCACCGTTATTAATACTAGCTTGATATTTCTGCATCAAAAACCTCAAAATTTATATTTTAATATAGAGTACATTATTATAATTATAAATAATTGCAAATAATCTTTGCTTAAGCTGTGAATATGTTCGATTTTTGTTCTTAAATGAATTATCACAAAACGATTATATATGGATTCTATATTCCTATACACTTACCTAAACTATCCAATCAATTTTTTGAGAAGTCGCTACGAACAATATAATTATCCTTTTCTAATCACACCTTGTAACACCAACAGAATTTGTACGGCATTTGGTTCTCTTGCCGTTTTGATCGGTATAGATTGTAACGCCCAGCGAGTTAGTGCGGGCTTTTATGGTATTGCCTTTATTATCTTTATAAGTCGTAACACCTAAGGAGTTTGTTCTTGCCGTACCTCTTGTCCCATCGCTGCCGGTATAGGTGGTTGTGCCCAAAGAATTTGTTCTGGCTTTGATTGTTTTACCTTTATTGTCCGTATACGTTGTTGTTCCGAGCGAATTGGTGCGAGACTTGACAACCAGGCCGTCACTGTCTTTACAAATCGTAATCCCCAAAGAATTAGCAGAACAACGCATGTCTGCCCAAGCAAAACTTGCGAAAAACATACCGGTTAAAATTATCAGATACCGCATTAAACGCCTCCTTCGATTACTATCTTACAAATTATCTAACGAAAAACCAAAGAAAAAAGTTCGCTTTATCTGCAAAGTAAAACCAATCGCATGAAACAAGCAAAATATAAATCCGCTCCCATAGAACGGTAACAACGTATCTCCGATGTCGAGGTTATTTTCCGACTTCCGTTCCCAGCGCCGCAAAAAGGCGTTTCAGCCGCCGCAGCATCAAATAGCGGGCCAGCGGCGGTATGATTTTTTCCAGCCGCAAAAAAGTCCACGACTTATAGTTGTCAAAACTTTTCAGATCCGTAAACCGCAGACAAGGCTTTCCGTTTTTTTGCTGCACAACAAAATTTTGCAGATTAAAGTCATAAAAGAAGATGTCATGCGCCGTCAGACAATAGGCAAAATGCCACAGTTGGCTGATGATTTCGGGCGCGGCCGGACGGCCGCCGCAATAGCGCCCCAGAGTTTTCGAACAATTCCCGTCGTCATCCCGCAGCAATTCGCAGACCAGCCCCTTGCCGAGATTGGTATCGACCAGCTGCCCGTCATATTCGGGGATGTATTCGTTCAGATAAGATTTTACATAAGAATATGTCCGGAGCTCTTCGCCCAGCAAATGCGCGTCCCGGCTGCGGACAGCCACCTTCACGCATTTTTGCGGACATTGCGGATGTTCAAAACATATCCGCGTAGCCCCTTTGGCTATAAAGTTTCTTAAAATCAGCATTTCGCCCCCTTACCAATAGGTAAGTATACTTCCCTAACAGAAATATGTCAAATGGAATATATTACAGTCATGAAAATAGACGAAGCAGGACATATCAGTGACAAAGTGGTGTCTCTTCTCCGGCAGGAAAGAATACGCCAGGGCATGAGTCAGTACAAACTTGCCAAGCAATGCGGCTTGAGCAAGACCTCAATCGCTTTTATCGAGCGCCTCGACAACAAACCCACGCTGCGCACGCTCTTAATGATTGCCGAATGCCTCAACATCGAACTGGGCGACATCATCAAAACCGCTCAAAAAGAACAGCAAAGGCATCTTTCGCCTAAAACATTATGTTAATTGAAAAAAACACGCCGGGAACTATCTCTGAGCTGCATTATGCAATTAGGAGATATGCACATGAAAACAACAACCAAATTTTTGACCGGCGCCGTTTCAGCCTTCGTTTTGCTTTTGTCCGCGGCTGTTTCTGAAACCGACGCCGCCGATACCCCCGTCAATCCGACGCAGGGAGAAGCTAAGATACCGGACGACAGCCTAAAAGCAAGCGCGGCCAAGGCTTGGGACCAAACCAAAGAGGGTGCCGCCAAAACCGGCGATGCGATTGCCGAAAAATCCGGCGAAGCCTGGGACAAGACCAAAGAGATTTCCGGCAAGGCCTGGGATAAGACCAAAGAGGTCTCCGGCGAAACCTGGGACAAAACCAAAGAAGCCGGCAGCAACGCATGGGAAACCGCCAAAGACACCGTTGCGCCCGACGGCAAAAACGCTTCCGCCGCCGGCGACGACAGCTCTTACAGCCGGCGTTTTCATCAGGACGCCGCACAGCCAGAAAGCCTCCCGCAAAACTGATAAAATCTGCCGTCATAAAATCCCCTTGCCCAAGCAGGGGATTTTTCCTGCCCCAAAATGTACGCGCATAAAAAATTATCCCCGACCTTCAAAAAACTATTGACTTAGAGTTAACTCTAAAAAATATGATACTTGTCGAACACGATTCGTTACCAACCGACAGGAGAACATCATGAATTTTCTTGACACCGTCAATTCGCCCGAAGACTTAAAAAAGCTCAATCTTTCCGAGTTGGAAAGCGTTGCGGAGGAAATCCGCGCCGCCGTCCTGAACCGCGACAGCAAAGTCGGCGGCCATGTCGGCCCCAACCTCGGCATTGTCGAAACGACCGTCGCCCTGCACTATGTCTTTGACTCTCCGCGTGACAAAATTGTCTACGACGTTTCGCACCAATGCTACCCGCACAAGATTCTGACCGGCCGCAAAAACGGATTTACCGGCAGTGCCGAAGACATGGCGGCCGTCTCGGGTTACACCAACCCTGCCGAAAGCGAACACGACTTTTTCATCGTCGGCCACACCTCCACCTCAATAAGCCTTGCCTGCGGTCTGGCCAAAGCCCGCGACCTTAAAAACGAAAAACACAACGTTATCGCGGTCATCGGCGACGGTTCCCTAAGCGGCGGCGAAGCGCTGGAAGGCCTCAGCAACGCGGCCGTACTCGGCAGCAACATCATTATCATCGTCAACGACAACGAGATGTCCATTGCCGAAAACCACGGCGGACTTTATACCAATCTGCGCCTCCTGCGCGAAACCGGCGGCGCCGCCGAATGCAATATGTTCAAAGCCCTGGGATTTGAATACCGCTATGTGGAAGACGGAAATTCCCTGCCCCGGCTGATCGAAACGTTCAGACAAGTCAAAGACACTGCCCGCCCGGTCGTGCTGCATGTTCACACCACCAAGGGCAAAGGCTATCTTCCTGCCGAAACGAACAAAGAAAAATGGCATTGGAACCTGCCTTTTGACATTGCTACCGGCGAAAACACCGTTAACTTTGGCAATGGCGAAACCTACAACGACATTACTTTTGAATATTTGGACAATCGCCTCCGGAAAGACAAAGACCTTGTCGTCATCTCGGCCGGCACGCCCGGCGCTTTCGGCCTGACGCCGGACAAAAGAATGCGCCTCGGCCAAAACTATGTTGACGTCGGCATCGCCGAAGAGCATGCCGTCGCCTTTGCTTCCGCATTGGCCAAAGGCGGCTGCCGTCCCGTCTTCTGCGTTTGGAGCTCTTTTGTTCAAAGAACTTATGACCAATTGTCGCAGGACCTGGCGCTAAACAACAATCCGGCCGTCATTCTGGTCTTCTCGGGCGCCATCTCCGGCATGGACGCCACCCACCTCGGCTGTTTTGACATTCCGCTGATTTCCAATATCCCCAATATTGTTCATCTGGCGCCGACCACCAAAGAAGAATACCTCTCCATGCTGAACTGGGGACTGAATCAGACCTCTCATCCGGTTGTTATCCGCGTCCCGACGCAGGTTGTTTCCGACAATCGGCCGCTTCCCGCCGA
>JAFUQJ010000152.1 GCA_017480995.1 Alphaproteobacteria bacterium
GCTGTGTGGTGCCGAATTATCACAGTTACAGGCAGAGCCTGCCGCTGAACGACGTTTTGGACACGCGCGGAATGACGCTCGAGCAGGTGCGCGGAACAGAGATATTGATTAACCGCAAACCGGTTGACAAAAGCAAAATCGTTTTTAAGGACGGCGAATATGTTTTGCGCGTCAGCCGCGGTTCGGAAGACAAAACCGTTACCGTTCTTGACGAAAGCGGCGAAGAACGCACGATTTTGCTGCGCAGTCAGATTACCAATGACAAATGGGGCCGCCGCACCGGTTTTAACGGTGAGGACATTTCGGCCGGTTATCTGATGGTGCCGACCAATACGGCAATCAACTTTAAGGAAAACAGCCTCGGAAAGTTTTTGCTGGCGCTGCCTTTTTCGCTGGCTGCCGATATTTTGAACATGGTGGTGCTGGGGCCTTCGACCGCTTTGATTAATCCGTGGTACGAATATACGGCGGAAGTTCAGTATTAACATTTATTTTGCAAAAAAAACTGCAATATTTCAAAATGTTGTATTCTGAAGTTAATGTTCTTGTTTTTAAAGCCTAAAGGTGTTATCAAATACGGATTCCGGCTTGAAAGATTTTTTTTCGCCGCTAAGATAAAAAGCGGAGGGTTTTTATCATGCAAAAAATTTTGATTGTCGGCGGCGCCGGTTATATCGGTTCTCATACATTAAAGCATTTTGCGGAAAAGGGATATGACTGCGTCGTGCTGGACAATCTGGTTTGCGGGCATGCCGAAGCGGTTGCCTCGGCGCCTCTGGAACGGGCCGATTTGCTTGATGAAGGTTCCTTGCGGGCGGTTTTTGACAAATACGAAATCGGCGCCGTGATTCATTTTGCGGCTTATTCTTTGGTCGGCGAGAGCGTTGTCAATCCGCGGAAATATTATCGGAACAATGTGGCGGGAACGCTGAACCTGCTTGACGTCATGCTTGAGCATGAGGTCAAGAAAATTGTCTTTTCAAGCACTTGCGCAACTTACGGCAATCCGCAATATGTGCCGATGGATGAAAAACATCCGCAGGCTCCGATTAATCCTTACGGACAAACCAAACTGACGATAGAAAACATTTTCAAGGATTATGCCGCGGCTTACGGGCTTAGATATATTGCCTTGCGGTATTTTAACGCGGCCGGCGCGGCTCCCGACGGCAGCATCGGCGAAAGCCATAATCCGGAGAGCCACCTGATTCCGCTGGTTTTGAAAGCGATTAAGGGCGAACGGGAAAATATCAAGGTTTTCGGCAATGATTATGAGACGCCGGACGGGACCTGTCTGCGTGATTATATTCATGTCGACGATCTGGCGGCGGCTCATCGGCTGGCTTTGGAAAAACTTGACGCGTTTTGCGGCGCAATTAACCTGGGGACGGGAATTCCGACGTCGGTAACGGAAATTATCAAAGCGGCGGAGAATGTTGCGGGAAAAAGCTGTCCGACAGTTGTCGAAGGGCGGCGGGCCGGAGATCCGGCGCGACTCTATGCCGACAACCGCAAAGCCAGAGAAATCCTCGGCTGGACACCGCAGTATACGAATATTGAAGACATTATCCGTACGGCATGGAACTGGGAAACAAACCGCAAGTTTTAATTCCGGAAAAATTCACTGAGTTTTTTGATTTCGGCAATGATTTCTTCTTCGCCGTCGACATGGCGGTTCTGCATCAGAATCCGACCGTTGCAGATGACGGTGTCGATGCAGGAGCTGTCGGCGGCGTAGACCATATTGGAAATCAGATTATAGTTCGGCACCAGAAAGTGGTTGTTGAGGTCAATCAGAATGCAGTCGGCCAATTTGCCTTCGGCAATCTCGCCGGCATCGAGCCCGACGGCGCGGGCGCCGTTGACGGTTGCCATTTTGAAGACGTCTTCGGCATTGCCCGCCGTGGCGTCGCCGGACTGGATTTTGGCCGAAAGGGCGCAGA
>JAFUQJ010000024.1 GCA_017480995.1 Alphaproteobacteria bacterium
AAATCGCCGTGACAGGCCGGCAAAGAAATCTTCTTTTTCTCTCCGTCATAAAGATAAAAAGCGATATCGGCGTTCGCCAGCGCAATTCTGTTCAAAATGTCGACGCATTGCGCCGTTTCGCTGCTCGAAGCCTTCAAGAATTTGAGCCGCGCCGGCGTAGCGTAAAACAAATCGCGGACTTCAATCCGCGTTCCCTGCGGATGCGCCGCCGGCCGGACTTCCGATTTCTGCCCGCCCTCCACGCAAATCTGCCAAGCGCTGTCCGCATCTTTAGTCCGGCTCGTGATTGTCAGCCGCGCGACCGAGGCAATCGAAGGAAGCGCCTCGCCGCGAAACCCGAGAAAACTGATGTTAAACAGGTTATCGTCCGGCAGTTTCGAAGTTGCGTGGCGCTCCACGGCCAGCGGCAGCTCGCCGGGGTTCATGCCCTTGCCGTCGTCCGTAACCGAAATCAGCCCCTTGCCGCCGTCAGTCAGACGGACTTCAATCGCTTTGGCGCCGGCGTCTATGGCGTTTTCCACCAGCTCTTTGACTACCGAAGCCGGCCGTTCGACCACTTCGCCGGCGGCAATTTGGTTAACCAGATTTGACGGTAAGATTCTGATCGGCATTTATTTACGCAGGTCCTTTATCAGTTTAATCAGATTTTCGGTCGAGCTGTCGTGCCGAATGCTGCTGGCGTTGTTCTGCAGCTCCGGCAAAATGCTCAACGCCATCTGTTTGCCGAGCTCAACGCCCATCTGGTCGAACGAGTCGATATTCCAGATAACGCCTTCGACAAAAGTCTTGTGCTCATAAGCGGCAATCAGCATGCCCAAAGCGTGCGGATCCATCTTTTTGAAGACAAAGGTATTGGACGGGCGGTTTCCGGGAAAACTCTTGTATTTTTTCAAAGCGACCGCCTCTTCCTTGCTCTTGCCGGCCTTAATCATCTCTTCGTAAGCCTCGGTCGAGGTCTTGCCGCGCATCAGCGCCTCGCCCTGCGCCAAAACGTTGGCCACCAGGATTTCGTGATGATCGCCGATTTCGTTATGCGAAATCGCCGGAATAATAAAGTCGCACGGCACAACCGAAGTTCCCTGATGAATCATCTGGAAAAAAGAATGCTGAACATCGGTGCCGGCGCCGCCGAACAAAACCGGCGAGGTATTGTATTTGACAAACTTTTCTTCATTATTGACGGACTTGCCGTTGCTTTCCATCACCAACTGCTGCAGATACGCCGGAACATATTTCAAATACTGGTCATAGGGAATAACGGCAACGCTGCCGAATTTGAAGAAATCGCGATACCAGATTTCAAGCAATGCCATAATCACCGGAATATTGTCGGCAAACCCGGCGTCTTTGAAATGCATGTCCATTTCATGAGCACCGTCCAGCATCTTGTCGAAATTGTCCATCCCCACGGCAATGGCAATCGACAGCCCGATTGCCGACCACATCGAATAGCGGCCGCCGACAAAATCCCAGAACTCGAACATGTTTTCGACATCAATGCCGAATTTCCCGACTTCTTTGGCATTGGTGGAAACCGCGACAAAATGCTTGGACACGGCATGTTCGCCCAAGGCGTCGACCAGCCATTTGCGGCAGGTTTTGGCATTGGTCAGCGTTTCAATCGTCGTAAAAGTCTTGGAACAAACGATAAACAGCGTCTCTTCGGGATTAATCTTGTTCAAAACTTCCGCGCAGGCAGTGCCGTCAATATTGGAAATAAAATAACACTTGATGTCTTTGGCCCAATAGCGCCGCAAAGCCTCGCAGGCCATTTTCGGCCCGAGATCGGAACCGCCGATGCCGATATTGACGATATTGGTCAGCTTTTTGCCGGTATAACCGGTAAACTCGCCCAGACGCACCGCTTCCGAAAACTTGCGCATCTTGCCGAGAACTTCGTTGATTTTCGGCATAACGTTTTTGCCGTCGACAAAAATCGGCGTGTTGGCGCGGTTGCGCAGAGCCACGTGCAAAACCGCCCGTTTTTCGGTCTGGTTGATTTTTTCGCCGGCAAACATCGCCTCAATCTTTTCGTCGACTTTGCGTTCCTTGGCCAGCATCAGCAACGCGTTTTTAATTCGGTCGTTAATTCTGTTTTTCGAATAGTCAAACACCATGTTTCCGAGCTTGAGGCTGTATTTTTCGGCGCGCTGCGGATCTTTGGCAAACATCTCGCGCATTTCTGCCTTGCCGAATTTCTTATAACATTTCTCCAGGTGCTTCCAGCTCTTGAGGTTATTGACTTCAAATCTTCTTCCAAACATTGTCGTGTTCTCCTTATCGTCCTAAAAACTGCCTATTCTGACGCTGACTGCCGGCGCCGCAAAATACTTTTTCGCCGCGCGGTTAACGCTGTCCAAATCGATTTGGCTGATATAATCGTTTCTTTTTTGCAAAAAATCCAGTCCTAAATTATATTTTTGCATTGCCGCCAGCATTGCCGATATGTTTTCAATCGAGGCAAAACGCAGATTGTTCGAAGCGGTCAGATATTTCTTCGCTTTGTCCAGTTCTTCCTGCGACGCGCCGTTTTCGGCAAACGCCTTCCATTCCTGCTCCAAAAGCGCTTCCGCTTCGGCATATTTGTCCGGCGTCGACGAGAAACCGGACACTATCAGCGGCGCTTTGTCGTCAAGCGACAGATATGAATAAACGCCGTAGGTCAGCCCTTTCTCCTCGCGGATTTTTTGCGAAAGTCTGGAAGTCAGCCCGGCGCCGCCCAGAATATAATTGGCGACATACAGCGGATAAAAATCCTCATGCGTCCGTCCTGCGCCGCCGACCGCGCGCAGCATGACATTCTGCCCGATGTCGCGGCTAATCTGACAGCTGCGGTTGTCAAAATTCAAATCGGCGTTACGCACGAAATTGAGGCTTCCGCTCTGCGGCAGACCGGCAAACATCGCATCCAACAGCCGGCCGGCCTCTTCCTCGCCGATATCTCCGGCAATCCCCGTAATCAGATTGGCGGTAATCAGATTATCCTGCCCGAACTTTTGCAGCCTGGCTTTGTCAACCGCCAGAATAACCTTTTCGCGCCCGAGCGGATTGCGCGCGTACGGATGACTGCCGTACAGTTCTTTGTTAAATTCCAAAAGCAGAACCTGATTCGGATTTTCGTTCTGGCGCCGCAATGCGTTAATCATCTGCTTCTGAACCCGCGCAATATCGTCGTGCTCAAAGCGCGGCTGCGTCAACATCAAATTCATCAGCCGGACGGCCTGCGGCAGATTTTCCTTGGTGGTAAGCAGACTTCCCGTAAAATCGTCTTTGTCGGCGCCGAAAGCGACGCGGATTCCTCTGCTTTCCAGCTCGTCCTTCAAAACCGCGCCCGGATAATCGCCGGCCCCCTCGGTCAGCAGCGCCGCCGTCATGTTGGCGATTCCTTCTTCGCCGGCGTTGTCGCTGGCATAACCCGCGTTTTTGAAAATAAAGCTGACGCTGACAATCGGATTCTCGGCATCTTCGAGCAAATAAGCCTTAAGCCGCAGCCGCGGACTGGTTATCTCCGTAACCTTGGCCTCAAATTTGATTTTGCCGAGTTCCGAATTGGCCGCCAGTTCCCGAAGCTCGTCTTTGTTCCGCAGCCAATTCCGCGCGTCGGCCGCAAAAAACAAAACTGCCGCCGAGACCGCAACAGCAATCCATTTTCCCCAACCGCGCCTTTTTCCTCTATAACGCATTTTTCTCTCCTTCGGGGGACAAAATGCCGCTCACCTGCGGCGACTGCGTTGTCAGCCTGCGCGCGATTTTGCGCAGACTGCGGTAATCAACCGCTCTGATTCTGTCGGCCTGCTCCTCAATCTCGTCCAGCGGCACGCCGATGCTGCGCATTGCCCCCATGACATAAGCCGCATCTTCGGGATTGTCGCGCAGATAGACCAGTCCGGCGAGCATCTTCTGCTTGGTTTTCTGGATTTCGTCAAGGCTGAGTTCTTGCAGCGCCTCGTCCCATGCGGCCCGCAGCGCCGCCTCCAATTCCGCGGTGTCGACGCCCTCGGCCGGAACCGCGCCGATGCTGAACGTGCCGTAGCTCTTCGACAACGGATTATAGTCGGCGTTCACGCTCAAGGCCTTTTTGTCGCGCAAAACCAGTTTTTTGTATAATTTCGAAGTCTCGCCCTCACCCATATAAGCGGCCAAAACCCGCAGCGGATAAACGTCTTCCGCCTCATGCCGGTACGACGACGTCGCAAAAACCTTCAGCAGCCGCGGCGTCTTAACGTCGGGATGCCGCATTTCCACTCTGGACCGCACCTTTTTCAAGGCCGGAAAATTTCTGGCCGGAAGTTCTTCCGCTTCGCCCTCGATTTTTCCGTAATATTTTTCGGCCAGACGGCGCGCCGTTGCCGCGTCAAGATTGCCCGCCAAGATCAAAACCGCCTGCCGCGGCGTATAATACCTGCGATAATAGGCTTCAATGTCGTCTTTGCTCAGATTCAAAATCTCTTCTTCCGTACCGGTCACCGGCCGGCCGTAAGGACTGTCCTGCCACAAAACGCGGCGGATTTCTTCGCTGAACTGCGCCGTCGGATTATTGTCGATCCGCTGCTTGCGCTCCTGAAACACGATATCGCGCTCCAAGGCAAAATCTTCGTCGGAAATTTTCAGATTCCGCATCCGGTCGGCTTCGGCAAACATTGCCGGCTCCAGGCGGCTGACATCCAGAAACTGATGATACGACGTCACGTCGGTGCTGGTAAAGGCATTGCTCTCGGCGCCGTTTTCTTCCATCAGGCGGTTAAACGCCTGCCCGCTGATTTTCTCGGTGCCGCGAAACATCAGGTGCTCGAGCAGATGCGCGCTGCCGCCTTTGCCCGGGGCCTCGTCGACGCTGCCGCTCTTATACCACAGCATCTGCTTGACAATCGGCGCCCGGCGGTTGGGAATGAAGACGACTTCCAGTCCGTTGTCAAGCACAAAACTCTGCGCGCCGAAAAGCTTTGCCCGCCCCTCGAAAGGAGCGAACACAAGCATAAAAATCAACAGGCTGGAAAATATTCTTAATTTTCTGCGCAAAAATTATTCTCCCTGCCGGACTTCGGCAACCGGGCGCAAATCATACTCCGGCGGAACCGACAAAGGCTGCCGCACGGTCACCATGTTTTCGTCGGGCGCCTTATGGGCAATCCCGAGTTTCTCTTTGGTCAAACCGCAGCCGCTCAAAACGCCGGCCGTAATCAAAACAAACAAAAGTCTTTTCATTTCTGCTCTTCCTCATTCTTAACAAATATACTCTGTAAAATCAAAATCACCGCGCCGATGCAGATAAAACTGTCTGCCAGGTTAAACGCCGGCCAGTGCGTGTCCGTAATGTGAAAATCCAAGAAATCGAACACCGCGCCGAGACGCACGCGGTCAATCACGTTGCCGACGGCGCCGCCGATAACCATTCCGAGCGCGGCCTGCGCCAGCCGGTCTTTTTCGTTTTTGAGCCAGACAAACAGCGCCAGAATAATCGCCCCGGCGACAACCGACAGTATAATCGTGCCGAGATTGCCGTAATCGTTAAACATCGAAAAGCTGACGCCGGTATTCCAGGCCCGCACCCAGTTGAAAAAAGGCGTTACTTCTATAACAATCTGCTCGCCCAGAACCTCGTGCAGCATATAATACTTGCTCAGCTGATCCAGCAGCACGACAATCAGGGCAATACTCAAACCGATAAACACAATCAACTCCTGCAAAAAATAAGACTGAACCGATTATAAAACATAATCGGCAAATAAAAAGCACTAACTGGAAGATATGCAAAGATTTTCGTTACAAAAGGAAGGCCTTGGCCAATCCGAGGAAAACAAAAAAGCCCCCCGAATCCGTCAATGCAATCAGAAAAACGCCCGAGGCAATCGCCGGATCAGCCTTCAGACGGTTCAGCGTCAGCGGAATCAGGATTCCCGCCAGCGAAGCAATCGTCAGGTTTATCAGCATTGCCAGCGCGATAATATACGGAATAACGCGATATTCCGGAAACCAGATATGCGTAATCAGTCCGATCAGACACGCAAACAACAATCCGTTCATCAGCCCGACCAAAAATTCTTTGAGGATCATCCGCATGGTATTGCCCGAGGTCAGCTCTTTGGTCGCCAGCGCACGCACCACCACGGCCAGCGTCTGCTGCCCGGTCGTGCCGCCCATTGAAGCCACAATCGGCATCAGCACCGCCAGCACCGAAATCTGCGCGATAACCTCCTGAAACCCCTTAACCACCGACGCCGCGATAATCGTCGCAAACAAATTGGTCACCAGCCAGATGACGCGCGAGCGGAAAATCGAGAACGGCGAACGGAACACGTCGCCCTCTTCGGTACCCGACATCAGCATAATGTCTTCGGAAGCCTCTTCGTGAATAACTTCCATGACGTCGTCAATGGATATGACGCCGATAAGGTGCCCGCGGTTGTCCACCACCATGGCCGAGCGCCAGCCGTATTCGCGGAACATATGCGCCACTTCTTCCTGGTCGGTGTCGACGTTCACCGGCACGATTTCGCCGTCCATAATGTCAAACAGGCTGTCCGACGGCTTGGCGCGCACCAGTTTGTCCAAGGCAATCTGTCCGGTCGGATAAAACTTTTCGTCGGTCAGGCAGATTTCGTAAAAGTCTTCCGGCAGTTCCTCGTTTTTGAGCAAAAACTCTTTGGCTTCCTTCACGCTCCACCAGTCGGGCATGCTCACAAACTCGCGCGACATCAGTCGCCCGGCCGAATCTTCGGGATAAGACAGCGATGACTGAACCTGATACTTTAATTCCGGATCGAGCTTTTGGATAATGCTGTTTTGCTCGCTCTCGTCCATATGTTCCAGAATCTCGACAACCTCGTCGGAATCCAGTTCATTGGCAATTTTGACGATCTGCGGCTCATTCAGGCTTTCAATAACCTGCTCCTGAACCACGTCGTTTAATTCGGGAAAGACTTCCGGATTAATTTTGTCGCCGAGAATTTCGACCAGCTGCGTCCGCAGATTCCAGGGCAGCGCCTCAATCAAATGCGCCAGATCATATTCCGACAACCCTTCGACAATCTTGCGGATATGAATAACGTCGTTTTCGCGCAGGGCAATTTTGACCGATTTGATAAACTTCGGCCCCAGCCCCAAAATCGGCGCCTGCTCGACATGCTGTTTTTTCTTTTTGCGGAGAATTTTGGATGATTTGGGAAGCGGTTGGCGTTTAATGCGTTTGCTCATGATGCCCTCCCTCAAATCATAATATGGAATTTACCGAGAAACCGGCTCCGAAACAATCATTCGGACCTGCTTTAATGGTGCGGTCAAGAAGACTCGAACTTCCATGGGCTTAGCCCACAACCACCTCAAGGTTGCGCGTCTACCAATTTCGCCATGACCGCGTTTCAACATCAAAGCTGTGCTTACAAATAAAGCACAAAGAAAAAATAATCAAGTCTTTTTTGCAGCTGTTGAAAGATTTTTTGCTTTTTTAGGACTTTTTGCGCTTTTTCCGCTCGTCGGGCTCCGCCAAACCGCCGGTTACCACATATTTGAGCCCTTCTTCCACGCTCATCGAAAGCTCCGTCACGTCTTCCCTGGGTACAAAAATCAAAAACCCCGACGTCGGGTTCGGCGTCGTCGGAATAAAAACGCCCACCATGTCGCCGGGCAGCTTGTCCTTAACCTCGCCCTGCAACTCGGCGCTGACAAACCCCAAAATCCAGATTCCCTTGCGCGGATACTCCAGCATCACCACTTTTTTAAATGCTTGAGTCTTACTTGAGAAAAACGTTTCAAAGACCTGTTTTAGCAAAGAATAAACCGTTGACACCAGTGGCATTTTATAAACCAGCCACTCGCCCAGCCTCAGGAAAAAACGCCCCAAAAATCCGGCCGCAAACATTCCGACCAGAATCAGCGCCGCCACCAGAATCACCAGCCCGATGCCCGGCACCGTCACCGGCAGAATTTCGTCAAACTTGTACTGCGGCGGTAAAACCTGGTTAACCAGCCGGTCAACCCAGAAAATAAACTTATAGGCCATATAAAAAGTAATCGCCACCGGCGCCGTCACCAGAATACCGGTAAACAGATAGGCGCGCAGCTTGGCGCCGAGTTTCATAAACACGGCCCGCTCGCGTTCCAGGCGAAGACGCCGGATATTCAAAGCTCTTTTTCTGACCTCAAAATTTTTCTCTGCCATTGTTTCCTCCCGTCTCAGCCGGCCCGCCTGATGTCGCTGAGAATAAACTGAACCTCGTTGCGCCCTTGCCAGCGGTCGCGCCGCAATACGCCGGCCACGTCAAAATTTTCGCCCTTGGCGGTAAGCATTGCGTGACCGATGTCGTTGTCGCCGACGCGGAAAGCCATCGCTTTGAGACTGCCGCCGTTGGCTGAGCTCAAAACGCAGCGCACATGCCCGACGCCGATCAGCGTCGGCTTAATCAGATGCACGTTTTTCAGCACGATCAGCGGTTCCTTGTTGCCGGCGCCGTAAGGCTCCAGCTTTTCCAGATAATCTACCAGCTCAAGGTTGGCGCCGGCCGCGTCAAGCTCGGCGTCAATGTCCAGCACCGGCGTAACTGCTTCGCTGCCGATTTTTTCCACCACATACTGTCCGACAAAATCCCGAAACGCTTCAATCTGCTCTTTTTCCAAAGAAAAGCCCGCCGCCATCGTATGTCCGCCGCCTTTGGTAATCAGCCCCTTTTCCTTGGCGGCAATAATCAGGGCGCCCAAATCCACCTGCGGAATTGACCGCGCGCTTCCCTTCACTTCGTCCGCCTCGATCGACATTACGAAACTCGGCACGTTATAACGCTCTTTCAGCTTGCCGGCGACAATGCCGATAACGCCCTGATGCCAGTCTTCGCCGGCTACGAAAGCAATCGGATAAGCCTGCGGCGTGCCCTCGAGCATCTCGATTGCCTGCAGCATGACATACGCCTCGATGTCTTTGCGCGCCACATTATACTCATTGAGTTTGTCGGCCATAAGCTGCGCCTGATAACTGTCGGTGCAGCACAACAGTTTATGGCTCATGTCGGCGTCGCCGACGCGCCCGCTGGCATTAATCCGCGGCCCCAACACAAAACCGAGATGAAACGCAGTCGGCGCCTCGCTCAGATTCGCCTTGTCAATCAACGCGGTCAGTCCGATATTGTTGCGGTTGGCCATAATCTTAAGCCCTTGCCGCACATACGCGCGGTTAAGCCCTTTAAGCGGCACCACGTCGCAAACCGTGCCGAGCGCGACCAAATCAAGCCATTTCAGCAAGTCCGGCTCGGGTTTGGCGTCCGAATAAAACTTTTGCGCCCGCAATTCGCGATTGACGGCCACCACGGCCATAAACGCGACGCCGACCGCAGCCAGAAACTTCAGATACGGAAAATCGTTTTCTTCATCCAGCCGTTTGGGATTTACCACGGCATAAATCTGCGGCAGCCTGGCTTCCGCCTCGTGGTGATCAATGACGATAACGTCCATGCCCTGTGCCGCGGCGTATTCAAGCGGCTCAAACGCGGTCGTGCCGCAGTCGACCGTAATCAGAAGCGTCGCCCCCTGCGCCTTAAAAGCGTCAACCGCCTGTTTGCTCGGCCCGTAGCCTTCCTCACGTTCGGGAATGTGAATCAGCGGCTTGGAACCGGCTTCTTCCAAAAACAGACGCAAAACCGAAGACGACGTCGCGCCGTCCACGTCATAATCGCCGATAATCGCAATCTGCTCCTGCGTCATCACGGCCTGCGCAATCCGCTTGGCCGCCTTGTTCATATCTTTAAGAACATCGGGATTCGGCATCAGCTTTTGAATCTTCGGCTCCAGAAAACTGCCGGCTTCATCGACGCCGACGCCGCGCAAGACCAAAATCCGGGCAATCAGATACGGCAGATTAAACTTCTGCATCATCAGTTCGACCGCACGCTCGTCGGCCTGCAAAAGTTTCCACAAATTGCCGCCGATTGATTTTTGCGTTTCCTCAAAAGATGTCAAAAAATTTACTCCGTTAATCTGAAATTATGCGTTTCGGCAAAAACGGCAAAGCAGCCCGCGGGCGGACAACTCCGGCAGACCGAAATTGCCAAACCGCCGAACTGCTTTGCGCACTGCATCAAAACGCCTTAGTAATTAATGTATATCTCGGCGCGGCGGTTCAGTCTCTCGCCTTCCGGCATAACTTCGAGATATGCGGGCGCCGTGTCGGACAAGGCCTCCACCGTAATCTTTGAAGCCGGCATTCCCGCTTTCTTCAGAGCGGCGGCGACATTCTGCGCACGTTCGAGAGAAACCTTGAAGTTGGCCAGTTTGTGGCTCGCCGGATCCGTATTGCGGGTACGGCTGGAAGCATAACCGTAAACGATGACGCCGGCATTGTTTTTCTTGGCCGTTTTAACCACGTTGCGCAGAGCTTTGTTGTATTGGGGCTCAACCGCGGCGCTGCCGTTGGCAAAATAAATCGTCTCCACCCGGTAGCTCACGCTCGGCGTATAAGGTTCGGTTTCGTCGGTGGCGGCAGTCTTCTTCTCGGGAATAATGACTTTGTCTTCTTCGTCCGCTTCCTTTATATCTTCGGCAACGACGGGCTTGGTCTCGGCCGCGGCAACGCTTTCGGTTTCGTCAACAGGCTCGTCGTCTTCGTAAGCGGCGTTTTCGGTATCCGCTCTCAGCGAATTTCCTTCTTTGGGCAGCTCGCGCTCAACGCGGCCTCCCTCGGCAATAACCACATCGTCTTCATCTTCCGCAAAATCCGGAAACACGGCGCTGGCGCAGCCGTTCAGCAAAACGACCGCCGCGCAGATTCCGCTCCAGGATACCAAATTTCTCAAACCAAACATCGTATTTTCCCACTAAAAAAGTAACTTTATTACCCCGAACGATAACGTATTAATCCCCATAACACAAGAGCAAAAACACAGTTTTAAGCAAATTTATTCGTGATTATCTTTGAATATTTGTTTGTAATTACGCAGGGATATATTATACTCGCTTGTATCGTTGTTTTGGTTTTAAGGAAAAAGTCATGACCAAACCCGCCGTCAAATCGGCTCTGGAAATAGCCAACTGGTTTTTCAAAAAAGCCGAAGCCTCCAAAGTCTATCTGGAAGAGGACAAGCTGCACCCGCTGATGTTTCTGGCGCAGACGCACTTCGCGCTCAAAAACGACATGCAGTACCTGATGCCCGGCCTGTTTGTCTGCGACAGCGACAGTTTCTTCGAACCGAACCTCAAAAAGATTCTCGAATACGGCATGCCGTTGATGGACGCCCCCTCCCTGCCCGGCAAAATAAACGAGTTTTTGGAGCTCATCTGGAACAAATACGCCGCCAAAAACGCTTTTGAGCTTATCGGCATCGTCAAAGATTCTCCGGCCTACCGCCTGCATTATGTCAAAGGGGAACAAACGCTGGTCTCGCTTGAAGAAATGAGCAAAAACTTCGGCGCCAAACCCGAAGCCCGCACGGCCAAAAAGATTCTCATTTCGCAAAACGGCCCGGTTGTCGTTTCGCAATGGAACCCTCGCAAATTAAACGATTCAAAAAAAATAACAGGAGACAATCATGCTTAAATTTGCAAAATTATTTTTTGTGGCACTGCTGTTGTTCGGCTGCTCTGCCGAAGAAGAACAAAAACCGACCACGCCGCTGCTGATTAAAACGGCCAACGGCGACGTCCGCTTTGCGGTTGAAGTCGCCCAAACGCCGGAAGAACTCCAAAAAGGCCTGATGCACCGCACCAACCTCGGCTTTACCAACGGCATGATTTTCAGCATCTACCCGGTTCGCCCGACGGCCATGTGGATGAAAAACACCAAAATCCCGCTCGATATGCTGTTCATCGCACCGGACGCAACCATCAGCATGATTAAGGAAAACGCCGAACCGATGTCCGAAGAGCTCATCATCTCGCGCGATCCCGTCCGCGCCGTGCTCGAAATCAACGCCGGCCAGGTCAAGCGTCACGGCATCAAAGTCGGCGATACGGTCAGCCACTCGCTGCTAAACAGCCTGCTTGACACCAAGACGCCGGGCCCCGACAACGGCGTCAACGCTCCGAAGGAAGAAGCCGCGCCGCAGGCTGATATTCCGGTGCCGCAGATGGGAAAAGTCATTCCCAAGGGCGGAATCGTTCCGAAAACCGGAGCTATCCAACCCAAAACGGGAGCCATTGTCCCCAAAACCGGTGCAATCCAACCCAAAACCGGCACTATTGTCCCCAAGACCGGTGCAATTCAGCCTAAAACGGGAGCCGTCCCCGGCGGCGTTGTTCCCAAGACGGGAGCCATTGTTCCCAAAACCGGCGTTGCCGCTCCCGGCCAGCAAACCGGCCCGGTAAAACTTCCGGTTCCCGCTCCCTAACGAATCAAGCCCCTCTCACGAGGGGCTTTCTTGTTATTTGTAATTCGTTATTCGTGATTTGTGCAGAAGCATGATTGCTTAAAATTCTTTCAGCTCTAATCACTAAGCCCTGGTTTCTGATGACTGTTTCCACCCCATACAGTCGCCCTCGGGCTTGACCCGAGGGTCCAACCCCTTGTCATCCCGACCGCAAAGCGTACGCCTCCCC